>DATJWN010000361.1:0-78543 GCA_035501235.1 Reyranella sp.
CGACGGAGCTGATGCTGGCTAATATGAAGAAGCATCCGGTCTGACATTGTTTCCTCCCCATTCTGATGGGGAGGTGGCGCGGTCATACCGCGACGGAGGGGTCATGTGCACCAATCGCGTTGCTCATGTCCCCTCCGCCCGCGTCAGACGCGGGCACCTCCCCATTTGAATGGGGAGGAATGAGTCCGACCCTACTTCACGATCCCGCAGGCGATGCGCGCGCCGCCGCCGCCGAGCGGCGCGGGCTGGTCGGAATAATTGTCGCCGCCGGCGTGGATGACGATGGCATGCCCCTTGGCGTCGGCGACGCTGAGATGAGGCACTACGACCGGTGTGCTTGCCGTGCCGTCGGCACCAACCGTGAGCACCGGCATATCACCCTTGTGGCCGTCATTGCTTGCCGGCCCCAGATGCTTGCCGGTTTTCGCCGGGTCGAAATGGCCGCCGGCGGCGAGGCCCGCGACCTTCTGACCGTTCTGCTCGCCCGGACCGCAGTCGCCGTTGGCGTGAACATGGAACCCATGCGCCCCCGGCGGCAGGGCCGCAAGCTTGGGCGTGATCTTCAGGCCACCGCTCGTGTCTTCGAGCGTGAGCGTGCCGACCGAATAGCCGATGCCGTTGGCGTCGATGCTGTTCACCACGACCGTCACGGTCTCGGCGTGAGCGATCGCCGGCAGCGCGAGCGCCAGAGCAACGATCGCAGGACTCAAATGCTTCATGTTCGTCTCCTCGTCATTCGATGGTGGCGCCCACGCTCTTCACGACCTCGGCCCATTGCAGCCGGTCGCGATGCACAGTGGCCTTGAACTGCTCCAGCGTCTCGTAACGCGGCGTATCGCCCAGCTCGACCAGCTTCTTCTGGGTGGCGGGGTCAGCGAGTGCGACCTTGATCGCGGCATTGAACCTGGCGGCGATGGCAGGATCGAGGCCCTTGGGCCCGAAGATGCCGAACCACGTGTAGCTCTCATAGCCGGCCAGGCCCGCCTCATCGATGGTCGGCACCTCGGCCACGGCGGCAACGCGCTTCTTCGTGGTGACGCCGAGCAACCGGACCGTGCCGGCGGCGACCTGTGGCAGGATCGTCTGCACCTGGTTGAAGATGCAGCAGGTATCGCCCTTCACCACCGACTGGATGGCGTCTGGTCCGCCCTTGTAGGGCACATGCACCATGTCGAGGCCTGCCTTGGCGTTGAACTCGGCGAAGGCGAGATGGGTGCCCGTGCCGTTGCCGGTCGAGGCATAGTTGTACTTGCCGGGGGCGGCCTTCACCTTGGCGATGAAGTCGGCGACGGAGGTGGCGTCGATCACCTTGGGATTGATCGTCAACACATTGGAGACGTCGACCAGGGTGGAGATTGGCGTGAAGTCGGCCTCGACGTCGAAGGACAGGCGCCTGTAGAGCGCGGCATTGACGCCGTGCGTGGCCGCCGTGCCCAGCAGGAAGGTGTAGCCGTCGGGCCTCGCCGAGGCGACGGCCTCCGACGCCACATTGCCGCCGGCGCCCGACTTGTAGTCCAGCACAAGGCGCTGGCCGAGCGAGGCCTCGATCGAGGGCTGCAGCATGCGGCCCACCACGTCGACGCCGGAGCCCGCCGGGAAGCCCATCAGCACCACGATGGGTCGCTGCGGCCAATCCTCAGCATGGGCGGCAGCAGCGGGCAGAAGGAGGGCCAGAACCGCGGCCCATATGCGTCTCGACATACATTCTCCCGGGATTTGGCTGCTATGCTGGACCCCATGGACGACATCGACAAGTTCATCGCCGCCGCGCCGGGCCTCCGCTTCGCCTTCGCCATCAAGGCCAAGGTCGGGCCGATCCAGGATCTTGGGCCCACCGCCCGCGGCCATCGGCGCATCATCGACATACTGGGCGGCGAGGTTTCGGGACCGAAGCTCGAGGGCGAGATCCTGCCGGGCGGCGCCGACTGGCAGATCGTGCGGCCAGACGGCACGATCGAGGTCACGGCGCGCTACACGATCCGCGGCAAATCGGGCGCGCTCGTCTACGTGCAGAACGACGGGCTGCGCGTGGCGAGCCCCGAGGTGCTGGCGCGCATGTCGCGCGGCGAGGCGATGCCGGTCGGCAGCTACCACTTCCGCACTGCGCCGCGCTTCGAGACGGCCGAGCCAGCGCTGAAATGGCTGGAGCGCGCGACCTTTATCGGCGTCGCCGCCCGCGCGCCCGACCGCGTCGCCATAGGCTTCCATGAAGTTCTCTAGCCTGTCCCCTCTCGTCGCCCTGGCGCTCCTCGCGCCCTCCGCGACGTCCGCTCAGGCGCCTGACCTCGACAAACTGGACAAGGCCTGCACCGCCGCGGCGCGAGCGATCGCCGCCGCCAATCCACCGCCACCGCCCACGACACAACTCGTTGCGACGCATTTCGCCCGCACGACGACGCATCGCTGCTACGTCCTGCTGACCCAGATCGCCGCCGGTCCACCGGCCGCCAACATCCGCACGCTCTATCGTGGCGAGAAACGGCAGGTGCTGGCGATCGCGAGCGACGTCGGCGGCGCTCGCAGCGGCTCGGTGTTCGATCCCTCGCATGTCGCCCAGGGGCCGCTCCAGAACGGCTACGACGATGCGTTGGGCTACATCGATTCCAAGATGGCGTTCGACGAGGTGCCCTGAGCCGGCACGCTTCCATTGATCATAATCCTGCCTGCGGGCGACGGCGGGCTACTCTCCGCGGTCGTGTTGGAGACCCGGATCCAAGGCTGATGGCCGAAGCGCGGGGGCCGCGGGAGACGCTGCACGGTGGGGCAGATCGAGCGCGGTGACAGCAATCGCCGGGACATATTTTCCCGTCAGATTCGATACGTCTAACGGTAACCTTCGGTAACCACTACTACATGTAGTGGTCGACCGCCGATCGGCCTTTTCAGCGCTTCCGGCGCGGCGGCGGCCCACCCAGGTTGCTGCGCAGGGTCGACCAGAAGCCGGGATCGCGCTCGTGGCCGTGGCTTGCCGGCCGCATGCGTCGATAGACGTCCTTCATGGTGCGCTTGCGGCGCTCGGCCCGCAGCCGCGCGCCCTCCTTGCCCGGCACCAGCTCGAGCTCGCGGGTGTGGAAGGCTTCCAGGCCCGGCCGGTGACCGATGCTCACGATCGAGGTCTCGGGCAGTTCCTCGATCAGGAGCTTCATCACCATCTCCTGGCCTTTCTCGTCGAGCGCCGAGGTCGCCTCGTCCATGAAGATCCAGTCGGGCTTGTGGATCAGGGAGCGGGCAAAGGAAACGCGCTGCTGCTCACCGCCCGACAGGATCTGGTCCCAGCGCTCGGTGTCGTCGAGCCGGTCCTTCAGATGGTCGAGACCGACCTTGTGCAGCGTCTCCTTCAGCACCTCGTCAGCGATGCCTTCGGGAGCCTGGGGGTAGTGAAGCGCCTCGCGGAGCGTGCCGAGCGGGAAATAGGGCTTCTGCGGCATGAAGGCGATGGTGCCGGCGGGCAGATGGATGTCGCCCCGGCCCCACGGCCAGACGCCGGCCACGGCGCGCATGATGGTGCTCTTGCCCGAACCCGATTGACCGCGGATCAGCACTCTTTCGGGCCGGCCGATCTCGACCTCGGCCTCGGCCACCAGCATCTCGCCGCTCGGCCGCGCCAGGCCGAGCTCGCGCAGGATCAGCATGTCCCGATCGGTCGGCTCGTGCAGGGTGATGCGCTCCTCGCTTCCCTCCAGAGTCTCCTCGAGATCGTGCAGCGCCTGATGGAGATGCACCACGCGGTCGGTCGAGGCGCGCCATTCGGCGAACTTGGGGAAATTGTCGATCAGCCAGGAAAGCGCCCACTGCACGCTCGAGAAGGCCTGTGCCGTCTGCATCAGCCCGCCCAGCTGGATCTGCCCGCCGAGATAGCGCGGCAGGGCGACGATCAGCGGCACGATGGGCGCGAGATAGGCGAGCGAGCTCGTCAGCAGGGAGAGGTTGCCCTGTCCCAGCGTCTGGCGATGCCAGGCGGTGCGCAGGTCGAACAGCGAGCCGCGCAGGCGCTCGCGCTCGTCGCCCTCGCCGCGCAACAGCGCGATGCTTTCGGCATGCTCGCGCGCGCGATTGAGCACCGAGCGGAAATCGGCCTCGCGACTCTGCCGCACATTGCCGGCATCGATCAGCCCCCGGCCGAGCGCGTAGGTCAGCAACGAGCCGACCAGCGCATAGGCCACGGCGCACCACACCATGTAGCCCGGCACGTCGAAGCTCCGGCCGAACAGGTGAACCGGCAGCTCACCCGAGAGAGTCCAGAGCACCGTGAGGAAGGTGAAGAGCTGCAGGACCGCCTGCAGGATGCTCTGCGCGAACTCGCAGGCGAATTCCGTCGAGACGCGGATATCCTCGGCGATGCGGCCGTCCGGATTGTCGATCTCGTCGGCGAGCAGGCCGAGCTGGTACTGCCGGCCCGAGGCAAGCCAGCGCTCGACGGTGGTACGCGACAGCCAGGTGCGCCAATAGATCTGCAGGCGTCGCTTGACGTGGAGCTGGATCGCGACGCCGATACCCGCCGAGATCACGATCACGGCCAGGATCCAGAGCAGGTGGAACAGAAGGCCGAGGTCGCGCTTCTCCAGGGCGTTGAAGAAGTCGCGGTTCCAGAGGTTCAGCCAGAGCGCGATGCCGACATTGGCCGCACCCAGCGCCACCATGGCGCCGGTGAGGATCCAGGCGCCCGAGCGATAGTTGGGCGCCGTCCAATAGCCGCATGCCACGGCCGCGAAGTCGCGGATCGTGGCGCGCGGCGGAGCCGATTTCTCAGTCCCGGAAGCTCGGGTCGATTCGGTCAAGCTTCCTCAGCAGCGCCGGCCAGTCCAGCACGCCGAAGGGGCGGCGGATATGCGGCTGGTAATTCTGGTAGGTCGCCTCGACCACGTCGGCCGGCACTTTCACGAGCGGCGTGTTGCACGACATGGCCGCGATCTGCGTCTTGCAGGAGAGCTCCAGCCGATGCATGGCGTTGAACGCCTCGGGGATGGTCTTGGCCGCGGTCAGCAGGCCGTGATTGCGCAGGATCATGGCGTTGTTGTCGCCGAGATCGCGGACAAGCTGCTCGCGATACTTGGTGTCGATCACCACGCCCTCGAAGTCGTGGTAGCTGATGTGGGCGAAGCGCATCGAGGTCTGCGTGTTGGCGAGCAGACCGCATTCCATGGTCGAGATCGCCATGCCGGGCCAGGTGTGCGTGTGGATCACGCAGTTGATGTCGGGCTTGGCCATATGGAGGGCGCTGTGGATCACGAAACCCGCGCGGTTCACGCCGTAGTCGAGGCCGGGGCCGAACTCGGGCTTGGTGAGGATGTTGCCGTCATGGTCGATCTTGATCAGGCTCGACGCCGTGATCTCCTCGTAGAGCATGCCATAGGCGTTGATCAGGAAGTGATCGGGCTCGCCCGGCACGCGCATGGAGATGTGGTTGGCGATCAGATCGGTCATGCCGTAGACGTCCATCAGCCGGTAGCAGGCGGCGAGGTCGACGCGGGCCTGCCATTCCTCGGGCGACACCTTCGACTTGAGGTTGGCGACGTTCGCGGTCTTCAGCGCATGCACGCTCATGGAAACGCTCCGGATGGTATTGGGTTCCAGACCGTACCTCCGGGCGGCAACGGCGGCAAATCAGCCCTTCTTCTTGCCCGTCCCCGAGGCGTTCCGCGCTTCGGCCGGCAGCGGATAGGCCGTGGTCGACTTGATGCGCTCCATGGCGAAGCGCGAGGTCACGTTCTTGAGCGGCATGGTGTCGATCAGCCGCTTGTAGAAGGCGTCGTAGGCCTGCATGTTGGGCACGGCGACCCGCAGCATGTAGTCGATGTCGCCGGCCATGCGGTGGAACTCCATGACCTCGGGCATGGCGGTCACGGTCTGGGCGAACTTGGCGAGCCATTGCGTGGAATGATCGCCGGTCTCGATCGACACGAAGACGGTGAGGCCGACGCCGATCGATTCGGGGTTCACCAGCGCCACGCGCTTCAGGATGATGCCGGCCTTCTCCAGCCGCTGGATGCGCTTCCAGCAGGGACTTTGCGACAGGCCCACGCGATGGGCGATCTGCGCCAGCGAGAGGCTCGCATCGTCCTGCAGGAGCGCCACGATCTTGCGATCGATCGCATCCATGTCCTGTTCGTTCGCCATTGTCCGCGTAGTCTAGACCGCCAGCAGGTCAAGCTCCACGGGGGTGCCGAGCCGCGCGGTCAGGCGCGAGGCGAGCGCCTCGGCGCTGTCGTCGACAGGCCCAGCATAGGAGCTGAGCCTTGGATCGGCGCCGTCGAACCAGGCGAGCCTCAGCTCCCCGGCTTCGCGCACCATCGAGCCCACGATCCTGCCGCGAACGGCGATGGCCCACAATGCGGGCTCGCGATCGTCCTGGAAGAGACGGCGGACCAGTCCATTCAACATGCCGCGACTCTAGGTCGGCCAAGCAGTCGCTCTCAATGGAACGGGTGATCAAATGTGGCACGACGGGCAGCAGAAATGTTCCCGTGCACGGCAAGCCGCAGAAGGTTCTTGGCGCGGCTACTTCAGGAGTCCCTGGTCACGGAAGTACTGCGCGACTCCTGGCTGCAGAGCATCGACGCCGGGAATGGCCGACAGCGTGTTCTTGGCCGTGGTCTGGGCAAGCAGATTGTTGTTCAGCGCCCCGGTACGCTCGGCCTTGCGCAGTGCCGACGCCATCCGCCTCCCGACGGCATCGTTCAGACCGGGCCGCGCCAGGATGAAGGTCCAGGTGCCGATGGTGGTGATGGGATCGTATTGCCCGCGGTACATGCCGCCCGGCACGATGAGCTCGGCCATGAAGGGGTACTTGGTGCGGATGCGCTTGATCTCGGCAAGCGAGGGCGCCACGAAGCGCGCCCCGCGCGGGCTGTTGGCCATTTCGACGAAGCCCGGCCAGCGCATGCCAGTGCCCCACAGGGCCGCCGCCTTGCCGTCCATGATCAGCGTCGGCCCCTCGGTGAATTTCTCCGGATAGAGAGGCTCGAAGTCCTTGTCCATGTCGAGGCCGAGCCCCTCCATGACGTAGCGCGCCTGGACGGCGACGCCGGTCTCGCGGGCGTTCCAGACGATCCGGCGGCCCTTCAGATCATCGATGGTGTGGTAACGGCTGTCGGCCAGCACCGCGAACAGGCCCGGCGCCGAGTACATGACGCTGACGATCTTCACGCCCGATCCCTTGCCGTCGCCGTCCGCCATCAGCTCGTGGGCGACTTCGCCCGTCACCATGCCGAAGTCGATCTCGCCCGCCTTCAGCAAGGCGGCGTTGTCGCTGGAACCCTTGGTGGCCACCGCGCGCAGATCGAACACCGGATCGGCGGATCTCAGCGTATCGAGCAAGGCCGCGCTGTAGATGGCAAAGCCGCCGCCTCCGGAGGAGGTCGTGCCGAGGGTCGCCTTCATCTGCTGTGCGGACACGGAGGACGGAATCAGCGCGACGGCCGGCAAGGAGGTGAGCAGCTTGCGACGTCGGAGCATGCGCGGGGCGTCATAGGCCATGGGCGCGGATTTCGTCAACGCAGACACGACCTACGGCCGCACAGCCGGTGCATCGTCGATCAGCCCCTGGGCCCGTTTCATCAGAAAGGCCTCGAGTGCGAGATACTCCGGCGCGTCGTATGCGTAGGGCTCGACCCGCATGCCGATCATGCAGTTGCGCAGCCGCCGCTTCAGCGAGCCCAGGGTCTGCCATTCCAGGCGATAGATCGGATAGCCGGTCGGATGGGCCTGCGGGATGGTGGCGCCCGCGAGCTTCTTGCCGGCATTGGCGTCATGGCAGCTGGCGCAGGAGAGATTGAGCTGGCCCTGGCGCTGCTTCCACAGCGTCTCGCCCTGCGCCCGCAGCGGATCGAGCCGCTCGTCGTCGGGCGGCGCGATCGGCTCGCCCTTCGACTGCCGGGCGACATAGGCGGTGAGCTGCAGCAGTTCCTTGCTCTCGGCGGCCAGTGCCTCGGCTTTCTGATGCTCGGTGCGGCAAAGATTGATGCGGCCCTCGAGATCGACCGGCTTGCCGCTCTCCTTGGCGAAGGCGGGATAGCGTGCGGCCACGCCCTTCATGCTGCCCGCGGCATGGCAATCGGCGCAGGCCTTGTCGGCCGATCCCGCCTTGGCGTTCCACGCCTCCTCGCCCGCCTGCACGAACAGCATGCCGGGATTGGCGCTGTCGTCGTCCTGCATCTTCTGCAAGGCGGGGCCCATGTCCTGGTAGCTGGAGCGGCGTGGATCGCCTTGGGCCAGCGCCAGCGAGGCCACGAACACGCCCGCCAGGACGAGGAAGGTCCGAAGCCGCCTCATTCCACCGCGATCGCGACCTGTTCCTCGACGAGGAAATCATTGTCGCCGCTCCAGCGGAATTTCACCGTCCCGCTCCTGTCGGCGACGACGAAGAACGACACGAACGGATTGGCGGCGATGGCGGGCGACATCTTCAGGGCGAAGACCTCCTCGCCGTTCCAGTCGGCCGAAAAGCGCTCGATGATGTTGCGCGGGATGATGCGGCCATTGGTGCCCGGCCGGAAGCCGGTCTCCATCGGATGCAGGATCAGCGCCTTGATCTCGATGACCTCGCCGCGCTTGGCCGTCTTCGGGGCGTGAATGAGGGCGTTGGCCATCAGTTCACCTCCTCGAGGCAGGCGGCAATGGTCACGATCACCTCGGCGCGGGCCGTCCAGAACTCGCCCCTGCTGGTCTCGACCACGGCCGCGATCTGCTGGGTGTCGGCAAGCTTGATGCGCGTCGAGACCACGGCCTTGCCGTTGCGCGGGCCGAGCGTCGCATTGAAGACATGGGGCTGCGGGTTCTTTTCGTTGAAGACATGGATCGCCTTCACGTGATCCTCGGCGGTCATCGGGCTCTTCACCGACACCGTGAGCGGCACGGTGTTGCCGTTCTCGACCAATGGCGGGATGTCGAGCGCAACCGGGCCTTCGCGCAGGGTTGCGCCGCCCGTCACCTCCCGGATCGCCGCCTCCATGTCGGCCGGCGTGGCCCGCGCAGATGTGATCGGCAGGAGGGCGACCGCGGCGCCGGCGAGGAAGCAGCGTCTGCTCGTCGTCATGTCAGTCCTTCAGGCTCGCGAGATAGGCCACGACGTCCTCGATCTGCTCGGCGCTCAGAATGGGCTTGTCGCGGAAGCCATGGGCGACACGCTGCAGGCCGGTGAGGCGATAGTAGGGCGGCATGATCGTGTCGGCATTCAGGCGCGAGGCATCGACCATGCGCAGGCGAAGCTGGCCCGTGCTCCAGCGGCTGCCGGTGCCGGCGAGATTGGGCGCGAGGTTGCCCTGGAAACGCTCCTCGGGGATGGGCGCCGTGTGACAGAGCAGGCAAAGACCGACCGAGCGGCTGGCCACGATCTTGCGGCCGAGCGCCGCGTCGCCCGGCTGCCCGGTGAGCGAATCGGGAATCGAATCGCCCAGGATCACGTAGGAGCGCAATTCCTGCGCCGCCGCCGGGACGGCGGCTGCGAGAAGGCACAGCACGAGGGCGGCGGATCTCATGAGCCGAAGGTCTCCGCGGTGATCGTGCGGTACCAGTCCTCGGCATCATGCGCCTCCTTGCGGCGCAAGGCAGCATCGCCGTCGGCCGGGCTCAGCACATTGGTGCCGGCGACCGCGAGCAGGAGACCGTTCTCCGGATGATAGACGCCGCGCTCGGAGAAGCCGTAGTCGGGGCTCGCCAGGCTGTAGCAGAGATTGGCCGGGCGTGGCTGCGGCGGCTCGCGGCCGGCGAGCCGTGCCACGACGGCCGCGGCGCAAGCCCTGCCCTGCGCCGCGGCCGACGAAGCCGATTTCGGCATCGCACCCGCCAGAGCTGCGTCGCCCAGCACGTGGATGTCGGGCTTCAGGGTCGATTCGAACGTCACCGGATCGATCGGGCACCAGCTCGTGCGGTCGGCAACGCCCGCCACGGTCGCGATGGCGCCGCCCTTCTGCGGCGGCACGACATTGGCGACATCGGCCTTGTGCTTGTCGAAATCGGTGACGAAGGTGAGCGTCGACGGGTCGACCGAAGTCACGTTGCCGCCCTGGCTCAGCGGCACCCATTCGATCATGCCGGGATAGAGCGCCTTCCAGGCGTCCTGGAACAGGCGCTGCTTGGAAAAGCTGTCCTTCGAATCGAGCAACAGGATCTTCGAGCGCGGCTTGTGCGCCTTGAGATAGTGCGCGATCAGCCCGGCGCGCTCGTAGGGCGCGGGCGGGCAGCGATAGGGCGTCGCGGGAGCAGAGATCACCACCAGGCCCCCGTCGGCCATCGCCTCGAGCTGGCGCTTGAGCAGCTCGACCTGGCCGCCGCCCTTCCAGGCGTGCGGCATCTTCCCGGCGGCGGCCTCGTCGTAGCCCGGCAGTGCCTGCCAATTGATGTCGATGCCTGGCGCCACGACCAGGCGGTCATAGGCAAGGCGATCGCCTGCCGCGAGGGTGAGCGTACGCGCCGAGGCATCGACCGCGGCGACCGCGGTCGTCGCCACCGAGATGCCGCGATGCGCCAGCGCCTCGTAGCCGAACTCTTGCCGCTCCAGCGGTCGCATGCCTGCGATCACCGCGCTGTTGAAGGGACAAGCGGTATAGGTCTTGTCGCGTTCGACCAGGGTAACGTTGAGCTCGCCCCCGAGCTCCTTCAGCGCCCGTGCGCAGGCGGCTCCGCCAAAGCCGCCGCCCACGACCACGACCTTCGCCGTCGTCTGACCCCGCACGAGTGCGGGCGCCGCCAACACCGCCGCCCCCGCCAGGAACGTCCGTCGATCAAAAGCCATACCGACCCATCGCGCACGGCCCGCCCTTCGGCAAGGGCGCCGGTAAAGAGCCGGCGATCAGGCGCCCTTCTTCAGCTCATGGTTCATCAGCGGCAGCTCGCGCACGCGCTTGCCGGTCGCCTTGTAGATCGCGTTCAGCACGGCCGGTGCCGCGACCGCGATGGTCGGCTCGCCGACGCCGCCCCAGAAGTCGCCGGTCGGCACGATCGCCGCCTCGACCTGGGGCATCTCGTCGATGCGCAGCACGTTGTAGCTGTCGAAGTTGGTCTGCTCGACGGCGCCATCCTTGATGGTGATCTCGCCATAGAGCGCGGCCGACAGGCCGTAGACGAAGGAGCCGGCGATCTGCCGCTCGATCAGCCATGGGTTGACCGCGTGGCCCGGATTGGTGGCGGCGGTGATCTTGTGCATCTTCATCACGCCGTCGGCCGAGACGGAGACCTCGGCCACGCCCGCGACGTAGCTGCCATAGCCCATGACCTGCGAGATGCCGTGATAGTGCCCCTCCGGCAGCTTCTTGCCGTAGCCTGCCTTGTCGCATGCCGCCTTGAGCACGGCGGCGTACTTTGGCTTGAGCAGTTTCAGGCGAAACTCCAGCGGATCCTTGCCCGCGGCCTCCGCGAGCTCGTCCATGAAGCATTCCATGTAGACTGCGTTCTGGTTCACGTTCACACCGCGCCAGAATCCCGGCGTCACGTGCGGGTTCCGCATCGCGTGATCGATCAGCAGGTTCGGCACGTTGTAGCCGTAGGCCGCGTCGGGCCCGCCGGCTGCGAGGCCCTGGAAGGTCGCGGGATCCTTGCCGTTCTGCAGGTTCTGCGGCGCCAGGCCCGCCAGGATCGACTGACCCGAGATGCGCACATGCAGGCCAACCAGGTTGCCGTCCTTGTCCAGGCCGCCGGTCAGCTTGCACATCGTGGTCGGATGGTAGTTGCCGTGCGTCATGTCCTCTTCGCGCGACCACAGGAGCTTGATCGGCGTGCCGGGCATTTGCTTGGCGACCAGCACGGCCTGCCGCACATAGTCCGCACGGCCGCGCCGGCCGAAGCCGCCACCCAGCATGAGCTTGTGAACGTCGCACTTGGCGACCGGCAGCTCGGCTGCCTCGGCAGTGGCGGCGAGGGCCGCCTCGCCGTTCTGGGTGCCGCACCACACCTCGCACTTGTCGGTCGTGTACAGCGCCGTGGCGTTCAAGGGTTCCATCGGCGCGTGGTTCTGCCACGGGAAGGCGTAGGTCGACTCGACCTTCTTGGCCGCGCCATCGATCGCGGCCTGGGCATCGCCCACCTGGTTGCCGACGAAGGCCTCGGTCGCGCCCAGCCCTTCCTTCAGCATCGCCGTGATGTCGCTCTGCTGGACGTCGCCGAGCTTGCCCACATCCCATTCTACGGGCAGCGAGGCGAGGGCCGTGCGCGCACTCCAGTAGGTGTCGGCGATGACGACCACGGCGTTGTTGTCGATCGACACGACCTTCTTGACGCCGGGCATCTTCTCGACCTTGGCGGCATCGAAGCTCTTGAGCTTGCCGCCGATCACCGGGCAGGCCTTGACGGCCGCCGTCAGCATGCCCGGCAGCTTCATGTCGATGCCGTAGATCTCCTTGCCGGTGATCTTGGGCATGGTGTCGAGACGATGGATCGGCTTGCCGACGAGCTTCCAGTCCTTGGGGTCCTTGAGCTTCACTTCCTTGGGCGGGTCGATCTTCGCGGCCGCCGCCGCGAGATGGCCGTAGCCGAGCTTCTTGCCCGACTTGTGCGTCACGAAGCTGTTGGCCGCCGTGCATTCCGCCGCCGGGACCTTCCACTCCGCCGCCGCCGCCGCGATCAGCATCTCGCGCGCCATCGCGCCGCCCTCTCGGACATATTGATGGCTCGTGCGGATGCCGCGGCTGCCGCCGGTCGAGAAGTCCTTCCATACCCGGCCACGCCGCAGGTTCTCGCCGGGCGTCGGATATTCCGTTGTGACCTTGCTCCAGTCGCACTCGAGTTCCTCGGCGACGAGCTGCGCCAGACCGGTGAGCGTGCCCTGCCCCATCTCGGAGCGCGCGATGCGGATCACTACCTTGTCGTCGGGATGGATCACCACCCAGGCGTTGATCTCCTCGACCTCAGCGGCCTGCGCTTCGCCGAGAGGAAGGCGCATGCCGAGCGAGAAGCCGCCAGCGACAGCAGCACCGCTGACCAGAAAGTTGCGGCGACGAAGAGAGCGTTGATGGATCGTCATCTTGCCCTCCCTCACGCCTTGGCCGCGGCGTTGTGGATCGCCTCGCGCACCTGCTTGTAGGTGCCGCAGCGGCAGATGTTGGTCATCGCCGCGTCGATCTCGGCATCGGTCGGCTTGGGCTTGGCGGCAAGCAGCGCCGTCGCCGCCATGATCATGCCGCTCTGGCAATAGCCGCACTGGGGCACGTCGATATCGAGCCACGCCTGCTGGACCTTGTTCAGCTTGCCGTCCTGGGCGAGGCCTTCGATGGTCGTGATCTTCTTGCCGCTCGCCTGCGAGAGCGGCACCTGGCAGGAGCGCGTCGCCACGCCGTCGATGTGGACGGTGCACGCCCCACATTGGGCGATGCCGCAGCCATACTTGGTGCCGGTGAGCCCCAGCGTGTCGCGCAGCACCCAGAGCAGCGGCGTGCGCGGATCGGCGTTCGCCTGCAGCGACTTTCCGTTGACGTTGAGCACGGCCATGACGAACTCCCAAGGAGAGCGTTATCCGGAAACGGGATAACCGTACCTCGCCGGGTCGCCTGCGTCTTGGGGCCGCCTCGTCACGGCTGCGTGAGGGAGCCCCTCACGCGATGCATGCCTCGAATACGCGGCGGTAATTGCCGCCCAGAAGCTTGGAGATTTCAGCGGGCTTGAAGCGCGAGGACAGGGCGGCAGCGAGTTGCGGCAGATCGGCATAGCTCGGCAAGCAGCTTGGGCCCAGGAGGCCCAACTGATCGGTGCCCATGCCGACGTGATCGATGCCAACGGCGTCGACCATGCGGGAGATGTGGTCAGCATAGGAACTGACATTGGCCACCTCGGCCACGGGCCAGATGCCAATGACGCCGCCGGTCGAGGCGATGGCGCGGGCGTGGTCCGTCGTGATCAGCCGCGTCCAGGGATAGGGCCGGTTGCTGAGCGCGGTGTGCGACAGGACCAGCGGCTTGGCCGTCGTGGCGACGGCGCGCTTCACCAGATCGAAGGTGCCGTGCGCCACGTCGACCACGATGCCGAGCGTATTGCAGCGGCGGATCACTTCGGCGCCGAAATCGGTCAAGCCACCGTGCACGGCGGGCTCGGTCTGGATGTCGCCGAGCTCGTTGGGGTGATAGTGCGTCAGTTGCAACTGGCGAAGCTGCCAGCGCTGATAGGCCTCGTCGAGGCGTTCGATCTTGCCCTCGAGCCAGTCACCGCCTTCGGAAGTCACGATCACCGACGGCTGGCTCGACCGCGCCACGCGCAGATCGGCCGCCGTCTTCACGATCGGCATCGACTGGCTGCGGGCAAGCTCGTGCAGCTTGGCGAACTGGACCTTGCTGAAATCGTAGAGCTCACCCGGGTGGGGCTCGCGGACAGGCCGAATACGTCCGCTCTTGGAGCTGATGATCGGCGAGTCGCCCACGATCGCCAGGCAAATCGCCGACAGGCCGCCTTGGCGCATTGGAGTCGCCACATCGAGCAGGGGAATCTTGCTGCTGTAGCTGGCGCGGATCAGGTTGCCGGCATGGCTGTGGATGTCGGCGGCCATGCCGTCGGTCGCTTGCGCGAGCGCCGGCACGGGCAGGCAGAGGAGCGGGCTGGCCGCCAGCACGGCGCGGCGCGAGAGGCCAGGCAGCAGCTCGGCGGCGAGGAGCTGGTAGCGCCAGCCCTCCGGATCGGTCGCGACATGCCATCTGCCCTTGAGGCGCACCCGGCCGTCGCCGAGCTTGATCGGCCGGCCGGCCACGATCTCGACGACGGCGAGCGGATTGTTCGGCACGCAGCCCGCGCAGCAGCCGGGCTCGGCCATCAGCAGGAAATGGTCAGCCGCCGGCGTGGGCAGGACCGTGACCGGCCAACCCGAGATCTCGACTGTCCTGCCCTCGACCCTGTCGGCCTTCGACGTTCCAAGGTCATGCCACGACAGGCGCATCGGCTCCCCCTAAAGCTTGGGGGGCGGATAGTACGGCTTTTCCCCCAGGGCTTGCACGCGCTGCCAGAAGCCGGGCCCGCTTGCCTTGCCGACCTCGTCGAGATCGGCGGCCTGCCGCCACATGCTCCACGATTCCGGATGAAGCGCACTCGCTTCATCCATCTGGCGATCGCCCTCGACCGTGTTGCCATGCAAGCGCAGCCAGACGCCCAGCCTGAACCGCGCCCGCGCCTCGGCGATCGCGGGCGTCACCTCGGGCAGACGCTCGCGCACCTCGCCTTCATCGAGTGCGTATTTGCCGGTCGTCACCCAGGCGCGCACGGCATTGAGATAGGCCTCGCGTGCCGCCTGACGCGCCGCCTGGTCCTCCGGCGACATGGTCCGCGTCTTGAGATCCATGCGGCGGAAGTGATCGGTCGAGCCCGCCGTCTCGGGCGGCCGCACGATCTTGCCGCCCTCGTCGATCCAGATCGCCTGCGGCACGTTCACGAGATTGTAGAGATCTTCCAGCCGGTGCTCGACGTCGATCAGCTGCCAGTACTCGGACTTGGCGGCATCGATCCATTGCCGCGCATGGTCCGCGCCGCGGCTTTCCTCCGCGACGGCCACCACCATGAAGTTCTTGTCCTTGAGCTCGCCGTAGAGTTGCTGCCACACGGGCAAGTCAAACCGGCAGCCTCACCAACTGGCCCAGGTGGCGACGAAGACCTTCTTGCCCCTGAGCTGCGACAGCGTGCGCGGCACGCCGTCGATGTCGGGCAAGGTGAAGTCAGGTGCCTCGCGATCCTTCAGCGCCGCATTGCGCTCGTCGGGCGGCGCGCCCAGAGCCCACACGTCGCGATCCTGATTGGAGACGGCGGGTCCGCCGAGCTTGTGCCAGAAGGCCGCGACATCGACCTCGTCACCCGCCACCGCCGATGGTGGCAGCGGCACGCAGAGCTCGTCGCGGCACATGCCTTCGGGCTTGAGCGTCCAGCCGGTCACCTTCTCCGCATCGGCCGCCTTCATCCAGAGGCCGTGGCGCGTGGCGACCGTGAACTCTTCGGTCGGGGTGAGAATTGTCGTCGTCATGCAGCGACCCTAGCTGAAGCCGGCGGCGATTGTCATGTCGGGGCCGGCCCCGTTAAAAAAACGGAAAAATATTCAAACGACCCCAGCGCACTAGCGCTAACTGCGCTAACCGCCCCGTCGCCGCAGTCGATCTGCCCGTCATTGAACCGCCATCGGTAGCGCCTCCAGCGGCCCCGGCATCATCGCCGGACCCGCTTCGTCTTCCGAGAAAGTACATTTACAATAAACCAACGGTCGACGCAAGCGCCCTCCCGAGCGCCTGCCCGACGACCGCTATTTGGGAACGGAGATCGTCACTTCCTTGGAGGTGATGAACTCCAGCAGCACGGGCACGCCCTTCCTGGTCTGCTCAATGCCGCGCTTGATCGCCGGAACGATGTCCTCGGGCTTGGTCACCCGCTCGCCATAGCCGCCGAAGGCGCGCGCCATGGCGGCATAGTCGCCGGAGATATCGGTGCTGCGATACTTCTCGGTCGACACCTTCATGATGTGAAGCTCGATCGCCATCGAGAAGTTGTTGAGCAGGATCGACATGATCGGGATGCGCTCGCGCACCGCGGTCTCGAAATCCATGCCGGTGAAGCCGATGGCGGCGTCACCCCACACGTTGATGCAGAGCTTGTCGGGCATGGCGAGCTTGGCGCCCATGGCGAGGCCGAGGCCGTAGCCCAGTTGCGTGGTCTTGCCCCAGCCGATGTAGGTGTGCGGCTGCGTCGTCTTCCAGAATGGCGAGAGCTGATCGCGCGGAGAGCCGGCATCGTGGGTGATGATCGTATTCGCGACATCGACCGTGTGCTGCAGGTCCCACAGGACGCGATAGGGATTGAGCGGCGCCTCGTTGTTGGTGAGCTTGGGCATCCACTCCTTCAGCCACTCGTCCGCGATCTGCTTGATCTCGGCCGCAACGGGAGCCGCGTCGCGCTTCTTGGCACCTGCCGCCTTGCACGCCTCCACCAGCGCCGCGAGCGTCAGCTTGGCGTCGCCCACCAGCCCGTACTTGATCTTCACGTCCTTGTTGAGATGCGCGGGATCGAGCGTGGCATGGATGATCGTCTTACCCGCCGGCATGGAGATGCCGAAGTTGGTCTCGGTGAAGGAGCAGCCGATGCCCAGGATCACGTCAGACCGGTCGAGGAAGGAACGCACCGCCTTCGGATAGGCGCGGCCGCCCGATCCGAGCGACAGGGGATGGGTCTCGTCGAAGCAGCTCTTGCCCTCGAGGCTGGTGCAGACCGGAATGGCCAGCATCTCGGCGAGCTCCTTCAGCTCGGCATAGGCCTCGGCCCAGTGCACGCCCTGGCCCGCATAGATGACCGGCCGCTTGGCCTCCATCAGCACCTTGGCCGCTTCCTTCACCGCCGCCGGATCGGGCCCGTACTTGGTGACGACCACAGGCTCGTAGTTCAACGGATCGGGCGCGTCCTCGGCATAGGCGTCGTTGGGCAGCTCGATGATCACCGGCGAGCCGCGGCCGTTGCGCAGCAGGCTGAACGCCCGGCGCATGATGTTGGCGATTTCCTTGCCGTTCGTGATCGGCTCCGCATGCTTGGCGACATGCGCCATGGCGAGCGTCGAGTTGAAATTGGGCGGCACGTGCGCGATGCGGCGCGGATAGCCTTGCGGGATCACCAGCAGCGGGATCGATTCGCCATAGGCCTGGGCGATACCGCCATAGGCGTTCTCCGAACCCGGGCCGCTCTGCATGCAGAACACGCCCATCTTGCGGCCCTTGGTGAGGCGCGACATGGCATCGGCCATGTGCAGGCCGATGCGCTCCTGGCGCACGATGATCGGCCGGATGTCGACGGCCGCGCAGGCCTCGATCAGATGGTTGACCGGATAGGCGAAGAGATATTCGACGCCTTCCTTCTTGAGAATGTCGGCGATCGCCGGTCCGGTTTTCATTTTGCTTCCTCCTTTGCGCGGTTATCGCCGCTATTCTTAGTTCGAGCGCGATATGTCGGGACGACCTGAAATAAGATCGGCGTCAGCAATCATCGCTTCGCGCACTCCTGTCACTACTCGATGCACCTTAGTCGTTTCAATGAAGAGTGCGTACCCGTCCGGCCCTTCGCCTTCGTCGGTGTAGATTGCTTGAGATATGGCGGGCTGAAAGCCTTCCGCTTGAAACCTCAAGAGATAAAACGGCGGCTTGCTAAACCCCGAATCCGATACTCGAACACCGCGCCGATTCAACTCTTGTTTGAGGTAGTGGAAGTAAGAGGTATCCGGCAACATTCGGCAGTTCCTTTCGGTGCTGCGCACTTTTTCGGAATGCGCCAATCAACGAGCCTTTGGCATGAGCCACTTACTTGTTGAGTTCCTTCATCGCGCTGTCTAGGCCACCCAGAGTGAGCGGGAACATGCGGTTGGATGAAAGCTGCTGCAGCAGCTGGATCGACGGCGTGTAGCTCCAGTGCCGCTCCGGCACCGGGTTGAGCCACACCATCGACCGGTAGGTATCCGCCATGCGCTGGACCCAGACCTGGCCCGCCTCCTCGTTCCAGTGCTCCACCGAGCCGCCGGGATAGGCGATCTCGTAGGGAGACATCGAGGCGTCGCCGACGAAGATGATCTTGTAGTCGGGCGGAAAGGTGTTCATCAGCTGCGCCGTCGGATAGGTGTCGACGTGGCGCCGGCGATTGTCCTTCCACAGCTTCTCGTAGAGACAATTGTGGAAGTAGAAGAACTCGAGGTGCTTGAACTCGGTGCGCGCCGCCGAGAACAGTTCCTCGCAGACGCGGATATGCGCGTCCATCGAGCCGCCTATATCGAACAGCAGCAAAAGCTTCACCTTGTTGCGCCGCTCGGGGATCATCTTGATGTCGAGATAGCCCGCGTTGCGCGCCGTCGCGCGGATCGTGTCGGGCATGTCGAGCTCGACCTCGGCGCCCTCGCGCGCGAACTTGCGCAGCCGGCGCAGCGCGATCTTGATGTTGCGCGTGCCGATCTCGACCGTGTCGTCGAGGTTCTTGTACTCGCGCTTGTCCCACACCTTCACGGCGCGGCCTTCGCGATTCTTGTCCTGACCGATGCGCACGCCTTCGGGATTGAAGCCATAGGCGCCGAACGGCGAGGTGCCGGCCGTGCCGATCCACTTCGAGCCACCCTGGTGGCGCTTCTGCTGTTCCTCGAGACGCTTCTTCAGCGTCTCCATGATCTTCTCCCAGCCGCCCAGCGCCTCGATCTGCGCCTTCTCCTCGTCGGTCAGCAGCTTCTCGGCGAGCTTGCGCAGCCACTCCTCGGGAATCTCGGCCGTGGTGCCCTCGCCCGCCGGCGCTTCGAGGCCCTTGAAGACGTGGCCGAACACCTTGTCGAACTTGTCGAGGTTGCGTTCGTCCTTCACCAGGATGGAGCGCGACAGATAGTAGAAGTCGTCGATCGAATAGTCGGCGACGTGGCGGTCCATCGCCTCCATCAGCGCCAGGTACTCCTTGATGGAGACCGGCACCTTGGCCGAACGCAGCTCGAGGAAGAAGTTGGTGAACATGGGGCGTTCCCCTTGACCTAGGGTCCTATTGACGCTGCTCCCGGCGCGCCATGAAGGCCAGACGTTCGAACAAATGCACGTCCTGCTCGTTCTTGAGCAGCGCGCCGTGCAGCGGCGGGATCAGCTGCTTGGAATCCTTGGAGCGCAGCGCCTCGGGCGGCATCTCCTCGACCATCAAGAGCTTCAGCCAGTCGAGCAGCTCCGACGTCGACGGCTTCTTCTTGAGGCCTGGCACTTCGCGGATGTCGTAGAAAATGTTCAGCGCCTCGCGCAGCAGGTTGCGCTGCAGGTCGGGGAAATGCACGTCCACGATCTGGGTCATGATCTCGCGATCGGGGAAGCGGATGTAGTGGAAGAAGCAGCGGCGCAGGAAGGCGTCGGGCAGCTCCTTCTCGTTGTTCGAGGTGATCATCACGATGGGGCGCTGAGACGCCTTCACGACCTCCTGCGTCTCGTAGACGTAGAACTCCATGCGATCGAGCTCGAGCAGCAGGTCGTTGGGGAACTCGATGTCCGCCTTGTCGATCTCGTCGATCAGCAGCACCGGCCGCTCGGCATGGGTGAAGGCATCCCAAAGCTTGCCGCGCTTGATGTAGTTGGCGATGTCCTTGACCCGGCCGTCGCCGAGCTGGCTATCGCGCAGGCGCGAGACGGCGTCGTACTCATAAAGGCCCTGCTGCGCCTTGGTGGTCGATTTGATGTGCCATTCGATGATCGGCGCCTTGAGCGCCTTGGCCACTTCATGCGCGAGGACGGTCTTGCCGGTGCCCGGCTCGCCCTTGATGAGCAACGGCCGCTGCAGCGCGATCGCGGCGTTCACCGCCACGCGCAGGTCGTCGCTGGCAACGTAGGAATCGGTACCGGTAAATTTCATGGTGCAAAATCCAGGTTCACGTGGGTGTCACCCAACCCTAGAGGCGCCCCACCCGGCCCACAAGGCCGGTCACCCGCTCACCCGCCCAGGTGCACGATGCCGTAAACAGCAGCGGCCGAGACCGCTAGCAGCACCAACGCGAGCCAGCCGGAAGCAAACGCCAAGGTCGGCGCGGCCTCGCCGGAGGGCACGACATGATCGTGTGGCTTGCGGCCGGTGATCATGGCGCCGATCAGGTTCTGGCGCTTCCACACGAGATAGACGAGCGCCGCCAGGACGTGCAGCGCGACCAGCACGAGCAGCAGGTTGATCCAGAGATGATGGATCTTCGTCGCCTGGTCGATGAACTTGTCCGAGGCCAGCCGTGTGAGGGGGCCGCTGACCGTGCCTTCGTCCGTATCGGCGGAGAAGAAGCCGGTGAGGACCTGAAGCAGGGTGGCGAAGATCAGCACCAGCACCATCGCCGCGCCCGCCGGATTGTGGCCCGCGTCATGCGGTCCGTCCTTGCCGAGAAGCTCGCGCAGATGGGCGATCGCCGCCGCCGGCCCCCTGACGAAATGCGTGAAGCGCGCCGTCGTGCTGCCGACGAAGCCCCACAGGATGCGAAAAATCAGCAAGGTGAGGATTCCGTAACCGGACCAGAAGTGAAACTTCATCCAGTCCCCGCCGGCCCGGCCGGTGACGTAGGACACCACCATCAGCGTCACGAGGGTCCAATGGAACAAGCGTACGGGTAGGTCCCATACCCGGATCGTCCCACCTTGGCTGTCTCGCTGCATGTGCCGGGTCCTCGTTGTTCAAACGTCTCTACACGCAGACGTGAGGAATTATTCCTTCGGCCGCCGCACGTTCTCTGCGACAAATACCGGGCCGGCGCCGCGGAAGCCATCGCCGGGGAGACCAAAAACCAAGGGATGGTACATGAGGAAGAAAGCACTCGTTGCGGCGGTGATTGGCGCTCTGACTGCCGGTGCCCTGGTGGGCGGCACGACGATCGCGCTGGCGCAGGCCGATATCATCAAGACCCGTATCGACAACCGCAAGGCCACCGGTCCGCTGATGCGCGAGATCAAGGCCACGGTCGATGCCAAGGGCGATGCCAAGAAGATCGTCGAGAACGCGGCGAAGCTGAAGACCCTCGAAGAGGCCTTCGACAAGATGTTCCCCGCGGGATCCGACAAGGGCGAGACGCATGCGCTGCCGGCCATCTGGACGGACACCGCGGGCTGGGCCGCCGCGACCAAGGCCGCGAACGACGCCTATGATGCACTCGCCGTCGCCGCGGGTTCGGGCGACTACGACAAGATCGGCCCGGCCTTCGCCAATGTCGGCAAGGCATGCGGCGGCTGCCACACCAAGTTCCGCGCCAAGCTCAACTAGGCGACGCTTCGGCAAAGACAAAAGGCGACGGGTTTCCGTCGCCTTTTTTTGTTGGCCCAAATTCGAACCCCAAAAGGGAAAGGCCGGTCGCTTGGGGAACGACCGGCCTTCCTGGGTGAGCCCGTGGCTGGGGTGGGTGGGTGAACGGCGACGGGGTGGGAAGGGAGTGTCGCCGTGGTGACCTAAGTGAGCTAGGCCACCGCCACGGGCTGTGTGGGAACTGTGAGCGCCTGAAGCACGATCGCCTCGGCGGTGAAGCGCCAGGTGCGCGAGGCGTGGACCGGCGACAGCCGAAGCTGCTCGCGCATGTTCATCCAGCTGTCGAGACCGAAGGCGACATCGAGAGAGTCGAGCACGAGATCGTGCGAGGCGGGATCGAGATTGCCGAGCTCGGTGGCAAACCATGCGGCGAGACGCTCGCGCAGAAGGCGGCGCAACTGGGCGACACCGAGGCCAACAGCGGGCGCCACGCTGCGCACGCGCTCGGCGAAGTGCCACACCGGCAGCCACTCCTCGAACAGCTCGGAACGATCCGACACCAGGAGCTCGATGCGGTTGGAGAGCGGCGCCGCCATGTCGACCGGACGATGGCCCTCGAAGGCACGGCTGACGGCGAGGTCGAAGGCCGCGGCATAGAGGTCGGCGAGGCTGGTGAAATGCTGGAAGAGCGCCCGGCTGGAAACGCCGGCGATGGTGGCGATGGCGGCCGAGGTCGGCTCGACGTCGCCGGCCTGGATCAGGTCGAGCGTGGCCTGCACGAGGGCCTGGCGCGTGCGGAGACCGCGTACGATGCGGCCGTCTTGCGACCGCGACACGTCGACCGGGAATCCGACAATTTTCATATTAAAACCAATAGAATATGAATTGCTTTAATGACCGCACTTTAACATGAGGCTCAGACCTCGTAACTTGCAAAAATGCATATCTCGAAGATTTCATGCTCTGATTTTGCTGCATTTTTTTTTTGAGATAGACAGTTTTGGGGGATCTGATGCTTCAGGCAAACAGCAAAAAGCCGCACCCCGAAGCGCCTAGTCGATTGCTTTTCCTAATTTTTCCGAGGCCGTCAACCGACCGGCTGTGGATGACGAGTGGAAGATTGGGCCCAGAAATGGAAAGGCCGGTCGCTTGGGGAACGACCGGCCTTCCTTGGGAGTCCGCCTGGGTGTGGGGTTATCGAAGCCTTGGGGTGTGTGGGAAGGGAGGCTTCGATGAGCGGCTTGGGGAGCCGCCGGCGGACTATGGGAAACTTTGGGTGGGCGGCGCCTCTTGGAAAGCGCGGCCAATTCTGTGTGAAAAAAGCCTTTCAGATATGAATTACAACTAGCTACGAACGTCTCTAATGGAGAGAACTTAACAAATCAGGTGGCCGACTGTCACTTGCAAAAATGCATATCTGATTTTTGACAAATCCCTTATTTCCTAAGTATTCGCAGGCGTTTGTGACACTAGATAGTCAAAAAAGGGTAGACAGACTCCTCGAGAATTATCTCTATTTCCCCTCTTTCCAATTTAAAATCATATAGTTAGCCAATTTTTGGCGGCGCAATATCGCCGACGTCAGTGCAATTACTCTAGAAACCAGGTTTGGGCAACAAAGGGTCGCGCTCGGGCCTGTGGGTTCGTGCCGGCTTTCCATGCTAGACGAACGCGCCCTCATTGCCTTCGCGGGGTTCGATCGTGCGCATGCTTCGTTGTCGTCGTGGTGCCGTCGCCTTGTGCGTCTCGATTGCTCTCACCGGTCTCGCGCGCACCGGGCTTGCTTCGGGCATCGAGGACGGGATGAAGTCGATGCAGGCCGGCGATCTCGCGAAAGCGGAGAAGGATCTGCAGGTGCTGGCGAAGGAGCGCGATCCGCGCGCGCAGTTCCTGCTCGGCCTCTATGTCTACGGCAATCCCGATTCCAAGTTGTTCGACATGAGCAAGGCGGTGCCTCTGCTGCTCGATGCCGCCGAACGCGGCTACACGCCCGCCATGATCCCGCTCGCCGGCGCCTATGCCGACGGCAAGGGCGTGCCCAAGAGCATGAGCGAAGCCTACAAGTGGCTGGTGATCGCGCAGCGCTGGCACGTGCCGAATGCCGATCAACTCATCGGCCAGATATCGAGTTCGCTCAGACCCGACGAGATCGAACAGGCGAAGACCGCGGGCGCCGCCTTCACCTTCAAGACGAAATGATCGCGGCGCGGGTGGCGCTGCACGTAGCGCTGTCCCTTGTCCTCGCCGGCGCGTTGCTGTTCGCGCACGGCAATGCGCGCGCGCAACCGGCCGATGCCTCGGATGTGGCCCCGCCGCTGCGCCCCGCCGTCACCGCCTACCGCGCCGGCGACCTGCCGACCGCCGAGCAGGCCTTGCGCAAGCTGGTCGCGGAAGACGCCGACGCTGAAGCCTGGCTTGGCGCGGTGCTGCTCGACCGCGGCAACAATCGCGAGGGCCTGCAGGCCTTGCAGCACGCCGTCGATCGCGGCTCGTCGGAAGGCGCGCAGCGGCTCGCACTGGTTTTCGCCGAAGGTCTTGCCGGCACGCCGCGCAACGATGCCAAGGCCGTCGCGCTCTTCCAGAAGGCCGCGGAGGCCGGCAACCGGCGCGCCCAGCTCGATCTCGGCGTCCTCTACCTGCGCGGCCAGGGCGTCACGCGCGATCTCCTGCAGGCCCGCGCCTGGCTCGAGAAGGCCGCGAGCGACGACAATCCCTACGCGCTCTATACGCTGGGGCGCGCGCTCGAGGAGACCGAAGGCGCGGCGGCGGCCGATCCGACTCGTGCCGCCGACCTCTATCGACGCGCCGCGGAAAAGGGCCATCCGCTCGCCGCGCTGCGCTATGGCCTCGCCCTCACCGAAGGCACCGGCATCAAGCGCGACGATGATACCGCGCAGCGTTGGCTGATCGCCGCGCAGCAAGCCGGCGTTCCGGAAGCGGCCCTCGCCATGGGCGACATGGCCGCCCGTCGCGCCGTGCGCGACAGGGCGGGGCGCGAGAAGCTGGTGCAGACCGCCGCCACCTGGTACCGCACGGCGGCCGATGCAGGCGTCGCTTCGGCACAGTACAAGCTCGCCAGCGCCTACTTCGCGGGCGCCGGCGTCGATCGCGACATGGTGCAGGCGCAGATCTGGTACAGCCGCGCCGCCCAGCAGGGACTGCCCGACGCGCAGCAGGCGCTCGGGCTTCTGCTGATCGGCGGCAAGGCCGGCGCCGCCGATCCGGTCGAAGGCTACAAGTGGCTGCTGCTGGCCGAGCGCGGCGGCTTTCCCGACGCCAAGGAAATTCGCGAGAAGATGGCGAAGCAGGTGAGCGACGCCGATCGCAAGAAGGGCGAAGCGCTGGCCAAGGCCTTCGCGCCCGTCGTGGAGCGTCCTATGGATACCGCGCCGCCGCCGCTCAAGCCGATGCCACGTCCCTGAGCGGCCAACGCTCATGACCACGCCGCCGCTTCCCCGCCAGGCGCGTCCCGACATCACGCTTGCCGTGTGCCGCGGCGCCTGCCGGCTGATGCGCCAGTCGGGCCGCTCGGTGCTGCTGGAGATGCCGCTGCCCGATGGGCGCCGCGCCGACATCTTCTGCGTCGGGCCTGCGGGCGAGCTCGTGATCGTCGAGACCAAATCCTCGATCGAGGATTGGAAGGTCGACAGCAAGTGGCCGGACTATCTCGACTGGTGCGACCTGCTCTATGTCGCGGTCCCCGTCGATTTCCCGCAGGCGCTCATCCCCCAGGAAGTCGGATTGATCGTGGCCGACGCCTATGGCGGCGAAGTCCTGCGCCACCCGCCGCGCCGGCCCGTGGCGGCCGCGCGGCGCAAGTCGTTGCTGGTCGATTGCGCGCGGCTCGCCTCGGAGCGACTCGCGCGGCTTGAAGACCCGGACTTCGTTCAGGGCCTTTAGCGGGCGCCGAAGGCGCGCTTCAGCTCCGGCACGAGGTCGGTCTTCTCCCACGAGAAGCTGCCGTCCTTCTCGGGCTTGCGGCCGAAATGGCCGTAGGCTGCGGTCTTCTTGTAGATCGGCTTGTTGAGCGCGAGGCCGCGGCGGATGTTGGTCGGACGCAGCGGGAAGATGTCTGCCAGCGCCTTCTCGAGCTTGCGCTCGTCGACCTTGCCGGTGCCCTGCGTGTCGACATAGAGCGACATCGGATCGGCGACGCCGATCGCGTAGGCGACCTGGATCAGGCAGCGATCGGCGAGGCCCGAGGCCACGACATTCTTGGCGAGATAGCGCGCGGCGTAGGCGGCCGAGCGGTCGACCTTGGTCGGGTCCTTGCCGGAGAAAGCGCCGCCGCCGTGCGGAGCGTAGCCGCCGTAGGTGTCGACGATGATCTTGCGGCCCGTCAGGCCGCAATCGCCGTCGGGACCGCCGACCACGAAGTTGCCGGTCGGGTTGACGAAGAAGTCCGACGCCTTCTTGGGCATCCAGCCCTCCGGCAGGGACTTCGCGACATGGTCCGCGATCATCTCCTTGATCATGGCGGAGTTGTACTTCTTGCCCTTGGCATTGGCCTCGCGGTGCTGCGTGGAGACGACGACCTTGGTCGCGCCGACGGCCTTGCCATTGACGTAGCGCACCGTCACCTGGCTCTTGGCGTCGGGCTGAAGGTCGCCGAGCTCGCCCGAGCGGCGGGCCTTGCTCAGCACTTCCAGGATCTTGTGGCTGAAGTAGATCGGGGCCGGCATGAACGAGCCCTTCTCGTATTCCTCCGAATCGCGGCAGGCGAAGCCGAACATCAGGCCCTGGTCGCCGGCGCCTTCCTGCTCGCCGAGATTGCCGCCGTGCTTCTTGGCATTCACGCCCATGGCGATGTCGGGCGACTGGCCGTGCAGCAGCACCTCGACGTCGGCGCCGTGGAAGGAGAAGCCATCCTGGTCGTAGCCGATGTCTTCCACGACCTCGCGCGCGATCTCGGTCAGCGCCTCGCGGTTGACGACCGCATGCTTGCCGAACTTCTTCATGTAGGGCGCAGAAGCGCGGCCTTCGCCCGCGATCACGATCTTGTTCGTGGTCACCAGCGTCTCGCAGCCCAGCCGCGTGTTGGCGTGGCTGTCGTCGGCGATGCCGAGCTTCACGTCGTTGGCGATGAACGCGTCGAGGATCGCATCCGAGATCTGGTCGCTGACCTTGTCCGGATGGCCTTCGGAAACGGATTCAGAGGTGAAGAGATAGTCCTTGAGCGCCACAGCACCCTCCCAAGTGTCACTGGACTCCGGGCAGGGCGGGTGAGCCGCACGTCCGGCTTAGCCTTTGTTATCGCGGTGGCAAGTCGTCCAAATCCGTCCGCGGCGACGTCCCTCCGGACCAAGCCGGGCGACGCCGCGCCGTTAAAAACTCTAAATGTCGGGGGAAATCAAGACCCCTCCCTCTCGGGAGAGGCGCGAGGCCCTTCAGCGGCCTTTGCGGCCGCCCAGGACCTCGGCATGGCTGGCCGCACCCACGGCCTTCACCATCTCGAAGATGCGCTTGCGCACGCGGCCTTCGCGGATCTTGTAGTAGGCGCGCACCAGCTCCAGCGTCTCGCGCTTGATGAGCGGATCCTTCTCCTGCTCGAAGGGCGTCGCCGCCTCACCGAAGCCGCCTTTGCGGCCGCGGCCCGACATCGGGCGGCCGGCCAGCGCATTCGACGGCATCTCGTCGAAGAAATAGGAAACAGGAACGTCGAGCACCTTGGCGAACTCGAAGAGGCGGCTCGAACCGATGCGGTTGGAGCCACGCTCGTACTTCTGGATCTGCTGGAAGGTCAGTCCGACAGCCGTGCCGAGCTTCTCCTGGCTCATGCCAAGAAGCGTGCGCCGTTGGCGCATTCTGGCTCCGACGTGAACGTCAACCGGATGCGATCTTGCCATGGGTCTTGATCCCTCTTGGTCTTGGTTCGGCTAGCAGCATGCCGTTGTAAAAACCAACGCGCCAGATACCATGGATTGCATCTGGTTCGCGCCGCCTTGTGTGCAAAAATGCATATCTACACGTCAAGGCTGCATATGACATATGACGGCCTTGCCAAGATTGCAAGCTCAACCTCTACAACTTGGTCGAGCGAATCGCTTCACTTCCAAAACGCATCTCGCACCAACTTGTGACGACAATCGCAACGGCGAACGCTGCAATTAGAGCGAGCAGAGTCAGGTCGTGCCACTCAGCGTACGGCGTCGCCGAACGCCGCGGTGGCAGGGTATGGTCGATGATTCCCTGCTGCTCCATGTCGAGCGATGCCAGCACGCGGCCATAGGCATCGATGACCGCCGACACGCCGGTGTTGGCGGCGCGGATCATGGGCAGGCCTTCCTCGATGGTACGCAACCGCGCGCTCGTAAAGTGCTGATAGGGGCCCGTGGAAACCCCGAACCAGGCATCGTTGGTCACGTTGAGCAGCCAGCTCGGACGCGGCCCCGGTCCGGTGACGGCACCGGGAAAAACCGCCTCGAAGCAGATCACCGGCGAGAAGGCCGGCAGGCCCGGTGGCGCGAGCGTGACCTGACCATCGCCCATCTCGAACGAGCCGCGACCCGTCAATCCGGCGAGCGGCGCGATCTCCTTGTGGAAGGGAATGTACTCGCCGAACGGCACGAGGTGGACCTTGTCGTAGTAGGCCGCGATCGCGCCGCCCGAATCGATGACAAGCAGCGAATTCCACAGCCCATCGGCGCGGCGTCTGGTTGCGCGAATCGCACCGGTCAGCAGGTACCCGCCCGGCGGGGCCGCCAAGGCGAGAGTGGGCAGCGCGGGCGAATTGGGCGTGACCACGAAGGGCACGGCCGTCTCCGGCCAGATGACGGCCGCGAGCTTCTCGAACCCCGGCTTGCGACTGAGCGCCAGGAGCTTGTGCACTTCCGGGGCTTCGCTGCCCTCGCGCCATTTGTCCGCTTGCGGCGTATTGGGCTGCACGATGCGCACGATCGGTCCCTCGGCCGCTTCATCGATCGGCGGCATGATGCGCATGCCGAGCCCGCCTGCGACGCCGACGACGGCGAGCGCGGCGACGGCTGCGCGCCAGCCCGCGGCGGGCGCGGCAAGCACGACGAAGCTGAGCATGCCGAGACCGTAGACGCCGAACAGCCCCGCGCTCTGCAACAGGGCTGGCGAGAAAGCCCAGACATGGCCAAGCGGATTCCACGGATCGCCGGTGAAGATGTGGCCGCGCAGCCATTCCAGCGCCGTCCAGGCGATCGCCAGCATCAGCAGGCGCGTCCAGCGGCCAGCAAGGACCGGCCAGCGCAACGCGAGCCAACGCGTGCCGCCAGCGGCGAGTCCCGGAAAGAGGCCGAGGACGACGGCAAGCCCCAGTACCGCCGGCGGGCCGAGCCAGGCGAAATCGGCGGGCGGCACGAAGAAGGCCTCGATCATCCAGTAGGAACCGACGGCGAAGTGGCCGAGACCCCAGGCCCAGCCGCGCAACAGCGCGATCCGCGCCGTGGGCGAGGCGTCCCACTGCCAGACGAAGACAACGATGCCCAGGATGGCGAGCGGCAGCCAATGAAGCGGCGGCATGGCGAGCGCGGCGAGCGCACCGGCCAGCAGGCCCACCGCCAAGGCGCGTCTTCCCTGGAACATCATCTGCAGGATGGGTCGATCAGGTCGCGGCGGGCGGCGATTGCGGCGGGCGCACGCGCAGCCGACGGATGCGGCGCGGATCGACATCGAGGATCTCGAACTCGACGCCGGACGGATGGCGCACCACCTCGCCGCGCTCGGGAATGCGCCCCAGCAGGGAGAAGATCAGCCCGCCCACCGTGTCGATCTCCTCGCGCTCGTCCTCCGACAGCACGTTGCCGATCTCCTGCTCGAGCATCTCGACCGGCGTGCGGCCGTTGACGTCGATCGTGCCGTCGGCGCGGCGCGACAGGGTCGGTGCCTGAGCCACGTCATGCTCGTCCTCGATCTCGCCCACGATCTCCTCGACGAGATCCTCGATGGTGAGCAGACCGTCGGTGCCGCCGAACTCGTCGACAACCAGCGCCATGTGCGTGCGCGAGCGGCGCATGTCGAGCAGCATGTCGAGCACGGGAAGTGTCGGCGCCACGAACACCACGCGCCGCAATATATCGCGCAGGTTGAATTTCTTCGACGTGCCCCAGTAGGCGAGCACGTCCTTGATGTGGACCATGCCGATCACATCGTCGAGCGTCTCGCGATGGACCGGATAGCGCGAATGCGCCTCGGTCTGGATCAGGCGCACGACGTCGTCGAGCGGCGTGTCGGCGGCGATGGCGACGATGTCGACCCGGGGCACCATCACGTCGGCGACGGTCTTGTCGCGCAGCTTCAGGATGTTGGCGAGGAGATGGCGCTGGTCGTCGCTGATCGGCGTGTCGCTCTCGGGCGTCTCCTCGATCAGCTCCTCGATCGCCTCGCGCACGGCTTCGTTCTTCTCGCGCCGGCGGAGCCGACGCAGGAAGGCACGCAGAAGCCCGCCATTGGAAGGAACATCGGGCGCCAGCGCGGGCGCAGTGAGGTCGGGCCCATCCGACACCGGAGAGGAGCCCGGCTGCGGTCCGCGCGCTGTGGAGTCCGGCATGGCTGCTAAGATAGGCTAACGATCTTGCGTTTCAATTGCGAAGGTTCCTGATGCGTTCCTGCAAGCTCCCGTCCGGCGCGGAAATGCCGGTGTTCGGCATCGGCACCTGGCGGATGGGCGAAGACGGCCGTCGCCGGGCACAGGAACTCGAGGCGGTGAAATACGCACTCGAGCTCGACTATCCCATGATCGACACCGCCGAGATGTACGGCGACGGCGGCGCCGAGGAGATCGTGGGCGCGGCCCTCGCGCGGCGCAAGAAGCGGCCCTTCATCGTGAGCAAGGTCTATCCGCACAATGCCACGCGGGTCGGCACGGTGGCCGCCTGCGAGCGCAGCCTCAAGCGCCTGCGCATCGAGCGCATCGATCTCTATCTTCTGCACTGGCGCAGCGGCACCCGTCTGGAGGAGACCTACGACGCCTTCCACCGCCTGCGTACGGCGGGAAAGATCGCCGACTTCGGCGTCAGCAACTTCGACACCACCGACATGGAAGAGGCCGCCCGCATCGACAAGGGCCTCACCGCCACCAACCAGGTGCTCTACTGCCTGTCGCGCCGCGGGCCCGAGTACGACCTGCTGCCCTGGATGCGCAAGCGCTCGATCCCGCTCATGTCCTACTCGCCGCTCGACCAGGGCCGGCTGCTCGGCAGCGCTGCGCTCAAGAAGCTCGCGGGCGCGGCCGGCTGCACGGCGGCCCAGCTCGCCATCGCCTGGGTGCTGGCGCAGGACGGCGTCGTCACGATTCCCAAGTCGTCGACCCGCGAGCGGGTGAAGGAAAATCTGGGCGCCGTCGACGTGAAGCTCTCGCCGCAGATCCTCGCCGAGCTCGACAAAATTTTTCCGCCCCCCAAGCGCAAGCAGTCGCTCGAGATGCTCTGAAAAAGAGCAGCTCTCGTTAAAAAATCGGAAATTTAACGGGGTGGCCGACCATACCCGGTCCGAGCGCACGCAAAAGATACACGCTTTCGGTCCGCTCCGCCATTCTGATCAATGCATCCTGTCATCCTGAGCGGAGCGAAGGATCCTTCGCTTCGCTCAGGATGACAGAAGGTAGGGGTCCCCAATCCCGAGCTTCTTCAGGATGCGCAGCTCCAACGCTTCCATGCGTTCGGCATCAGCCGCGCTCGTCTCGTGGTCGTGGCCCAGGAGATGCAACGTGCCGTGCACGATCAGATGCGTGAGATGGTCGGCGGGGGTCTTCTTCTGCTCCCGCGCCTCGCGCCACACGGTCTGGCGGGCCAGCACGATGTCGCCGAGGAAGGCTTTCTCGCCCGAGGGATAGGACAGCACGTTCGTCGGCTTGTCCTTGCGGCGGTCGCGCTTGTTGAGAGCCCTCACCTGCCGGTCGTCGGCAAGCGCCACGGTCAGTGACGCGATGCGCCGGCCCAGCGCCGCGCGGGCCGCGCGCCGGACCAGCCGCTCGACGCCGGGCAGGGCTATCGCCCAGGCCGCGTCGAGCAGGACGACGTCAGCCTTTGCTCTTCTTGTCGCGCGCGTCATAGGCCTCGACGATGCGGGTCACCAGGTCGTGGCGCACGACGTCCCTGGCCGTGAGCCGCACGAAGCGGATGCCTTCGACCGCTTCGAGCGTGTCGACCGCGTCGGTGAGGCCCGAGCGCTGGTTGTTCGGCAAATCGGTCTGGCTGGGATCGCCCGTCACCACCATGCGCGAGCCCTCGCCGAGACGGGTCAGGAACATGCGCATCTGCATGGGCGTCGTGTTCTGCGCCTCGTCGAGGATGACGTAGCAATGGGCGAGCGTGCGGCCGCGCATGAAGGCGAGCGGCGCGATCTCGATCTCGCCTTCCTCCATGCGCTTGGCGATCTGCTCGGCGGGAATCATGTCATGCAGCGCGTCGTAGAGCGGCCGCAGATAGGGGTCGATCTTGTCCTTCATGTCGCCGGGCAGGAAACCCAGCTTCTCGCCCGCCTCGACCGCGGGCCGCGACAGGACGATGCGCTCGACCTTGCCGGCGAGCAGCAGCGACACGCCCATGGCGACGGCGAGATAGGTCTTGCCGCTGCCCGCCGGCCCCAGGGCAAAGACCATGTCCCGCTCGCGCAAGGCCTGCAGGTAGGCGCGCTGGCCGGGCGAGCGCGCATCGACCGTGCGGCGGCGGGTGCGGATGCCCTCGCCGTCGGCATTGTCGCCGCCGCTCCTGGCGAAGCGGACGGCGGCGTCGACATCGGCCATCTCGACCGAGAGGCCGCGCTTCAGCCGCTCGTAGAGGCCCGTCAGCGTCTTGTGGGCGACGGCGACATTGTCGTTGTCGCCGGCGATGTCGACCTGGTTGCCGCGCGCGTTCAGCTGCACGCCCGCCAGCTGCTCGATCCTCACGAGATTGCTGTCGTGGTTGCCGTAGAGCTGGGCGATCATCGCATTGTCGTCGAACGACATCCGCCTGGTGACGCTCACGCGGCAACCTCGAGTGTCGAGACGATCTCGCCGCCGAGGCTGACCGTATGCGCCGAGACAATGCGCACATCGGCGATCCGGCCGATCAGCGACGGCGGCGCCTCGACATGGACCGACTGCAGCCACGGCGTCTTGCCCAGCACCTGGCCCGGCTTGCGGCCCGCTTCGGCAAACAGCACGGGCACCGTGGCGCCGACCTTGGTCTCATTGAAGGCGTGCTGCTGTTGGCCGATCAGCGCCTGAAGCGCGGCCAGGCGCGCGGCCTTCACAGCCTCCGGCACCTGATCGGCGAGGGCCGCGCCTGGCGTGCCGGGACGGCGGCTGTACTTGAAGGAGAAGGCCGCCGCGAAGCCCACCTCGTCGATGAGCTTCATCGTGTCGTCGAAATCCGCGTCGCTCTCGCCCGGAAAACCGACGATGAAATCGGACGACAAAGCGAGATCGGGCCGCACCTCGCGCAGGCGATCGGCGATCGAGCGGAACCGGTCGCGACCATGGCCGCGGTTCATCGCTTCGAGGATGCGATCCGAACCCGACTGCACCGGCAGATGCAGGTACGGCATGAGCTGCGGCACCTCGCCGTGCGCGGCGATCAGATCGTCGTCCATGTCGCGCGGGTGCGAGGTCGTGTAGCGGATGCGCTGCAGGCCCTCGAGCTCGGCAAGCGCCCGGATGAGTCGCGCGAGCGACCAAGTCGAACCGTTCGCCGCTTCGCCGTGATAGGCGTTTACGTTCTGGCCCAGCAGCGTGAGCTCGATCGCGCCCGCGGCGATCAGCTGGCGCGCCTCGGCCAGCACGGCCGCCACCGGCCGCGAATACTCCGCGCCGCGCGTATAGGGCACGACGCAGAAGGTGCAGAACTTGTCGCAGCCTTCCTGAATCGACAGGAATGCCGAGCCGGCACGGATGCCCTGCGGCGCCGGCAGATGGTCGAACTTGCTCTCAGGCGGAAACTCCGTGTCGAGCACGCCCGCGCCCGGCAGGCGCTTGCCGGCCTTCAGGATCGCGGCCTTGCGTTCGGCCTCGGCGAGGAGCTGCGGCAGGCGATGGTAGGCCTGCGGGCCGACCACGATATCGACGGCGGGCTGCCGGCGCGCGATCTCCCCGCCCTCGGCCTGGGCGACGCAGCCCGCGACGGCGATGGTGAGGTCACGTCCTGCGGCACGGCGCTCGTGCTTGAGGTCGCGGAGCCGGCCGAGCTCGGAATAGACCTTCTCCGAGGCATGCTCGCGGATATGGCAGGTGTTCAGCACGACCAGGTCCGCCTGGTCTGGAGCCTCCGACAGCGCATAGCCCAGCGGCCGCAGGACATCGGCCATGCGGTCCGAGTCATAGACGTTCATCTGGCACCCGTAGGTGCGGATGAACACGCGCTTACGCTGCCCTGGTGTAGGGGCGAGGGTCATCGGATTCCGTTGCTGGAACGGCGGCGTTCTATCACCCTCTCACTCGCGGCGCCAGACCGGCGGCCGCTTGGCCAGAAAGGCCTCGACACCCTCGGCGAAGTCGGCGGTCTCGGCGAGCTCGACCACGGTTTCGAGCTCGAATTCCATGCCCTCTTCGAAGCTCATGCCGCCCCCCAGGGTCACTGTGCGGCGGATGGCGGACAATGCCGCCGGCGACTTGGCCGCCAGCTCCTCGCCATAGGCCTGCACGCGGGCCCGGAGCGCTTGCGGCTCGACCAGCTCATCGACCAGACCCCAGGCATGCGCCTCGGCCGCCGATATCAGTTTGCCGTCATAGAGGTAGCGCAGGGCGCGCGGCCGTCCGATCAGCCGCGCCAGCGCCTGCGTCGTGGCGATGGGCGGAATGAAGCCGATCTTCACCTCGGGCTGACCGAACCGTGCGTCGGTCGCGGCGAAGCGCACGTCGCAATGGAGCACGATCTCGAGGCCACCGCCCACGGCCGTTCCGTGGATGGCGGCGAGCAGCGGCTTCTGCGACTGGCGCAGCAGGCGAACGATGTCGTGGCAGCGACTCGTCCAGGCGCGCGCTCCCGGCCCCTTCATGCCCTTGAAGGCGTTGAGGTCGGCGCCGGCACTGAAATAACCGGGCACGGCGCTGGCGATCGCGAGCACGTGCACCTCGGGATCGGCGAGCGCGGCGGCGATGCCGTCGTGCGTCTCGTCGACCATCTGGCGCGTGAAGGCGTTGACCGGCGGGCGATCGTATTCGAGCCAGCCGACATGCCGCTCGACCGTGAAGCGGATGAAGTCAGCCACTACCGCCTCAAGCGGCCGCGGCGGGCGGCAGCAGCTCGTAGCGGCCGGTGTTGGCGGCCTGCACGCCGGTCGAGACCTGGCGGAAGCAGAACTCGGCGAGCTTCTTGCGGTCGCCCAGCTTGTCGATGTCGACCGGCGGGAAGAAGGTGACGACGGCTTCGGTCTCGCCCAGGCACACCATCTGCCAGAGGTGCGGCACGAGATCGAGATCGCCGAACCAGGCGAAGAGCGGCCGCCAATAGCGGCCGAGCGGGATGCCGTCGAGCTTGGTGTAGGCGATCGCCACGGGCTGCACGAGGATCGGCTTGTCGTTGCGGCGCAGCTGCGCCACGCCGAAGAGCGCGCTGCGGAAGGGCAGCACGCGCGTGCCGTCGCTCGACGTGCCTTCAGGGAAGAGCATCAGATTGTCGCCGGTATTGAGACGCCTCAGCATCTCGTCGCGGCTGGCGCTCGCCTTGCTCGAGGTGCGCTCGACGAAGATGGTGCGTTGCGCCTTGGCGAGCGTCTTGAAGAACGGCCAGGTCGCGACCTCGGCCTTCGCGACGAAGCTGCCGGGCACCTGGCTCCCCATCACCTCGATGTCGAGATAGGAGACGTGGTTGCAGACATAGAGGGTCGGCGTGACGTCGGAGCGCCGTCCATAGACCTTCACCTTGATGCCGAGGATGGCGCAGACCATGCGGTGATAGATCACCGGCAGGCCGTTCACGACGCCACGCAGGCCGAGCGCGCGCGCGAGCAGGTGGAACGGCAGCAGGAACAGGGTGAGCGCGAGATAGCTCACGAGCCTGAAGATGCCGCGCAGAGGAGAGCCGATCCACATGGAGGTCGGCCGGGTCAGTCCTTGTCGATCGCGCCGCGCTCGTAGTGCCGCATGTACTTCTCGGTCACCAGCTCGGTCTTGACGATGATGAAGACGTCGGTCGAGCCAAACTCGTGGTCGATCACCGCGCCGTCTCCGACGAAACCACCCAGCCTGAGATAGCCCTTGATGAGCGGCGCCACGCGGGCGAGCGCGCGGCGCGGCTCGTAGCTGCCGGGCGCCATCGTGTTCATCTCGACATAGCGATGCGGCAGCGCCCGCGCGCGAATCTCCGGCGGCGCGAGATGGTTCTGATAGAGATAGGAGAGCGCCTGCGCATGCTGCACCGGATCAGTGCCCGGCATGCTGGCGCAGCCGAACATGAGCTGGATGTTGTAGTGGTAGGCATAGAGCGCGATGCCGCGCCACAGCATCTGCATGGTCGCAGTGTTGCGCGCGTCCTTCGCGATGCAGGAGCGGCCGAGCTCGAGCACCTCGCCCGGATAGTCGATGACCTTCTGGATGTCGTACTCGGCCGACGAATAGAAGCGGCCGGCCTTCGCCGCCGCCGCGCGGCGCATCAGGCGATAGGTGCCGACGATTCCCTCCGGCCCCTCGCCGCGACGGCGATCGAGTACCAGCAGGTGATCGCAGACATCGTCGAACGGATCGAAGTCGCGCTTGGCCGCGGCCATCTCGGGCGTCGCCTGCGCCGACATCTCCTCGTAGAAGATGCGATAGCGCAACGCCTGCGCAGCATCGATCTCGGCCGCGGTCTGCGCCAGCCGGACTTCGAAGTCGCCGGCGACCACCTTGACGATCTCGCGATTTGAAATCGGAGGGCCAAGGAGCTCGGCTTCGCCTTCAGCATGGTCAATGCGCATGCTTCATCCGCAGGGAGACCGCCCCGGTCATCCCGCCATTATCGGGGCGGCGGAGGTTGCGTCTAGTGCTCATTTCTGCCGGTCTGACTTTCCATCCAGGGGCACGCCGTAAAGCTCAAGCCGGTGGCCGACAAGCCGATATCCGGCCTTTTCGGCGATGCGGCGCTGCAGTTCCTCGATCTCGTCGTTGTGGAATTCCACGACCCTTCCCGTCTGGATGTCGATCAGGTGGTCGTGGTGCTCCTCGGGCGTTTCCTCGTAGCGGGCTCGGCCATCGCCGAAATCGTGCTTGGCGAGGATGCCCGCCTCCTCGAACAGCCGCACGGTGCGATAGACAGTGGCGATCGAGATGTTGGGATCCACGGCCGTCGCGCGCTTGTGCAGGGCCTCGACATCGGGATGGTCCGACGATTCGGAAAGGACGCGCGCAATCACGCGGCGCTGGTCGGTCATCTTGAGACCGCGCTCGGCGCAGAGTGCCTCGAGCTTGGACTTGTGGTCGGCCATGTCAGGCCACCCTACACCGGCCGGTGGACGGGGTATAGTTGGCGCCATGTCGGCAGCCCCTGACCAGTCGATCGATATCACGGGCGAGGTTTGTCCCATGACCTTCGTGCGCACCAAGCTCAGGCTGGAGCGGATGAGATCGGGCGACGTCTTGAGCGTGCGCTTGCGCGGCGAGGAGCCACTGCGCAACGTCCCCAAGGCTGCCCGAGACGAGGGCCACACCATCTTGGGGATTGTAGCCGACGGCAATGACCATATCGTGACGATCCGCGTTAAGTGAGTCGTAAACGGTCATTTGAGAGCGAGTCGGAGAACCACGGCATCGACAGCGAGATATGCGCCGCGCATGTAGTAGCCGCGCCGTCTCCCGACCTCCTTGAAGCCGGCCTGTGCATAAAGCGCCTGGGCTGCCGGATTGTCGGCGGCCACTTCCAGGAAGAGCGTTGCCGCGCCCCGCGTGCACGACGCTGCGATGATCTCGCCCAACAGGGCCCGGCCTGCACCGCGCCGACGATGGTCCGCCGAGACGGCGATGGTCAGCAGCTCGGCCTCGTCGGCGGCGACGCGGCACAGGGCGAAGCCGATATCCATCCCGTCGCTCCGGAGGAACAGGCCGAAGACGCCGGGCGAGACCAGCAGTTCGGCCATGTCCTGCCGCGTCCAGGCGCGCTCGCCCATCACCGCGATACCCTCGCGATGGAAGCGTGCGGCGAGATCGAGATCGGGCGCGCCGAACGGACGAAAGGCGAAGAGCGCGCTCACTCAATCGACCGTCAATCGCGTGCCGTCGGGCGCGGTGACGTTGACACCGCGCAGATAGACCGGTCGCGGCAGGCCTTCGGTGCGGTTGCGTTCGCGCCAGCGCTCGATGCCCTCCTTCAAGGCAAGCCGCGCCACGACGGACGCGTCGGGCCAGGCAACGTCGGCTTCGGCGCCCGGAAGCAACGGCGCCAGCGCCCCGGCTTGGGGCCCGATGATCAGGCTGGATCGTCCGGCCAGTCGTTCGGCGAGCGCCGCGGTCGAGGCGAGGAACGGACTTCGCGGCGCCTCCGCCGTGGCGCAGAACCAGTCGCCGAGATGGCTGTCGATGGCCGCGACCGCGAGACGGCCGCTCTCGGGCGCCTGCGCGAGCAGGGTCTCGGTGGTGGCGATGCCGGCGAGCGGGATGGCAAGAGCGACGCTCAACCCGCGCGCGGCGGCAAGGCCCACGCGCACGCCGGTGAAGCTGCCGGGCCCGATCGTGGTTGCGATCATCGAGAGCGCGCGCTTGGGCACGCCGGCCTTGTCGAGCAGCTCGGCGATCGCAGGCAACAGGCGTGCAGCCTGCTCGCGGCCTTCCTCGCGATGGACGGCCAGCACCTCGCCGTCGCGCACCACGGCAAGCGTGAGGCCGCTCACGGCGCAATCGTAGGCAAGGACGAGGCTCATCGGTAAGGTGCGGTCATGAAGCTCGATCTGGTGGCGATTGATCCGGCCGACTTCGATGTCGACGTCGCTCTCGCCTATGCGACGGACGCCAATCTAACGGGCCGGCCGGTCTATCAAAACGCCGAATGCTGGCTGCAGGCCGAGGCAGCGGACAAGCTCCGGGCTGCCGTGGCGATCGCCCGGCCGCTCGGCTATCGGCTCAGGATCTTCGACGCGCTGCGGCCGGTCGAGGCGCAGTGGGCGTTGTGGAACGTCAATCCCGATCCGGAATTCCTCGCCGATCCCCGGCGCGGCTCGCCGCATTCGCGCGGCGTCGCCGTCGACCTCACGCTGATCGATGCGCAAGGCCGCGAGCTCGACATGGGCACGGGCTTCGATGCCTTCACACCGCTCTCCCACCACGGCCGCACCGACATTTCGGCCGGAGCGCAGGCCAACCGGCTGACTCTGATGGGCCTCATGACCACGGCGGGCTGGGACTTCTATCGCAACGAATGGTGGCACTATCAGCTCTTCGACCCGCGGCGCTATCCGCTCGTGTCGGACAGCGACCTGCCGCGTTCGATGATGAAAGCGGCGGCCTAGAAGCTCGAGAGCTTCGCCTTGTCGAAATCCGTGAGCTTGTCGTCGCGGATCACCTGACGGATGAAGCCGACATATTGCTGGCCGAGCTCGGAGTAGCGCACGAGCTGGCCCACGAGCTTGTAGCCGTCGATGCTCTCGCCGCGCTCACGCATGGCCGCGCGCTCGGCGCGGAAGGCGGAATAGGCCGGATGGGTGTTGAGGTTGACGACATAGGCCTCGGCCGCCTCGCCGACATTGGCGAAGGGCTGCGGCATGCCCGCGCCCGGCCGCCACGGCACGGAGACGGCGTGATTGCCGGCCGACTGGATCTGGCCGAACAGGGCATTGCCGCTGCGCGCGGCGAAGGACGTGCCCCAGCCCGACTCGACGCCGCTCTGCGCGATCGCCATCGAGGGCGGGACGATGTCGACGCGGCGCACCAGCTCGTCGAGCTTGTCGGCGGGCGTGTCGTACTTGGTCGCGAGCTGCTCCAGCCAGAAGCGCTCGATCGAGGTGATGCCGGCAGTCGTCGCGAGCTTGCCCCGCAGATAGAGGAGCTGTTCGCGCTCGACGAGCACGCGCTGGTTCACCTCGAGGATCACCGGCAGCAGCGCGGTGATGAACAGCGACTTGCGGATGTTGCCATCCTTGTAGACGAGGTCATCGGGCACGCGCTCGACGCGGATGGGCGGCACCGCCTCGCCCTGGCGCACATCGGTCAGCGTATAGGAGGCGTCGCGGAAGAAGCCGGCGAGCTCGTCCGACGTGCGCGGGTTGATCGGCCGGAGCTGCACCTGGCGGCGCACGGCATTGCCGGGCGCCGCGAAGCGGCCATGGCCGCCTTCGATGTCGCGCGAGAGCGAGGCGAAAGTGCCGGTGTCTTCCGCTTCGACGGCATCGTGGCGCACGAAGGTGAGCGCCGAGGTATAGCCATTGAGGGCTAGGAAGCTCGGGGGCTTCGGCGCCGCCGGACCCTCCTTGAACGACAGGAGCGCCTTGGCATCCATCGGCTGTTGGGGCTCGCGCAGGCCCACGCCCGCCGTCAGCACAGCCACCCAGACCACCGGGAAGGCGTAGAAGCGCCCGCGGTCGAGAGCGGGAAGAATCGACGATGCCATAATCTACTCACCAGTAGTTGTTCGAACGAACGAGCTACCGTTCGCGGTCCCGCCCTCGAAAGGAGGGACCGGCGACTCCGATCTAACGCTGTACGCTGAAGCGGCGCTGTGACTACTGCGCCGCCTGCACTTCCAAGACTTCTGGCACGTAGTGCTTGAGAAGATTCTCGATGCCCATCTTCAACGTGGCCGTCGAGCTGGGGCAGCCCGAGCAGGAGCCCTGCATGTGCAGGTAGACCACGCCATCACGGAAATCCTGGAAGATGATGTCGCCGCCGTCCTGGGCCACGGCCGGACGCACGCGTGTCTCGAGCAGATCCTTGATCTGGGCCACCACCTCATCGTCCTCGGCGGCGGCTTCGCCGGCCGGGCTGGTCTCGGCCGCGAGGACCGGTTCGCCGGAAGTGTAGTGCTCCATGATGCCGCCCAGGATGGAGGGCTTCAGGACCTGCCAGTCCTTGTCGGCCGCCTTGGTGACGGTGACGAAATCGGCGCCGAAGAAGACGCGCTCGACGCCTTCGACCGCGAACAGCCGCTTGGCCAGCGGCGAGGTGGAACCTGAATCGGCGGTCGCGAAATCCGCCGTGCCCTTCTCCATGACCACCCGGCCAGGGATGAACTTCAGGGTCGACGGGTTGGGCGTCTGCTCGGTCTGGATGAACAAACTCGAACTCCTCGTTGGGGCGCGGGGGCCGCTCTTGGCCGGCGCCGCTCAGAGTGGGTGGGGACTGACGGGTTGTCGCAGGCCCCTGACTGGCACCGGAACTAGGAACCAACCGAGGCTCGATCAAGACGATTCTTTGGTCGCTCTGTATAAAGATTATGAAAAAATATATTATTATTATTTTATATTAACGACTTAAGTAGATTTTCAGGCGAGACTCGCAAAGTTGCTATGCGTTCTACAAAGAGAGGTTGCCGGGATATCCCGCCAAAATGTCGCAGGAAATGGCGACAGTCTCTATGAAATTTCGTCGATCTCGGCCTCGGTCAGGACGCCCGGCACGATGGTGAGTGGGATGCGAAGCTGGTTCGCACCCTTGCCGGTGAAGGCCGTCACCAGAGGGCCTGGCCCCTCGCCGCTCGAAGCGCTGCCCAGCACCAGGACCGAGATCGAATGGTCCTGGGCGATCAGTTTCAGGAGTTCCTCCCGGGCGCTGCCCTCGCGGATATGGATCGACGGCGGCTGTCCGGTGAGCGAGGCGGCTGTCTCGGCATGGCGGGCGACCACCTGCTCGGCTTCCTGGCGGGCTTCCTGACGCATCAGGTCTGCGACCGTGCCCCATTGCTGGGCTTCCGGCGGCGCCATGACGTAGAGAAGCGCCACACGTCCGCCGGTCCGCTTGGCCCGACGGCAGGCATAATGGAGCGCCTTGCGCATTTCCGGGCTTTCGTCGACCACCACCAGGAAGACCCGTGCGGCTGGCTGGCTCGGCTGTATGGCCATGGTTTCCCCCGTCCAATCGACCCGTCAGATCCGACGCATGACAGCGCCGCCCAGCCATCCGACCAGCAAGGCCATGGCGATGGCGCCCAAACCGTAGAACTCGCCCCAGCGGGTCGACCAGCCGGCCAGCCAGGCGCTGAACCCGACCTTGCTGACCGGCAACGGCCGCGACACCGCAGCGACGATCTTGCCGTCGCGCAGCAGATAGGCCCGGACGTCGTAGACGCCCTCCGGCAGCCGCGAGGGGAAGGGCAGTTCGGCCCGGAACAGCCGCCCGGCCTGCACCTGGACCTGGCCGATATCGGCCGGGTAGAGCCCCTGACGGCGCTTCACATCGACCAGCCCGACGCGGAAGCGGGTCAGTTCGGCATGGTCGCGCTCGCCGACCGATCGCACGCTCGCCAGCCGGTCCTCGAGCGACAGGATCTCGCCGCCCGTGCCCCGCGCCAGCAGGCGCTGGATGGGTTGGCTCGCCGCGATGAAGTAGTAGGCCGGCACGTCCTCGAAAGCCTGCCGACCGGTATTGAGCCAGAGGCCGAGAAAACGCTCCTTGCGCAGCACGGTCTCGCGGGCCGGCGGCCCCGCCACCACGACAACCACCTCGCCGGGCGGGTCGAACATGCCGAACAGCAACAGGCTCTCGCCCTGGAAGGCCGAGGTGATCGACACGCGGGCCTGCGCCAGATCCATGACAAGGTCGGGCGTCGCGGGCTCGGCCGGCACCGAGGGGGGCACCGTCGAATCGACCGGACCGCTGAAGTTCGGACCCGGCATCGCGCGCGGCGGCTCGGCGCGCTGGGCGAACGCCACGGAGGGCGCCAGCAGCAGCGCGAGCGCGAGCAGGAGCCCGCGCCTCATTGCGGCACCTCGCGCTGGCCGAGCGAATAGGGCGAGACGGGCGTGCGCAGGAGCTCGACCAACAGCTCGGTGGCCACGCCCAGCACCAGGACGGCCATCAGCCCGCGCAGCACCACACCCGGCAGCCGGGAAGCGATACGGGCGCCGATGGGAGCACCGACCACGCCCCCCAGGATCAGCAGCAGCGCCAGCACGACATCGACCGTGCCGTTGGTCGTCGCCTGCAGGAAGGTGACATTGGCCGCCACGAACAGGATCTGGAAGTTGGACGTGCCGATCACGACGGTCGTCGGCATGCCGAGCAGGTAGATCATCGCCGGCACCAGCACGAAGCCGCCGCCCACGCCCAGGATCGCCGAGAGCACGCCGATCGAGAAGCCCAGCCCCAGCGGCAGCAGAGCGCTGATGTAGAGCTTGGACTTGTAGAACCGCATCTTGAGCGGCAGGCGATGCACCAGGTAGTGCGTGTGCAGTTTCCCGCGCGGCGCTTCGGGATGCCGGTGGGTCTTGAACCAGGTACGGAGACTCTCGGCCAGCATCAGCGCGCCGATGCCGGACAGCATCACCACGTAGAGCACGGCGATCACGAAATCGATCTGGCCGATGCGCTTCAGGTAGGTGAACAGGGTGACGCCGGCCGACGAGCCGACCATGCCGCCCAGCAGCAGGATAAGTCCCATGCGCAGATCGACATTGCCGCGCCGCCACTGGACCTGCAGCGAGGAGATCGAGTTGGCCACGACCTGGTTGGCCTGGCTCGCCACCGCGACGGCGGGCGGGATGCCGACGAAGATCAGGAGCGGCGTCGCGAGAAAGCCGCCGCCCACGCCGAACATGCCGGCCAACAGGCCCGCGGCGCCGCCCAGCGCGAGCAGGATGAACATGTTCATCGACTGCTCGGCGATGGGCAGATAGATCTCCACGCCAGCCCTACTTCTGCAGGATGCCGCTGATTTCGCGCAGCTGGGTGCGCGCGCGCAGCAGGTAGAAGCCCTGCGCCGCGAGATGATTGGGGATCAGGAGCCCGTCGGGGTAGCCGTTCCACACGATCCAGGGATGCAGCTCGGCGGCGACCCGGAAGGTCTCGACCGTCTGGTTCCAGGCGTTGGCGAGGTCGCGTTCCTTGATGACGTTCTGGAAGTCCGCGCCCAACTCGCGCATCAGCAGGTAGTTGGCGTAGAGCCGGCCCTTGTTGAAGTAGAAGATGTCGTCGCAGTGCGTGTCGAAAATGTCGCCGCCCTTCTCGATGATCTGCCGGTCGCTCACCGCCGAATCGGAGCCGATGTCGTTGGCAATGCGATCGATCAGCGCCTGGAGATTGTCGGCCCGGCGCTCGAACACCGCCTGGCCCGCCGCCACGCGCTTGTTGTAGGCGATCAGCCGCTCGCGGCCGGCGCGGTATTTCTGCGCCGAGGTCGCCGACGGCAGGAACGAGACCGAGGGCTGCCACAGCCAGATGGTCGGCTGCTCATTGAGGAAGCCGCGCGCCTGCTCGAGGTCGCGATCGACCTGGCTCGAGCCGCGCGTGCGGCCGACCTGGTCCATCAGTTCGGTCGAGAAGCGTCCCAGCGCTGCGATGATGCCGCGCTGATAGTTCGGCATGTTGTCGAGGATGGCGGCCGGCATGAAGAAGGGCTGCATCGGCGTCCACTGATGGACATCGACCTCGCGCCGCACCAGCTCGGCCGTGATGGCGACCGCGCGGCTCTCGCCGGGCGCCACATTCTGCGGCGCGAACTGCGGATCGTCGTCGATATCCTCGACGATCAGCGCGCCCAGCGGATAGTAAAGAACCAGCAATACGACGATCACGCGCAGTGTCCAGCCGAGAACCCGCCAGCGCCTGGCGGGCGCGCCGGCACCGGCCACTGCGGGGCGAAACCGCACGCGCTGTCCGAGACGACGCCACCATGACAATCGAGGGGGCGGCGTCGCGCCGTGATCGGGTTCGAAGGTCATGCCGCACAGTACCTCAGCGCTCTTCTCGACCGAAGCACTACGAGCCCTTTAGAGTGCCGCCATGGCACTCGATCCCGAAACCCAGCGACTCCTCGATCTCATGGCCGCGGCCAACCGGCCGGCCTGGCACACGCTTTCCCCGCAGGCGGCGCGCGAGCTCTATCTTTCCCTGAGACCGCCCGCGCAGGGACCGCGGCCCGACGGTGTCGCCATCGGCAATCGCAGCATCCCGGGCCCCGGTGGCAACATCCCCGTCCGCTTCTATCGGCCGGAGACGGCGACGAGCGACGCGCGCCTGCCGGGCCTCGTCTACGCCCATGGCGGCGGCTGGGTGTTCGGCAATCTCGAGAGCCACGACGTGCTCTGCGCCCAGCTCGCGCTCGAAGCGGGCATCGCCGTGGCCGCGGTCGACTATCGCCTTGCCCCCGAGACGCGCTTCCCCGGCGCCTTCGACGATGTAATCGCCGTCCTGAAGTGGGTGACGTCACACGGCGCCTCGGTCGGCATCGACGCCAATCGCCTCGCCGTCGGCGGCGACAGCGCCGGCGGCAACCTCGCCGCGGCGGCCGCCCTCTGGGCGCGCGACAACGGTGTGAAGCTCCGCATGCAGCTCCTGGCCTACCCCGTGCTCGACGCCGTGGGGCGCACGGAGTCCTATCGCCTCTTCTATGACGGCTACGGCCTGGGCGGCGAGACGATGGAATGGTTCTTCGACCACTACACGCCCGACAAGGCCACGCGCGGCGACTGGCGGATCTCGCCCCTGCGCGCGCAATCGGTCGCCAACCTCGCGCCAGCGCTGGTGGTCACCGCAGGCTACGACCCGCTGCGCGACGAAGGCCGCGCCTATGCCTGGCGCTTGCAGAAGGAAGGCACGGTCTGCGATCTCGTCGAGTTCGGCGGCATGCTGCACGGGTTCCTGAGCTCGCCCATGCTCCTGCACGGCGCCCGCCGCGGCACGGCACTCTGCGCGGCGGCATTGCGGGAAGCGCTGGTGCTCAGAGGTCAGTGACGGAGGACAAAGCCTCAGTCGGGCTTGGCCTTCTTCACGCAGATCGGATCGCCCTTGCCGGGGTAGGTGCAGGTCCAGTCAGGGCCGAGCGTCGATTGCGTGCCGGTGAAACGCGAATAGCCCGGCCAGACGATATAGCCGACGATCAGGCCGGCCACGATGACCGCGGCCACCGCCGCACCGGCGATGTCCTTGCGCGAGATCAGCCGCCACATCGTCGGAACCCTAGCGGAACACGTCCTTGCGGTGACGGACCTCGGCGAAGACCGAGGCCGGGTCCTTGCCGACCATGCCGACGGCCTTCTGGAGGCTGGCCAAGTCGGCGCGCAGGAAGGGGTTGGTCTGCTTCTCCTCGCCGAGCAGCGAGGGCACCGTCGCCTCGTTGCGGGCGCGGGCGGCGTCGACGCTCGCGCGGCGTGCCAGGAGCTGCTGGTTGTCGGTCTCGATGGTGACGGCGAACTTGGCGTTCGACTGCGTGTACTCGTGCGCGCAATAGACCCGCATATCGTCGGGCAGCGCGCGCAGGCGCTCGAGCGAGTGCCAGAATTGCTGCGGCGTGCCCTCGAACATCTTGCCGCAGCCCAGCGCGAAGATCGTGTCGCCGCAGAACAGCGCCCGCTGGTCGCGGAAGGCGTAGGCGATATGGCCGGAGGTGTGGCCCGGGATGAAGAACACCTCGGACTCGGCCTCGCCGAAGCGGAAGCGGTCGCCGTCCTCGACAGCAACATCGATGTCGGGGATGCGGGCCTTGTCGCGGCCATGCGCCACGATCTTGCAGCCGGTCGCGTCCTTGATCTCGCGATTACCGCCGATGTGATCGCCGTGATGATGCGTGTTCAGGATATGGGTGATCTTCCAGTGCCGCTTGTCGGCCTCGGCCAGCACGGGGCCGGCCACGGCGGGATCGACGACGCCCACGCAACCACTCTGCGGCTCGCGCATTAGCCACACGTAGTTGTCGCTCAGGACGGGGATTCGGACGATTTCGAGGGTTGTGCTCATGAGGGGACCCTAACAAAGCAGCCTTGCACCCGCCAATGGCTGCAACGGCGCGATTTCTGCTAGGATAGCGATATGTGGACGGACGTCCTCGATCTCAACGAATTTTACGGCACGACGCTGGGTCAAATGACCGTGCGCCTGCTCCGCGCGCGCCTGCGCGAGGTGTGGCCCAACGTGCGCGGCGAGACCGTCCTGGGCCTGGGCTACGCGACGCCTTTCCTGCGCCCCTTCCGTGAGGAAGCCCAACGCACCCTCGCCTTCATGCCGGCCCAGCAGGGCGTCACCCGCTGGCCGCGCGAGGGCAGCAACCTCACGACCCTGGTCGACGAACTGGACCTGCCGCTGCCCGACCGTTCGGTCGATAGAGTGTTGCTGGTCCATGCCGTCGAGTGCACCGAACAGCTCCGCCCCTTCCTGCGCGAGATCTGGCGGGTGATGGCCGATGGCGGCCGGCTGATCACGATTATGCCGACCCGCGGCGGCCTGTGGTCCCAGCTCGATCGTTCTCCCTTCTACCAGGGCAATCCCTACTCGCCCGGCCAGATCAACGCGCTGCTCCGCGCCAACATGTTCGCGCCCATGCGCCAGACGCGCGCGCTCTACATGCCGCCCACCCATTCGCGGCTGATGCTGCGCGCGGCGCCCACGATCGAGCGCTGGGGTCGTCGCTGGCTCGGCCGCTTCGCCGGCGTGAGCGTCACCGAGGCGGGCAAGCAGCTCTATGCCGGCATCGCCGAGCGTCATGCGCCTCCGGTGGCCGTGGCCCGGCCCAAGCTGCGCATCGCCGCGTCGCGCGACACGCAAGCGGCGCGAAACAGAGAGGATGGCGAAGCGCCCGCCTCCTGATAGTTTCGGCGCATGACAATCGATCCCAAGGTCATCGCCCTGCTGGGCTTCGGCGAAGCAGGCTCCGCCATCGCGCGCGGCCTTGCGGCTGAAGGCGGCTGGCGCGGCCCCAGCAAGCCGGGCGACAACGCCCCGCGCCGCGTGATCGCCATCGACACCGCGCTCGACAAGGACGCGCGCGGCACCGCCCTCGGCAAGGAAGCGCGCCGGCTCGATGTCGCGATCGCCGACAGCTACACCGAGGCGCTCTCCGAGGCCGATCTCGTCATCTGCGCCGTGCAGGGTGAGCATGCGCTCGGCGCCGCCAGCTCTGCCGCGCCACTGCTCAAGAAGGGCGCGCACTATCTCGACCTCTGCACTGTCACCGGCAAGATGTCGGACGAAGATCGCGCACCGATCGAAGCAGCCGGCGGCCGCTACATCGACATCGCGGTGATGGGCGGCTTCTTCGCCTCGGGCATCAAGGCGCCCATGCTGGTCGCCGGCGTCGATGCCGAGCCGACAGTCGCCTGGATGAACGCCAACGGCTTCAAGACGACCTATCTCGGACCGCGGCCGGGCTCGGCTTCGTCGGTCAAGATGCTGCGCTCGGTCATCATGAAGGGCATCGAGGCTCTGGCCGTGGAGTGTTTCGTCACCGCCGAACGTCAGGGGATCCTCAAGGAAGTGATGGATTGCCTGGGTGACGTCGACGCCAAGACCTTCTCCGGCACGCTTGCCATGCTGACGCAGACCCACATCGTCCATGCCGAGCGGCGCTGGGAGGAGATGGGTCTCGTGGCGCAGACCTTGCGCGAGACCGGCGTCGATCCGTTGATGACCACCGCCATCGAAAAGAGCCATCGCCGTACGGTGGAAGCCAAGGTCGCGCCGGCCGATGGCAAGGTGCCGCCGATAGACGAGGCGCTGAAGCTTCTGTCGGAGAAGGTCGTCCGTGGCCAATCAAGATGACAGGTGAGGTCTTCGATCGGCTCGTCGAGTTGCTGAGCGACGCCAAGGCCAAGTTCCGTGTCATCGAGCACGAGGCCGAGGGCCGCTCGGAGAAGATCAGCGTCATCCGCGGCAACAAACCCGACCAGGCCGCCAAGGCCATGGTCCTCGATGTGCGCGGCGGAGGCGGCGGCCGGCGCGCGGTGCTGGCCATCCTGCCGGGCAGCCGCAAGCTCGACTTCAATGCCGTGGCCGCTCTCTTCGAGGCGCGCAAGTGCGGCTTCGCCTCGCCCGAGACGGCGCAGCAGTTGACGGGCTGCGTGATGGGCGCCGTGCCGCCCTTCTCGCTCAATCCCGATCTCGCGATCGTGGTCGACGAGGACCTGCTGGCCAACGACACGCTGTTCTTCAATGCCGGCCGTCTCGACCGCTCCATGGAGCTCGACACCAAGGACTGGCTGGCCGTCGCCAAGCCGCGCGTGGGCAAGATTGCCAGCCCTGCCTGACTGGCGCTTCGGCAAGCCCCGCGAAGCGGACTTCGAGCCGCTCCTGGCGTTGCGCATCGAGGTGATGCGCGAGCATCTGGAACGCGTGGGCCGCTTCACGCCCGAGCGCAGCCGCCGCGTCTTTCGCGGCCACTTCGACGAGCCCGGCTTGCGCCTGATCCTGGTCGGTGCGGAGACCGCGGGCTGCGTCGGCTTTCGCGTGGGACCCGAGTTCGTGACGCTCGATTCGTTCTATCTCGCCACGCGCTTCCAGAACGCGGGCCTGGGCTCGGCAATTTTCAAGACGCTGCTGGCCGAAGCCGACACGCTCAAAAAGCCAATGCGCCTCGAAGTGCTGAAGCTGAGCCCTGCCGACCGCTTCTATCTGCGCCACGGTTTCTCGCCGATCGGCGAAGGCGAGCACGACGTGATGTTCGAGCGGTTGCCTGGACAGTCGCACGCGTCACTGCAGGCCTTGCTACCGCGCGAGGGCGGACACCAGTTCGTCGTCTACGGCGATTCCTGTTCGGGAATCGCTGGTGCGCCGCACGAGCGTACATTCGCTGGCATCAACGCCACGCTTCAAAGACTGTCGCCGCCCCCCGAGTTCGTCGTGTTCCTGGGCGATGAGATTGCCGGCCTGACCGCCAATCCAGACGAGCTGCGGGCGCAGTGGCGCCACTGGCACGAAAGGGAAATGGGCTGGCTCGACACCCGGACGATCCCGCTATGGCAGACCACCAGCAACCACACGACCTACGACAGGATGAGCGAAGCGGTGTTCAGTGAGATGCACGTGCACCTGCCGCGCAACGGGCCGCCGGGCCAGGAAGGCCTGTCCTATTGGGTACGCCGTGGCGATCTTCTGCTGGTTTGCGTGCACACGCTTTGGACAGGATTGGGTGGCGAAGGTCACGTCGAGACCCAGTGGCTGAACCGTGTGCTGCGCCAAAACGCCGACGCCCGATACAAGCTGGTCGCCGGCCATCATCCCGCGCACACAGTCAACGGCTTCGCGGGAGCCTATCAACGCGACATCGCTCCCGAGCACGCCTCGGCTTTCTGGGACACACTCGTGGACAATGGCGTGCTGGCCTATCTGTGCAGCCACATCCTCGCATTCGACGCCCAGGTACATCGCGGCGTCCTGCAGCTCTGCACCGCGGGCGCCGGTACTGCCCATCGTATGCCCGACGGCATCGAGTATCTGCACGGCGTGCAGGCCGCACTCGACAGCGACGGGTTGCGCTACCAGGTGTTCGACAGCGACGGCCGCATCCGCGAGCGGCTGTCGTGGCCGGTTGCGCTGCCCGCCGTCGATCGATGGAAGATTTTGCCGACTGGCGAAGGCGAGGCAGCGGTAACGGGTGCGGCCAGCAGTAATCGAATCGTGGCTCTGCGGTTCACCGGCCGCACCGCCGGGAACATCGCGGAGGCCCAGACCCTGCTCGCGGCTTTCTCGCCCGGGACGACCGCACCCTTGTGGATCGGCCTGCAAGGACCGGAGCAGAAATTGACCGTCGTCATCGGTCCCGAGCCGCGCCGCAGCCCGCACTATTGGATTGGCCCATCGCTCGCGTCCGAAGCAACCTTCGACCTCCGGCTGCTGATCCATACCGGCATGGGTCCCGGCGGCATCCTATGCTCGATCGGCGAGAACGGCCCCTGGTCGTCACTTGTCGCGGCTTCGGCGTGGGGCGCCGAGCGCCTCGCCTGGCCGGGCCGCTGGAATGTCGGTCACGGAGCGGAAGGCACAGATGACCGCCCGTTCCGAGGCACGTCGCTCGTTGCGTCCGTAACACTGCGCACGGCATGACGGGTGGAGGAGTGTGACTCTGAGACTTTGGAGGGGGACAAACTCGGATCTGGTCAAGCCCGTCGGCCGATTGCCCCAGGGGGCATCAGTCCCTACGCAGCATGAACACCGCCTGCTCGCCGATCAGGTTGGAGAGCAGGGGCGGCAGGTGGATGCGGTTGCTGTTGCGGTCGAGCACGATGGCGCGCTCGATGCGCACGCCCATGTCGCGGCAGAGCGCGCGGAAATCGTCGATGCTGCAGAGATGGATGTTGGGCGTGTCGTACCATTTGTGCGGCAAGGACGGCGTCTCGGGCATGCGCCCGCCGAACACCAGCCTGAACCGCACCTGCCAGTGCGCGAAATTCGGAAAGGACACGATCGCGCGCTTGCCCACGCGCAGCATCTGCTCCAGCACCCTGCGCGGTTCGCGCGTGGCCTGCAGGGTCTGGCTCAGGATCACATAGTCGAAGGCATCGTCGGGATAGTCGCGCAGGTCGGTGTCGGCGTCGCCCTGGATCACCGAAAGCCCGTTGGCGACGCAGGCGTTCACGCCGGCCTGGCTGAGCTCCATGCCGCGGGCATCGACGCTCTTGGCGACCAGCGAGGCGAGCAGCGCGCCGTCGCCGCAGCCGACGTCGAGCGCGCGGCCGCTCTGCACCATGTCGGCGATGATCTGCAGGTCGACGCGAATGGGGGCGGCGAGGCTCATGCGAGACCTCGCACGGCAGCCGCGCCCTTCAGGAAGCCCGCGAGCGTGCGGAACATCTCCGGCTCGTCGAGCAGGAAGGCGTCATGGCCCTTGTCGGTCTCGACCTCGACGAAGGAAACGTTGGCCGCCGCAGCGTTCAGCGCGTGCACGATGGCGCGGTTCTCGCGCGTCGGGAACAGCCAGTCCGAGGTGAAGGAGATCGAGCAGAAGCGCGTGGAGCTGCCCTTGAAGGCGTTGGCCAGCACGCCGCCATGCGCGCCCGCGAGATCGAAATAGTCCATGGCGCGCGTGATGTAGAGGTAGCTGTTGGCGTCGAAGCGGTCGACGAAGGTCGAGCCCTGATGGCGGAGATAGCTCTCGACCTGGAAGTCGGCGTCGAAGCCGAAGCCCAGCGCGTTGCGGTCCTGCAGGTTGCGGCCGAACTTGCGCTGCAGCGCCTGCTCCGAAAGGTAGGTGATGTGCGCGGTCATGCGCGCCACCGCGAGCCCGCGCTCGGGCGCCGTGCCATGCAGGCGATAGTCGCCGCCCTTCCACTCGGGATCGGCCATGATCGCCTGGCGACCGACCTCGTGGAACGCGATGTTCTGCGCCGAATGACGCGCGGCGCAGGCGATCGGCACGGCGGCGAAGACACGCCTGGGATAGCTCGCCGCCCACTCCAGCACCTGCATGCCGCCCATCGAGCCGCCGATCACGCAGAAGAGCTGCTCGATGCCGAGATGATCGATCAGGGCTGCCTGCGCGCGCACCATGTCGGCGATGGTCACCACCGGGAAGCGAAGGTTCCAGGGCTGGCCCGACGACGGGTCGCGCGCCAACGGCCCCGTGGTGCCCATGCAGCCGCCCAGCACGTTGGAGCAGATGATGAAGTAGCGCGCGGGGTCGAGCACCTTGCCCGGCCCCACCAGGCTCTCCCACCAGCCGGGCTTGCCGGTCACGGGGCTGTCGTCGGCGACGAACTGATCGCCCGTCAGCGCGTGGCAGATCAGCACGGCATTCGACTTCGCGGCATTGAGCGCGCCGTAGGTCTGGTAGGCGACGCGAAACGGCCCGAGATCGACGCCGCAGTCGAGCCGCATCGGCCGCTCGGTGCCCAGGACCGCGTGGCGGCACTGGGCCAGCGCCTTGCGCTCGGCCTCGGTCAGCTCGTCCTTCAGATCGTCCAGCACAGCGCTCTCCAAACGAAAAGCCCCCGACCGACAGGACGGGGGCTTTTTCGAGCGCTCCGACCTTTTAGCGGGGATTAACGTGGCCGCAAGCCGGTCGGCTCAAATTCCACGGATGGGCCTCTATAAGGGCCGCACCCGCGCCTTGCAACGGCTTTCCTTTGCGCCCGCTCCCCGGACGTAGTATCGCCTCGCCCGCACAGGACTTTACCGATTTATGGACGCGCCCGACCTCGACAAGCTGCGGCAGGAAATCGACGCCATAGACGGCGATCTCCACGGCCTGATCCGCCGCCGCGCCTCCCTGGTGGGCCGCATCGCCGATGCCAAGCCGGCGGGCGGGCTTGCGCTCCGCCCCGGCCGCGAGGCGCAGATCATGCGCAAACGCCTCGCCACCCATGACGGCAGCTTTCCCGCCTCGGCGGTCTTTCGCATGTGGCGCGAGATGATGAGCTCCTTCGCGCTGATGCAGACGCCGGGCCTGCGCATCGCCGTCTGCCGGCCGGCCGACCAGCCGGGCTACTGGGACGTGGCGCGCGATCACTTCGGCTGCCAGATCCCGATGGTGGGTTTTGCCTCGCCGGCGCAAGTGCTGGCCGAGGTGCGCGCCCATCCGACGACCATCGGGGTCGTGCCGGCGCCGATCGAAGCCGATACCGCGCCGTGGTGGCCGCTGCTGGCGAGCGGCGAACCCACCTTGCCGAACGTCGTCGCCCGACTGCCGTTCCTCGCCATGCCCAACGCCCGCGCGCGCGACCTCTCCGCCGTCGTGCTGGCGCGGCTGGAACCCGAGGAAAGCGGCGACGATCGCAGCCTGATCGCGATCGAGGCCCCACAGTCGATCAGCCGCACGCGCATTTCCGGCGCGCTGGCGAAGGCAGGCCTGCCCGCCTTCATCTCGGCGCTGGACCAGCCCGCGGCCGGCATGCATCACTATCTGCTCGAATTGCCGCAAGTCATCGCCGATCGCGATGACCGCCTGCGCGGCGTCGAGACGGCCCTGGGGCTGGACCGCGGCAGCGTCGCCGCGATCGGCGCCTATGCCGTGCCTGCCACTCACCGACCCTAGGGAGATTGCCATGAGCGCGCTCACCCCGCGTCCCGGCATCATGAAGATTGCGCCTTATGTTCCGGGCAAGGACTCGGTCGATGGCAAGGAGCCGATCGCCAAGCTCTCCTCGAACGAGAGCGCGATGGGCCCCTCGCCCAAGGCGATGGCCGCCTACACCAAGGTGGCGGCCGAACTGCATCGCTATCCCGACGGCGGCGCGGAGAAGCTGCGCGCGGCGATCGGCCGGCGCTACGGTCTCGATCCCGCGCGCATCGTCTGCGGCTGCGGCTCCGACGAGCTGCTCAATCTCCTGATCCGTGCCTATTGCGGACAGGGCGACGAGCTCATCTACAGCCAGTACGGCTTCCTGATGTATCCGATCAACGCGCTGGGCGTGGGCGCCATGCCGGTCGCGGCGCCGGAGAAGGACTACCGTGTCGACGTCGATGCCATGCTCGCCAAGGTCACGGACCGGACCCGCATCGTGGCGATCGTCAATCCGAACAATCCGACCGGCAGCTACCTCACCAAGGACGAGGTGCGGCGCCTGCACGCCGGCCTGCCCAAGAACGTGCTGCTGATCATCGACGCGGCCTATGCCGAGTATGTGAGCCGCAACGACTACGAGTCGGGCATCTCGCTGATCGACCAGGCCGACAACATCGTGATGACGCGCACCTTCTCGAAGGTCTATGCGCTGGGCGCGCTGCGCGTGGGCTGGATGTACGGCCCGCCCGGCGTGGTCGACGTGATCGCCCGCCTGCGCCAGCCCTTCAACGTCAATGCCGCAGCGCAAGCCGCCGCCGTCGCGGCCCTGGACGACATTGCGCACACCGACGCCAGCCGCACCAACAACGACATCTGGCTGCCCTGGTTCGCCAACGAATGCACCAAGCTCGGCCTCAAGCCGCTGCCGAGCGTCGCCAACTTCATTTCCGTGGGCTTCGGCTCGGGCGAACGCGCCGCCAAAGCCAATGACTGGCTGATGAAGGACGGGCTGATCCAGCGCATGATCGCCGGCTACGGCATGCCCGAGTATCTCCGCATCACCATCGGCACCGAGAAGGAAATGAAGCTGGTGCAGGAAAGCCTCGCCCGCTTCGTCGCCGCTCACAAATGAGCGCGGCCCCAACTTGGCCGATGTTCGACAAGATCGCGCTGATCGGCATCGGCCTGATCGGCGGATCGATCGCGCTCGAAGCGAGGAAGCGCGGGCTCGCCCGGTCGATCGTCGCGGCGACGCGCAGTCCTGCGACAGCGGCCCGCGCCAACGAGCTCGGGCTCGCCGATCATTGCGGCACCGATCTCGCCGCCGCCGTCGAGGGCGCCGATCTGGTGATCGTCTGCACGCCGGTCGGCGCCTGCGGTCCGGCGACCCGGACGATCGCGCCCAGGCTCAAGCCAGGCTGCATCGTGTCCGACGTGGGCTCGGTCAAGCAGACCGTGATCGCCGACATGGCGCCGCATATCCCGAAGGGCGTGCACTTCGTGCCGGCGCATCCCGTGGCGGGCACGGAGAATTCCGGCCCCGATGCCGCGCTGCTCGACCTCTTCCAGGGCCGCTGGTGCATCCTCACGCCGCTGCCCGACAGCGATCCCGCCGCCGTCGACAGGCTCCACGCCTTCTGGAAGGCGCTGGGCAGCGACGTGAACCGGCTCGATCCGGCCAACCACGATCGCGTGCTGGCCATCATCTCGCACCTGCCTCATCTCATTGCCTACACGATCGTCGGCACCGCGGACGATCTCGGCGGCCATCTCAACACCGAGGTGCTGAAGTACGCCGCCGGCGGCTTCCGCGACTTCACGCGCATCGCGGCCTCCGATCCCACCATGTGGCGCGACATCTTCATGAGCAACAAGGAGGCGGTGCTCGAGGTGCTGCAGCGCTTCCAGGAAGACCTGTTCTACCTGCAGCGCGCCATCCGCTGGGGCGAAGCCGACAAGCTGTTCGACCTCTTCACCCGCACGCGCGAGATCCGCCGCGCGCTGATCCATCTCCATCAAGAGTGAGCGCGCGCAAGCCCCACTGGGTCTTCGCCTACGGCTCGCTGATGTGGAACCCGGGTTTCGCCGTCCGCGAGACTCAATCGGCGCGGCTACACGGCTTCCATCGCGCCTTCTGCATCTACTCCGAGCACTATCGCGGCACGCCCGCGAAGCCCGGCCTGATCCTCGGCCTGCTGGCGGGCGGCTCCTGCCGTGGCCTGGCACATCGCCTGCCTGCCGCTTCGTACGAAAAGGTACGACGCTATCTCTGGACGCGCGAGATCGAGAATGACGGCGTCTATGTCGAGGAGACGCGGCCGATTCATCTCGCCGACGGCAGCACGGTGCAATCGCTGGTCTATCTTGCCGACCGCGCCCACCGCCAGTTCGCGGGCAAGCTGCCGCTCGCCAAGGCGCTGAAGCTCGTGCGGCAGGGCAAGGGCGCCACGGGCACCAATCTCGACTATGTCCGCAACACGCTCGCGCACCTGCGCGAGCTCAGGCTTCGCGACGCGCCCCTCGAAGAGATGGCGCGCCGGCTCGGCGTGTAGGCGCGACAGTTCTTCGTTGAATTTGCCGTCGGCCCGCCTCTGGCGCCGCTTCGCTGCGGGAAGCGGGCCGACGGACAGAGCAAAAGCTGTCCCGCTTCAGTGGTTGCCGGCGAAGATCGCCTTGACGATGAAGCGCCATTCCTCGCGCGCCTGGTCGACGGTGAGGCCGAGCCGCTCGCGCAGCACGATCCAGCTCTCCGGCGTCAGCGACATGGCGAGCGCGTTGATCGCCCGCTCGCGCCGCTCGCCCGGAAGGGAGGCCAGCTCCTGGTCGAAGGACTTGCAGATTTCCTCGCGGTTCTCCGCGTAGATCTGGCGGGTCTTGTCGGCAGCCTCGGACGAGCGCTGGCGCAACGCCTCGACGAAAGTCCACATCGGCCGCAACTTTTCATAGCGCGCGGCGCGAATGGCGATGACGCCGGCAATACGCTCGTCGAGCGCCGACATCGCGCCGTCCTGCGCCGGCTCGTTCGCCATCGTACCGAGCACTCGGCTCAGCACCGCGACATAGAGCTCGGCGGTGTCGGCGAAATGCTGGAAAACGGTGCGCGCCGAGACGCCGGCGAGTTTGGCGATGTCGCGCACGATCGGCGCCACCTCGCCTTCCATTGCCAGCGACAGGGTCGAGGAAACGATCGCTTCGCGTGTGCGGGCGACCCTGTCGCCACGACCGGCGGGCTGGGCTTGCGGCTGACGGCTCGTCAATTCGACTTCCATGCTTGGTTCCCCCGGCGCATGCCGAACTACGTGTCTGTTAGTCTAATAGGTGCAACTCGCCCCAATTGCCATCGCATACGAAGCAACTCGCGATATCATCCCCGAAGTTTTTCGCGTAAGCATTTCGTAAGGTGACGGTGCCAACATGACTGAGAAAGACTTCGCGCCAGCGTCTCTTGCAGCCCAAGCCATGGGCTGGATCGATCCGGTGACGAAGGCCGTCGTGCCGCCGATCCACATGGCGAGCACGTATCAGCGCGACGACGATAACGGCTATCGCTCCGGCCGGATTTATGCGCGCGCGGACAATCCGACATTCGATCAGGCGGAGGCGACCCTTGCGGCGCTCGAGCGCGGCGCGAAGGCCCTCGTCTTCTCGTCGGGCATGAGCGCGGCGACGACGTGTTTCCTGGCGCTCGCGCCCGGCGACCATGTCGTGGTGCCCAAGGTCATGTACTGGTCGCTGCGCAACTGGCTCAACACCTTCGCCACGCACTGGGGCCTCAAGATCGACTTCGTCGATGCCGACAGGACCGACGCCATCGCCGCGGCGGTGAGGCCGGGCGCCACCAAGCTCGTCTGGCTCGAGACGCCGGCCAACCCGACCTGGAGCGTCAGCGACATCGCCGCGACGGCGGAGATCGCGCACAAGGCGGGGGCATGGCTCGCCGTCGATTCCACCGTCGCCACGCCCGTCCTCACGCGCCCGATCGAGCATGGCGCCGACATCGTCATGCATTCGGCGACCAAGTACCTGAACGGCCATTCCGACATCATCGCCGGTGCCCTGGTCGGTGCGCACGACGACGAGCATTGGGCGCGGCTGCGCCTGATCCGCGCCCAGCTCGGCACCATCCTCGGCCAGACCGAGGCCTGGCTGCTGATGCGCGGCATGCGCACGCTCTTCCCGAGAGTCGCCTGGGCCTGCCGCTCGGCGCAGATGCTCGCCGAGAAATTCGCCGCGCATCCGATGGTGGCCGAGGTGCTCTATCCCGGCCTGCCGTCGTTTGCAGGACATGCGGCCGCGAAGAAACAGATGAAGGGCGGCTTCAGCGGCATGCTCTCGATCCGCGTCAAGGGCGGCGAGCGCGGCGCCATTGCCACGGCGGCGCGCGTCGAGCTCTGGAAGCGCGCGACGTCGCTCGGCGGCGTCGAAAGCCTGATCGAGCATCGCGCCAGCATCGAAGGCGCCGGCACGCCCTGCCCGCCGGACTTGCTGCGGCTATCGGTTGGCGTCGAGGAAGCGAGCGATCTCTACGACGATCTCGATAAGGCACTCAAACGGGCGCACAATTCATAGTCTTCTGGACCGCGAGCCTCCGGCTCGCCTCATGAGCTTGAGCGAGCTGGAAGCTCGCGGTCCTAGAGAGAAAAGCCGTCTTTCAGAGGATCATCGGCGTCGAAGCGGAACCGGCTCTCGCCCGTGTAGTGGGCGATGCCGCCCACCTCGACGATCACCGATTTGCGCGGACCGACCGCCGGTCCCTCGCGCAATGCCTTGCCGGTGAAGATCGAGCCGGTGCAACTCTCAAAGCGCCTCTCCTCGCCGAGCTTCGCCTCGCGTCGAGCGACCTGCAGCGCCATGCGCGCACTGACGCCGCTGCCGGTCGGGCTGCGATCGACCTGGCGGCCGGCGAAGATGCAGACATTGCGGCTCGGCGAGATCTGGCCGTCCGTCAGGATGGTGCCGTAGAGGAACGCAAGGTCGGGCTCGGACGGGTGCTCGATCGGCATGGCCTTGGCGACCGCCTTCGCGATCTCCTCGCCTGCATCGGTGATTGTCCGCATGGGCGACGATTTGAGATCGAGGCCGATCGAATCGGCGGCGAGGAACGCGTAGAAGGCGCCGCCGTAAGCGACATCGACCGTCACCGGCCCCCAGGCCGCGGTCGGCGCCACGCGATCGAGCGCATAGGCGAAGGACGGCACGCTCTCGAAGCGCACCCAACCATCCTTCTCGACCGTCGCGACCACGAGGCCGCAGGGACATTGCAGGCGGACCGTCGGACCCTTCACTCGCCCGCTGTCGACGGCCCAACGCGCCAAGGCGATGGTCGCGTGACCGCACATGGTCGAATAGCCCTCATTGTGCATGAACAGCACGGCGAAATCGGCCTCGGGATGGTCGGGCTCGACCAGCAGAGCGCCGTACATGCTGTCATGGCCGCGCGGCTCCAGCATCAGGCCGCGGCGCAGATGATCGTGCTTCTCCAGGCATTCGCGCCGCTTGCCGAGCAAGGTCGGCGCCGCGAGCTTCGGCCAGCCGTCGAGCACGATGCGCGTCGGCTCGCCGCCGGTGTGCATCTCCACCGTCGAGACGATCATCCGAAGACCGAAGCGAGGCCCGCGCCGATGCGCTCGTTCATCATCTCGATCGAGCCGTCGGTGTAAGCCGCGATCTTGGCGCCGGCGAGGTGACGGGCCAGCGGATACTCGGCACGCAGGCCGTTGGCGCCCATCGCCTGGATGCAGTCTGCGATGCGTGTCAGCGTCCTCTCTGTCGCGAACTTCTTGGCGTAGGCCGCGGGCATCACCGCGTCGGCGCCTTCGTCGATCAGGCGCGCCGCGCGATATGTGAGGAGCCGCGCCGCCTCGAGATCGGTCGCCGCATCGACCAGCTTCCAGCGCACGCCCTGATGGTCGATCACCGGCCGGCCAAAGGTCTTGCGCTGCTGGGTGTAGCTCACCGCCGTGTCGAGGCTCGCCTCCAGCATGCCGCAGCACATGGCGGCCACGTAGGCGCGCGCGCCGTTGATGCCGGCCAGCGCCGCCTTGAAGGCCTGGCCGGGCGGATGCAGCACCGCCTCATCGGGTGCGATGTAGTCGGTGAGGCGAAAGCCGCCGACGCCGATGGCGTGCCCACCATGCAGCTCGAACGGCGGCTCGCGATGGAAGCCCGGCCGCTCCGCCTCGATCGCGAAGCAGGCGATGCCGCGATAACCCTGGCTTTTGTCGGTCTGGGCATAGACGACGGAAAGACCGGCGACGGCGGCATTGGTGATCCACGCCTTGGCGCCGTTCAGCTTCCAGCCGCCCGCGACCTTCACGGCCGACATCTCCAGCCCGCCGAAGTCGCTGCCCACGCCGGGTTCGCTCAACCCCGCGCAGCCGATGACATCGCCCGCGATCATGCGCGGCAGCAATCGCGCGACGTGCGAGGGTTGGCCGTCGCGGGCGAAGCGGGCGCAGGCGTTGTGGTGGTTGATCAGGGCGAAGGCGAAGGCGAAGTCCGCCTTGGCGATCTCCTCGAAGGCGCGCAGCTTGCAGGAGAAGGAAAGGCCCTGGCCGCCATGGTGCTTGGCGAGCTCGATCGTGTTCAGTCCGACCGCGCAGGCCGCCTTGATGGTCTCCAGCGGATAGTGCCGTTCCCATTCCCAGCGCGCGGCGTTGGGCGCCACGTATTTCTCGGCGAAGGCCTGCGCCTTGGCGACGACGGCGCGTTCTTCGGCCGTAAGGACCTCGTCCAGCATGCCTCTGAGATACACGATTGGACCTCGCGCGCGCCAGCGGGGTAGAATGACGCCAGCGCGGGTGTAGCTCAGGGGTAGAGCGTCGGCTTCCCAAGCCGTAGGTCGCGGGTTCAAATCCCGTCGCCCGCTCCAAAAATTTCAGGGAAGCGTCGTCGACATCATGGATACGGTCGTTTCAATGCCGGTTCCGGCCGGCGGCGACTTCACGGCCGACACGGCCGCTTTCACGGCCTTCTGGCGCGAACAGGCCGGACGGCTCGCGCGATTGCCGGCCAAGGACAAGCGCACCGCCGGCCAGCAGGCCGAGGCCGAAGCGCTGTTGAAAGCCGCCCGAGATTCGCGTTTCGCCTTCCTCCGCGTCCATGCCCGGACGCTCTACGACAGGCTGACCGACAACAAGCGGAAGTTTGTGCGGGTCGAGAAGCTCGTCTACGACGCCGCCGCGGCCGTGCCTGGCCTCGCGCCGACGCGGGCCGAGGTCGAGGCCGAAGCGGAGCTGCGCCAGTCGCAGAAGGATGGCTGCGAGATCGACCAGGGCATCCTCTGCAACCAGTTCCTGGCCGACAAGGACTGCGGCACGCATCTCTGCCACGCCATGCTGCTGCCGCGCGAGGAGTCGGCGGAGGCACTCGCCAAGTTCCGGCGCGACGGCCGCATCGATCTCGGCGGCGCACGGGTGGAACGCCAGGGCCATGCGGCCGTGCTCTATCTCGCCAATCCGCGCTTCCTCAATGCCGAGGACACGAACACCCAGGTCGCGACGGAGATCGGCGCCGACATCTGCATCCTCGATCCCGAAAGCAGGATCGCGGTGCTGCGCGGCGATGTGGTGCCGCACGGCAAATATGCCGGCCGTCGCGTGTTCAACGCCGGCATCAACCTCACGCACATCTACTACGGCAAGATCCCCTATCTCTGGTTCCTGATCCGCGACCTCGGCTTCGTGAACAAGATGACTCGCGGGCTTGCCCGGCCCGACGTCACGCCCGAGGAGGCGAGCGGCGATTCCATCGAGAAGCTCTGGATCTCGGCCGTCGAAACCTTCGCGATCGGCGGCGGCTGCCAGATCCTGCTCGCGACCGACTTCAATATCGCCGCCAAGGACGCCTACCTCACCCTGCCCGCCCGCAAGGAAGGCATCATCCCGGGCATGGCGAATCTCCGGCTGGCGCGCTTCGTCGGCGACCGAATCGCGCGCCAGGCGATCATGTACGAGCGCCGCATCGACTGCGACTCCGACGTGGGCCGCATGATCTGCGACGAGGTCGTCGATCCCGACAAGATCGACGAGACGATCGCCTATGTGGTCGACCGCATCACCACGTCAGGCGTGGTCGGCGCCATCGGCAACCGCCGCGCGCTGCGCATCGCCAACGAGCCGTTCGATTCCTTCCGCGCCTATGCGGCGGTCTACGCGCGCGAGCAGGCCTGGTGCCACTTCAGCCCGGCCCTGATCGCCAATCTCGAACAGTACTGGAACGCACAAAACCGCAAGGCTTAGCGGTCAGTGCTCCTTGGGTGCGTGCTTGCCGAGGATGCGCTGCAAGGTGCGCCGGTGCATGTTGAGCCGGCGTGCCGTCTCCGAGACGTTGCGGTCGCATTGCTCGAAGACACGCTGGATGTGCTCCCAGCGCACGCGGTCGGCCGACATCGGGTTCGAGGGCGGCGGCGGCAGCTTGCGGCCGTGCGCGGTCAGCGCCTGCTCGATGGCATCGGCATCGGCGGGCTTGGCGAGGTAGTCGACGGCGCCTTCCTTCACGGCGGCGACGGCCGTCGCGATGTTGCCGTAGCCGGTCAGCACGACGATGCGGATGTCGGGCCGCGCCTGGCGCAGCGGGCCCACGATCTCGAGGCCGTTGCCGTCGCCCAGGCGCAGGTCGAGCACCGCGAAGGCGGGCGGCCGGGCGGCCTGGGCCAGCGCCTCGGCCACCGAGCCGACGGCGGTCACCACGAAACCACGCAATTCCAGGGCGCGCGCGACACGGTTGCGGAAGGCCGCGTCATCATCGGCGATCAGCAGCGTTCGGTCTTTGGTCGCCGTCGTCCCCTGCAGGATCGGCGCGAGAGGGCGGCTGGCACCAGAATCCTGGTTCATGGCTGCTCCTTGGACATGCGCTGTTATGTAGCCTTGAAGAATGGATTTGGCCAGCGGACGACGACGGCCGCGCCGTCCTTGCCGCCGCCGCGATTGCCGAAGTTGACGGTGGCGCCAGTGCGTTCCAACAGCGTTTTGGCGATGAAAACGCCCAGGCCCATGTGGCCCTCGACGCCCTGACGAGTCGAGATAAACGGCGTCCCGAGCTCGTCCAGCAGCGCTTCCGAGAAGCCCGGCCCGTCGTCGGAGACCTGCACTTCCGACCATTCCGTCGTCCAGCGGGTCGCGACATCGACCTCGCGCGTCGCGAAGGACACGGCATTTTGAACGATATTGCCAATTCCCTGCATGAACTCCGGGCTTCGGACCTGGATGGGCGCGGTCTTCGGCACGCCCTCGCCCAGCGGTCCCGCTTCGAACTTCACGGCGATGCCGTCACGGCGGTAGTTCTGCGCCGCGGCTTCAACGAGGCTCGGCAGCGGCACGAGCGTGTAGACGTCGGACATGTCGCCCGCCGGATCGACGGTGAGGCGCGCCAGGATCGACCGGCAGCGATCGGACTCCGAGGCCAGCAGCTCGACATCCTCGCGCAGCGGATCGTCCGGCAGGACCTCGTTCATCATCTCCTTGGCGACCACGGTGATGGTCGCGAGCGGCGAGCCGAGCTCGTGCGCCGCGGCCGCCGCAAGGGCGCCCAGCGCGGAGAGGCGCTGCTCCTGGGCGAGCGAGTTCTGGGCGGCACCCAGCGCGTCGCTCATCTGGCGCGCTTCTTCGGCGAGCCGCCAGCCGTAGAGCGTGATCAGCAGCGTCGTGAGCGTGAGACCGACCCAGAAGCCCGCCTGGTAGATCTCCGGCAGTGCCGGCACCGAGCCCTGCCAGGGCAACGGCTGGTGCAGGATGCCGAGCAACGCAATGCTGCCGATGGTGAGCAGCGACAGCGCGATGTTGCTCGCCAGCGAAAGGATCGTGGCGCCGATCGCGACGGGCGCCAGCAGCAGCAGCGCGAAGGGATTGGTGAGGCCGCCGGTCAGATAGAGCAGGACGGCGAGCTGCACGATATCGAAGGCCAGGAACACCGTGGCCTCGCGATCGTCGATACGCGTCGAGGCCGGACGGCCGAGGCTGACGGCAAGGTTGAGCAGCGCCGACAGGGCGATCGTGCCGCCGACCGCGAGCAGCGGCAGGCCGAAGCCCAGGCCCCAATGGACGACGCCCGCGGTGAAGATCTGGCCGGCGACGGCGGCCCAGCGGATCAGCACCAGGGCGCGCAGGCGCACGCCGCCGCGCGGCGGCAGGCTGGAGGCGGCGGGCGTGAGCGCGGCCTGCTCGGATGGCAGCGGGGCGAAGCCGAGCGGCGCCGCCACGCGCGCTATTCCTCGATCATCAGGTGCTTGCGATGCACCGTGATGAAAAGCGGGATCTTGCGCTGCTTCTTGCGGTCGGGCGGCTCTTTGATGAGCCGGCCGATCTCGCCCAGGATCAGACCCGTGATGGTCGGCAGCGGCAGCTCGCGCGCCTCGTCGAGCCTGACCCAGCGCACGTCGCCCATCTCGCTCGAATGCCGGATCTGGCCGGTCGCGTCCTCCGCGCGCGCCATGAAGAAGCGCGCGTTGAAGCGGCGCGGCCGCCCGGGCGGCGTGATGGCGCGCGCGATCAGGTCGAGACTGTCGAGCGCCGGCGCCAGCCCCTTGTCCAAAAAGCCCTTCCAGTGGTCGCCGTAATCCTTCTTGGGCGTGCCGCCCTTCAGCGGCTTGCCGAGGATGAGGCCCGTCTCCTCGAAGGTCTCGCGCACGGCCGCGACGCCCAGCGCCTTGGCGCGTTGCTCGGTCGCCGCCTTGAGCAGGCGCGCCTTCACGTGGCGATCGAGCGGTGTCGCGATCGGGATGTGCGCATCGGCCTTGTCGACCCGGCCGCCGGGGAAGACGTAGCGGTTGGGCATGAAGGCCGACTTGGCGGCACGGCAGCCCATCAGCACTTCCGGCGTCTTGCCCTTCATCCGCACCAGGATCAGCGTCGCGGCATCGCGCGGCCGCATGTACGGATAGGTCTGTTCGACCTGGTCGACCGGCCGCTCCTGCCCGGGCTTGAGGGCGCCCGGCTTGGCCGGAATATCGCCGTGGACATAGCCTTTGTCGGTGCCGCGCACGACAGCGCCGGCGGGAATACGCGATTTGCTCATGCGCAACGATAAATCAGGGCGATTAGAAACTCCAACCCACCGCCGTATCGGGCCGAAACACCACGATGCTCTTGTTGCCGCCCGGCACCTCGACCCGCTCCGGTGCCTCCATGGGCTTCGCCTGCAGCGTGATGCGCTCCTCGTTGGGCGGCAGACCGTAGAAGCGCGGGCCGTTCAGGGAGGCGAAGGCTTCGAGCCGGTCGAGCGCGTTCTCCTCCATGAAGACCTGGGCATAGACCTGCAGGGCGACCGGCGCATTGAAGATGCCGGCGCAGCCGCAGGCACATTCCTTGGTGTCGGCCGTATGAGGTGCGGTATCGGTGCCGAGGAAGAACTGCCCGCTGCCTGAGGTCGCGGCTCGACGTAGCGCCAGGCGATGCTCCTCGCGCTTGGCGATCGGCAGGCAATAGAAGTGCGGACGGATGCCGCCCTTGAAGAGGGCGTTGCGGTTGTAGCTCAAATGATGCGGCGTGATCGTGCCGCCCAGCCGTCCGGGATGCGCCTCGACGAAGGCCACGCCCTCCTTGGTCGTGATGTGCTCCAGCACGATCTTGAGGCCCGCGTGGCGCTTCAGGAGCGGCGCCAGCACCTTGTCGAGGAACACGGCTTCACGGTCGAAGATGTCGACATCGGCATCCGTCACCTCGCCATGGACGAGGAGCGGCATGCCGGCCTTCTCCATCGCCTCCAGCCCGCGCGCGACCTTGTCCATGGAAGTGACGCCATGGGCGGAGTTGGTCGTGGCATGCGCCGGATAGAGCTTGGAGGCGACCCAGACGCCTTCCGCCTTGCCACGCGCCAGCTCGGCCGGATCGGCGCCGTCGGTCAGATAGCAGGTCATCAGCGGCTCGAACTTGAGCGCGGCCGGAACCGCTCTGCGGATTCGCTCGCGATAGGCCGCCGCCTCGGCGACCTTGGTCACCGGCGGCACGAGATTGGGCATGATGATGCCGCGGGCGAACTGGCGGGCGGTATGCACGGCGCAGGCTTCCAGCATCGCGCCGTCGCGAAGATGGACGTGCCAGTCGTCGGGACGGCGCAGCGACAGCGTTGTCGGTTGGGACATGAGCGTTTTCTACGCTTGCTCCCGCACCGGCTCCAATGTTGATTGCGTGCATGAATGCCCTGAAAGATGCGATCGCCTTCGCCCAATCCATCGAGTCCAAGTGGGCGGCCGACATGAAGATGCCCGACGGGCAATTCGTGATGACCGCCGATTCAGGCGAAAGCTTCCCGGACAACGAGATCCTGGGGCCGGTGGCGCCGCGCGGCGGACATTCGGGCCTGGTCTATCGCGGCGGCACGCTGCTCGCCGAATGGGGCGACACGAACCGCGCCGACATGACCTTCAGCGTCGCCAAGAGCTTCCTGTCGTTGCTGGCGGGTCTCGCGCTGGGCGATGGGCTGATCAAGAGCCTCGACGACACAGTGGGCTTCGAAGAGGAGCAGAACCGCGCCATCACCTGGCGCCACCTGCTGACCCAGACCAGCGAATGGTCGGGCACCCTGTTCGGCAAGGAAGACCGCATCGACCACAACCGCGTGGTCGGCCTGCAGGTCGCCGAGGCGCCCAAGGGCACGCGTCGGGCGATGAAGAAGCCCGGCAGCTATTACGAATACAACGATGTGCGCGTGAACCGCCTGTCGCTGTCGCTGCTCGAGCGGTTCAAGGAGCCGCTGCCGTCGGTGCTGAAGCGGCGGATCATGGATCCCATCGGCGCGTCGACCGGCTGGCGCTGGGAGGGCTATCGCAACTCGACAGTCACGATCGACGGCAAGGCGATGGTTTCGGTGCCGGGCGGCGGCCACTGGGGCGGCGGCATCGTGATCTCGGCCCGCGACCTCGCCCTGATGGGCCGGCTGGTCGCGCAAGGCGGCGCGTGGAACGGAAGGCAGATCCTGCCCAAGGGCTGGACGGCCGAACTGGTGAAGCCCTGCCCGGTCGCGCCGTTCTACGGGCTGATGTGGTGGCTCAACACCGACCGGCGGCAGTTCGCGGCGGCGTCGGAGCGCAGCTACTTCGCGTTCGGTTGGGGCAGCCACATCGTCTGGATCGATCCGGACAACGATCTCGTGACGGTGCTGCGCTGGGTCGATCGCAAAAAGGCCGGCGGATTTGTCGAACGTCTTCTGGGGGCCATCAACACGTGAGTCTCGATTTCTCCGCCGTCCCGCGCATGCCGGACGGCCGTACCGCCCTCGAACATATCGAGTCCGTCGCCGCCACCTCCAAGGCCATTCGCGTGCCGATGGGAAACGGCGGCCAGATGCAATGGCACGTCTGGGGTGAAGGCTCCGGCAAGCCCGCACTGCTGCTGTTCCACGGCGGCTCGGGTTCGTGGATCCATTGGATCCGCAACGTCTGGGCACTCTCGCACCACTTTACGGTCTATGCCGCCGACCTGCCCGGCCTGGGCGACAGCGATCCGCCCGACGATGTGCGCGACGTCTGGTCGGTGACGCATTGCGTCAATCACGCGGTCAATGCGCTCTTGCCCAAGGACGAGCGCTTCTTCCTGACGGGCTTCTCCTTCGGCGGCATGGTGTCGGGCCATCTCTCGACGCTCATGCCTGAGCGCATCAAGCGGATCGTGTTCGTGGGCGCGGGCGGGCTCAAAGCCACGCGCAAGCCGACGGAGAAGCTGCACAAGCTCCTGGAGACGATGCCGCCGCAGGTGCTGGCCGACGAGGCGCGGCGCAACCTCGAGCTGCTGATGCTGCACGATCCGAAGAATGTCGACGGCGTGGCCATCCACATGCAGATCATGAACACCACGCGCGCCAAGACGCGCAGCCGCGACATGGGCATAGCGGGTGCGCTCTCGAAGGTGCTGCCGCAGGTGAAGACGCCGTTCACCGGCATCTGGGGCGAGTTCGATTCGACGACTTACCCTTACATCCAGGAGCGCATCGACCTCTTCCGCGCCCTGCAGCCGGACTTCCAGATGCACCAGATCCCCGGCGCCGGACATTGGGTTGCCTACGAGGCCGCCGACGCGTTCAATATCCGTCTGCTGGAGGTGCTCACCGCATGAAAACGGAAGTCACCGAGATCGCCGACAGGATCTATCGTCTCTCGACCTTCGTGCCCCAGGTCGGACCGAGCGGCTTCACGTTCAACCAGTTCTTGATCGACGCCGAGCAGCCGCTGCTGTTCCACTACGGCCATCGCGCGATGTTCCCGCTGATCTCCGAGGCGGTGAAGAGCGTGATCGCGCTCGACAAGCTCGCCTGGACGACCTGCAGCCATGTCGAGGCCGACGAATCGGGCGCGCTCAACCAGTGGCTCGCCGCTGCGCCCAACGCCACGCCGGCGCACGGCCAGATCGGCTGCAACATCTGGCTGACCGACATGGCTGACCGCAAGCCGCGCCCGCTCAAGAACGACGAGGTGCTCGACCTCGGCGGCAAGAAGGTGCGCTGGCTCGACACGCCTCATGTGCCGCACAACTGGGATGCCGGCCTGATCTACGAGGAGACGACGAGCACGCTGTTCAGCAGCGACCTCTTCACCCAGTTCGGCACCTGCCCCGCCACGACGACGGGCGACATCGTCGATGCCGCCATCGCCACCGAGAAAGCCGTGCCCTTCATGCCGAGCACCCCGCAGGCCGAACCGACCCTGCGCCGGCTGGCGGCGCTCGCGCCCAAGACGATCGCGTTGATGCACGGGCCGAGCTTCATCGGCGATGGCTCGGCGGCATTGACCGCACTGGCAGACTACTACGCGGCGCGAACTGCCTAGAGTGTCGCCCACGTTATGGAAAAGTTGATTTTTTCGACGCCGCCGTTCGCATCGAAATAAATCGAGATATAGACGCTGTTATTCCACCAATCCGCCGGGAAGCGTTGCGTGACCTCGATGGGCTTCTTGAACGATGGGTAGCTCGTGAAGCCGAACTGATAGGGAATCTCCAAGCGCTGGAGATAGGCTTCGACCGCCGGCTGCGGCGTGCCGATCGGCAGGTGATCGCGTAGCTGCTTCTCGAGTCGACCAGCCGTGTTCGGGGATGCGCACCGCCAGGGCATCGGATCCACGTCGCACGGATCAGGTGCCGTCTCGCTAGTGAAGACGGCCGCGCTGCCCGCAAGGGCCAGCGCGCCGAGAGATGCCCAGAGCAATCGACGATTGCGGCTCGCTTTCATGGAGGGGAATCCGTGTCAAACTTATGTTCGCCCCACCCGGGCGCGAAGACTCCACTGGGCAGACGAGGCAGCGAACCAGTCAGATGCTCCCAGGCGGCCCCGGCGTAGTAATTGCTAGTGGTTGTCGATGGCGGCGGGTCCCGAAGGTATGATTCCGGTACACCGGGCAGCAGATAGTCCGGCAGCCGATACGGCACCTTTCGCTGGGAAAACGCGTCACTGAATTTGGTCAGCCTGGCAGCGACTTCTTCAGCCGGAACATCCGTCGTGAAAGTCGCCGCCTGTGTGGGATCTTTCACGGTATCGCCTTTTTCTCTGGTGTGCGCTTCGAGGAAACCAGAGGGAAGCAGACCCCGAACTCGCTGACCCGTTGGACCAGCTTCGCTTTTCCATTGCTTCCCACTGATATTGTCCGTCACGACAATATACCCGTGATGGCCCACTGTCGTCTGATCTGTCCCGGTTTGAACTGGCGAGAAGCGCAACTCGATAGTTGTCGCGGGCGACCTGTTGAGATCGTCGTATTGGCCCGCTTCCGGCTGTGCGCTGCTATTCAACAAGGTTGGGCCGACGCCATTCCGCGGCGGCACGTAGGTAGAGGGTTTGCTTGCCGGTGGAATACCCATGGTGTGCTCCTTTTGGAGCATCCCAAAGTCGGGTCCCTTGCCGCCTCGATTCTGATCAATGGACTACGGTGAAGCCTTCAGTCCCAACGACGCCAGATAGCCTTGGCGAATTTCTGCGAATGGAAGCCCGGCGCCGCGCAGATATTCGCGGATCGCGAAATCGACCAGCACGGCATCGGGCCGCTGCGCACGTCGGCCGTCGGCGAAGGCGGCGATTTCGTCCCAGCCTTCGGGCTTGTTGATCGACACCACGGTCGAGGTCGAGTCGAGGTTCTTGTAGGTCCAGAACGACCAGCCGATGCCGTGCGCCTCGTGCAGCTTGCGGAACTCGGCGTTCCATTCGTCGGTCAGCTCGCCGGTCTCTCCCAGGAACAGCGGAACGTTGTAGCGCTCGGAAAAGTTCAGATGACGCTGAATGGAATCGCGCCGCGTGCTCGCCCAGAACGAATGATAGGAATAGGCGAGGTTCTTGGCGAAAGGCGCGCCCAGCATCTCGAAGCTCGAGGCCCACTGACCGCCTTCGAGGATGACGATCCTGCCGGGATCGACGGCGCGGATGGCCTCGGTCAGGCGCTGGTAGAAGGGCTGCAGCCGGGGATTGAGCGTGTCGACCTCGTGATAGGGCGCGATCGGCTCGTTCAGCAGGTCGTAGCCCAATATCTCCGGCCGCCCGGCATAGCGCTTGGCGATCGCCTGCCACAGCTTCACCGTGAGATCGCGGTCGCGCGGCACGTAGAACATCAGCGGATAGCCCGGCCCGTCGTCGTGATTGATGCCGGTCTGGCCGCCGGGCGCCGCATGCAGGTCGAGGATCACATAGAGATGGGCGTCGCGCGCCCAATCGAGCACGCGGTCGAGCAGCGCCCAGCCCTCGCCCTTGATCTCGCCGTCGTCGGTCATGAACAGCCCGTAGTGCAACGGGATGCGCACGGTGTTGAAGCCGACCGACTTGATGAAGTCGATGTCCCATTGGGCGATGTAGCGGTCGCGGAACGTCTTCCAGAACGCCGCTGCCTGCTCAGGGCCGAGAAGACGGTCGAAGGCGCCATAGATCTGGTGCGGCGATTTCGCGACCTCGAACTTGAACATATAGCCTTCGGGCATCAGCCAGTTGCCGAGGCTGATGCCCTTGATGAGCAGCGTGCTGCCATCGGGCGCGACGAAGGTCCGGCCTTGCGTCTGCACCAACCGCCCCTGCGCCCAAACGGGCGGGCAAAAGCCGAGCAGGACGATCCACACGAGCAGCAGCAGACGCATGACGCGACTGTAGAGCATGATCCGTTCGGCAGGAATCAGCCGAGCGGATCATGCCTGCGGTCGAGGCGCCTCGATCAACGCGTTTCCAGTCAGATGGAACCGCTGAGGCGGTTCCATCTGACTGGAAGCCGCACTAGCAGACGAATAAGGTCGGGCCGATGCTTCTTGCCGCCCTGCTCCTGCCGGTCGCGGTCGCGGCCCTGGTGCTCGCGGTCCAGCGCTTCGGCATCCCCGTCTTCCTCGCGATCATGGCCGTGGTGATGGGCTACGGCGTCGCCGCCGACATGACCTGGCAATCGATCGGCAAGGCTTTCGGCCTGGGCTTCGTCGATGCGCTGGAGCAGACCGGTTTGCTGGTGATGGCCGGAAGTCTCGTGGGCGCGCTCTTGCTCAAGCGGCCGCTGACGAGCGCCGGCAGCCTTGTGGCCGGTATTGTCGCCGGCCTGGGCGGCACGGCGCCGGGGGGCCTCGCCCTGCTGCAGCCGGCAGCGGATGGCGTGCCAAGACGGGCGCTGCTTCTCGCGCTCGTCCTGCTCCTCGTGCACGCCCTGCTCGTGCCCTCGCCGCTTGCCGTCGCGTCGATGTCGGTGATGAAGGCCGATCTTCGCATGGCGCTCGCCGTCGGCCTGCCGGCCGCCGTCATCGGCGCGCTCGTGGCCTGGCTGCTGGCGCGACGCCTGCCCGACGGCGAAAGCGGCGCGCCGTCCGTCGGCTGGCTCGCCATCGCCCTGCCGCTCGCCCTGCTGCTCGTGCAGTCGATCGCCCAGATGCCGACCGAACCGCTCGGCAAGGGTGGCGCGCGCGAATTCTATACCGGCATCAGCCATCCGCTGGTGCTGGCGATGCTCGCGATCGTGCTGGCGATGCTGCTCTCACGCCGCTGGCAACCGACGGTGCTGGCCGACACGGGCTGGGCGCCGCTGTTGCTTGCCGTCGGTGCCGCGGGCGGCTTCGCGCGTGTGCTCGACGAAACCGGTATGGCCGAGCTGTGGGCCGAGCGCTTCGCCGATCCACGCCTCGGCCTGCTCGCGCCCTTCCTCGCCGCCGCGACGGTGAAGACCTTGCAGGGCAATTCGCTCAGCGCCGTGCTCACCGCCTCGGGCATGATCGAGCCGCTGCTACCCCGGCTCGGACTCGACAGTGCCACGGGGCGCGCGCTCGCCGCGGCCGCCGTCGGCGCGGGCTCGATCGCGATCTGCCACGTCAACGATCCCTTCTTCTGGATCGCCGCCGGCATGATGCGGCTGCCGCCCGGCCGCGCGCTGCTCGCGATCTCGCTCGGCAGCCTGCTCGTCTCCATCGCGGCGCTGGGTGTCCTCGCCACGCTCGGCGTGATCCTGTGAAGCGCCTTGCCCTGGCGCTGTTGCTGACGGTCGTCGCCGTCCCGGCTCTCGGACAATCCTTGACCTGCGGCACGCTGAAAGCCACGGCCTCGCAATCCGCCTCGCACTACCGATGGACGGTCTCCGGCCCGTCGGGAAACACGACGGAGACCGGCAGCCTGCGCGGTGCCCCGCATTTCGAATGCGTCAACGGCGCCGTCCTGGTCGTCGAGGTCACCTCGACCGCGGGCTATTCCACCTTCGCCGCCTATTTCCCCGACGGCACCGACATCGACTATGGCGGCGCGCAGATCGTGCATCGCAACAACCGCTATGTGTTGCCCATCCAGGCCAGGGCTCGCATCGCCGCGCAGTTCCGTGCCGCCTTCGACTATCACTGCCGCATGGAAATGCCGGCGGATCCCATCACACCAGCCATGCGAGCGGATTGCGCCTTCTAAGTTCCCTCCCGCGCGAAACCGCTTTAGCGTGATCTACAATGAATTCGGAGGAAATTGGCGCGCCACGGCGATCCGTGGTGCGCGAGCTGCTGGCCACGCCCGACTTCCTGCGGCTCTGGCTGGTCGGCGCCATGGCCAATGCCGTACGCTGGCTGGAGCTGCTGGTGTCGGGCCTGTTCGCCTACCAGGCCACCGGCTCGCCCGTCGCGGTGACCATCGTCGTGGCCGTCCGCCAGTTGCCGCAGCTCTTCCTGGGCGCCTTCGCGGGCGCGGTGTCCGAGGCGGTGAATCGCAAGCTGATCGTGATGCTGGCGCTGCTGGGGCCGGCCAGCGTCTCGACCCTGCTCGCGACGCTCGCCACGACCGGCCATCTCCAGCTCTGGCACATCGCGGTCGCCAATCTGCTGTCCGGAATCATGTGGGCAACCGAGATGTCGACGCGCCGGCGCATGGTGGGCGAAGTCGCGGGCGCGCACCGCATCGTGCCGGCGATCGCGCTCGACTCGGTCACCTCCGCCGCCACGCGCGCCATCGGCCCGCTGCTGGGCGGGCTCGCCTTCCAGTGGCTGCATATGCGCGGCACCTACACGCTGACGGCGCTGGCGCAGTTCGGCGGCGCCTTCGTGCTGGCGGGTCTCACGCACACACAGGTGACGCGCCGGCTCGCCTTGCTGCGCATTCCGGCCGAGATCGTGGAAGGCCTCGCCTATGCGCGCACGCGGCCCGTGATCCTGCTGGTGTTCGGCGTCACCATCGTCACCAACAGCTTCGCCTTCGCCTATTCCGGGCTGGTGGCGCCGCTCGGCCTCGCCGAGTTCCGGGTCTCGCCCGGCCTGGTCGGCCTGCTGGCGGCGGGCGAGCCGCTGGGCGGGCTGCTTGGCGGCACGCTGATCGCCGCGGGCTTCCTGCGCATGGACCGCCGGATCGCCTTCGCCGGCGGTGCCGCGCTGTTCATGGTCACCTTGATCGCGATGGCGCTGTCGCCGGCCTATTGGCTGGCCCTGCTCCTGCTGATCGCCGGCGGCTTCGGCACGGCGGGCTTCAGCAACATGCAATCGACCCTGATGCTGACGGAGGCGCCCGCCGAGATGCGCTCGCGGCTGATGGGCATCGTCACGGTCTGCATCGGCACGGGGCCGCTCGGCGTGCTGGCGGCCGGCGCGCTCGCCGACAGGCTGGGCCCCCGGGGCGCGGTGATCGCGATGGCGGGGCTCGGTCTTGCCGCCACGGCCTTTCTCGTGGTCAGCCTGCGCCGGCGGCCAGCAGCAGCTTTCCCGCCACGTGACGGCCTTCCAGGCGGCGATGCATCTCCGCCGCCCCGGCCAGCGGGAAAACCCCTTCGATCGGAATCCTGAGCCAGCCGGCGCCGATGCCGGCCAGCACATGGTCGACGCCGGCCTTCCATTCGGGCGAACTCTGGTCGACATGGCCGAGATGCAGGCGGGTGAAGGTCTGCGAACGCGGCAGGATGCGCTCGCGGATGTTCTTGAAGGGCTGGCCCTCCGCCTCGCCGATGCTGATGACGTGGCCGAGCTTGCGCACGACGTTGAAGGTGCGGTCGAGCATGGTGGCGCCGTAGGAATCGATCGCGAGGTCGACGCCGCGCCCGCCGGTGAAGTCGAGCACAGCCGCTTCGAAATCCTCCTGCGAGGTGATCACGACACGCGAGGCGCCGTATTCCAGCGCCCGCTTCTCCTTGCCCGGCGTGCCGGTCGTGCCGATGACCCGGGCGCCGGCCTGCACGGCAAGCTGCGTGCAGCAGAGCCCGACGCCACCGCCGACGGCGTTCACCAGCACCGTATCGCCGCGCTTCAGGCGATAGACGGTGAACAGCATGTGGTAGGCCGTCAGCGCCTGGATGGGAAAGGCCGCGCCCGTGTCGAGCGGCACATTGGCCGGAAGCTTGATCAGCCCGGCGGCCGAGGCGGCGCACTTCTGCGCATAGGCGCCGCCCTTGTCGGGAAACACCGCGACGCGGTCGCCGACCGCAACGCCCGTCACGCCCGCGCCGAGCGCGGCGACCGTCCCGGACACCTCGAAGCCCAGCACCATCGGATAGGTCATGGGATGCGGATAGATGCCCAGGCGCACCTGCGTGTCGGCCCAGTTGCAGCCGGCATAGGCGACATCGAGCAGGACCTCGCCCGGGCCTGGCACCGGGTCGGGCAGCTCGGCGACCACGAGTTGCTCGGGGCCACCCGTGGCGTGGATCACGACGGCTTTCATGCGCTCCTCCCTTTCACGTCCTCGAGCTGTGCAACTTCCGTGCAAGGACTCTGGCACACCGCTTGCTGCCTCGATCCGTCTGCATTCGCGTAGGAGGTTGTCATGGATATCGGTGTGTTCATCCCGATCGGCAACAATGGCTGGCTGATCTCCAAGACCTCGCCGCAATACATGCCCACCTTCGATCTCAACCGGCGGATCGTGCAGCGCGCTGAGCATTACGGCCTCGATTTCGCGCTTTCCATGATCAAGCTGCGCGGCTTCGGCGGCGAGAGCGAGTTCTGGGACCACAATCTCGAATCCTTCACCCTGATGGCGGGCCTCGCCGCCGTCACCGAGCGCATCCGCCTCTATGCCTCGGTGGCCGTGCTCACCATCCCGCCCGCCATCATCGCGCGCATGGCCTCGACCATCGATTCGATCTCCAACGGCCGCTTCGGCGTCAACATCGTCTCGGGCTGGGCCAAGGACGAGTACGAGCAGATGGGCCTGTGGCCGGGCGAGGCCTATTTCGGCTACCGCTACGACTACAGCACCGAGTTCGTGCAGGTGATGAAGGAACTCTGGTCGAAGGGCTCGTCCGACTTCAAGGGCAAGTTCTTCCAGATGACGGACTGCAAGCTCTCGCCGCGGCCGAAGGAGATCAGGCTGGTCAGCGCGGGCCAAAGCCCGCGCGGCATGGAGTTCGGCGCGACCTATTGCAACTACAACTTCACGCTCGGCAAGGGCGTCAACACGCCGACGGCGCACACGCCGACCAACGAGGCGATGGTGGCCGCCGCCGCCAAGACCGGCCGCGATGTCGGCAACTACGTGCTGATGATGGTGATCGCCGACGAGACCGACGAGAAGGCGATGGCCAAGTGGAAGCTCTACAATGACGGCGCCGACATGGGCGCGCTCTCCTGGATGTTCGGCCAGGCCGACGCCGATCCCAACGCGGCCGAAGGCGGCACCGCCAAGGCGATCACGGCGCCCGAGGGCGCCATCAACTTCAACATGGGCACGATCGTCGGCTCCTACGCCTCGGTGGCCAGGATGCTCGACGAATGCGCCACCGTGCCCGGCACCAAGGGCATCATGCTGACCTTCGACGACTTCCTGGTCGGCATGGAGCAATTCGGCCAGCGCATCCAGCCGCTGATGAACTGCCGGCAGGAGAAGCTGAAGGCCGTGGCTTAGGCGCGTTCATACGCGCCGGCCGGCAGCAGCGCCTTCTGAGGCGCGAGAGCCCGCGCAGTTCGGAAAGAAGCGAGGCGCTGATACGCCTCTCGAATCCATTGATCAGAATCCCGACGGCCGGCGTCTCCGCGTTAAGCTCCGCGCCTGGAGACCCGGATCCGAGGCTGTTTGGCCGAAGCGCGGCGGCAGGAATCGTCAGGCCATAGATTCTGGCTAAATTTGATATGTTTAACGGTAACCTTTAGTAACTACTACTAGATATAGTAGCCGCCGCTGCTTCTACGCCGCCAGGAACTCGTTCCACTTTTCGGTGTAGTACTCGAGGTTCTTGGGCCGCGTGTTCCACACGTAGACGCGCATCGCACGGTCCGCGAGCGAGCCGCCGTCGCGGCCCTCGCCGCCATAGACCTGCTTGATCAGCTCGGGCTCGAGATATTTGTCGTAGCCGCCGGAGGTCGAGAAGTAGCCGATCTTCGACTGCTGCGCGCCGGGATAGCCGTCCATCCAGTAGTTCAGCCATTCGTAGGCGACGTCGAGGTTCTTGGTCGTCGCGGCGATACCGTAGCCGTTGCACCAGGCGCGATAGCCCTCCTTGGCGACGGCGTAGTGCACGGGAATGCCCTTGCCCGCGACCTCGACGATGACCGGCCACCAGGCGTCGGCGATCCACACCTCCTCCGAGGCCATCAGATTCACCAGCTCGCCATAGGCCTTCCACATGGCGCGGAAATGGCACTCCTTCTTCTTCTCCTTGAGGAAGGCGATGACGGTGTCGACTTCCTTCTCGGTCATGTTGCTCATGTCGACGGGCTTGAAGAGGCCGAGCGCCTGCATGCCCATGGCGGCGTTCAGCATGCCCAGCCAGTCGATGCCGTACATCGCGACCTTGCCGCGATACTTCGGATTGAACAGATCGCCCCAGGAGAGCGAGTTGTTCTCGGTCTGGATCTTGCCGGCGTTGTAGCCGACCGAGTCCATCTGGAAGAACGCCGGCATGAAGGTGATCTTCGTCTTGCTCTCGTCGGTGTACATCATGCGGCCGGGGTTGGCGCCGACGCCCAGCGGCGCGCCGGGCGCGGCCTGGCCGTTCTTGAGCAGCGGATGCATCTTGTCCCAGTTCTTGAGCTTGGCGATCTCGATCGGCTGCAGGAGGCTTTCGCTGTTGGCGTAGGCGGCGAACGGCGCGTCGAGCAGAATGCAATCGACCGGCGCGGTGCGGATGCGGTCCACGCGCGCCTGGGTCGAGGGGCTGACGAAGGTCTTGGGCGTGATGTTCGTGCGCTTCACGAACTCGCCCAGGATGGCGTCGCGCATGTCGTAGCTGGCGCCCGCGAGGTTGATCTGCTTGGTCTCGGCGAAAGCCGGGCGGCCGAGCATGGGGGCGGCCAGACTTGAGGCGAGGCTTCCGGCAAAAACGTGACGGCGTTTGATCAGCATGGCTGGTCTCCTTCAGGTGCGGGATGAGGCGGTCGAGCGGCGGAGCGCCCACAGGGCGGAGGTGCAGAGCAGCACGGCGATCAGCGAGAAGGCCGTGGTGGTCGTGCCGATGGCGTAGATCTCGGGCGTGAGCTGACGGTCGAGCTGGGCCATGATCGCGAGCGGCAGCGTCTGGTCCGAGCCGATCGTGAACATGCTGCGCGGGTATTCGTCGTAGCTGAGCGAGAAGCCGAACAGGCCCGCGCCGATCACCCCCGGCAGCACCAGGGGCAAGGTGATGCGGCGGAACGCGGCGAGGCGCGAGGCGCCCAGGGTCAGCGCCGCCTCCTCGACGCGCGAGTCGAAGCGGTTGAAGACGGCGAGCATGGTCAGGAAGCCGAACGGCAGCGTCCACGAGACCTGCACCAGGTAGGTCGTGGTGTTCCACGACAGCTCGATGCCCAAGAGCCGCATCAGGATGGCGAAGCCGAAGCCCACCAGCAGGCCGGGCGCCATGATGCCGAGCAGCATCAGGTAGAAGAACCAGCTGTTGCCGCGGAAGCGGCCGCGCATGGCCTGCGCCGACATCACCGACAGCACGATGGTGGTGAGCGCGCAGGCCGCGGCCAGCAGCGAGGAGCGCACCAGCGGCGGCTTGAAGTCGTTCATCACCGTCGCCTTCCAGAGCTGCTCGTACCAATGGAAGGAGACGCCGTTCATCGGGAAAGTCGTGCCGCCCGTCGGGCCGCTGAAGGAGAGCAGGCCGAGGGTCAGGATCGGCAGCCATTGATAGGCGAGGAACGCCACGGTGAGCGCGCCCAGCACCCAGCCGACGATGTCGGAGCGGAGCTTCCAGCTCATCGTCATCGCTCGGCCCCGAGCCGGCGCACGTCGACCACGCGCAACGCCGCGATCACGCCGATCAGCATGCAGGCCATCAGCAGCACGGCGACCACCGAAGCTGCGCGATGCTGCGAGCCCTCGTAGAAGAGGAGCACCAGGTTCGGCAGCATGGCGAGCTTGTTGCCGCCCACCGTCGCCACGGTGGCGAAATCGGCCATGACGTTCAGGAACACCAGCACCTGGCCGATCACCACGCCCGGCAAGGTGAGCGGAAAGACGATGCGCCAGAAGACGATCAGCGGCGGCGCCTTGAGCGTCATCGCCGCCTCGCGCAGCTGCGGCGCCACGGCGCCCAGCATGTAGATGACCGGCCCCGCCGCCATCATGGTGTAGAGCGAGACCTGCGCCATGGAGATGCCGAAGCGGGAATAGAGGAAGGCCTCGATCGGATGGTGCGTCAGGCCGGTGCCCAGCAGCGCCTGGTTGATCACGCCGTTCACGCCCAGGAACGGCACCCAGGCGATGCCGCGGATCAGGGTCGAGGTCCAGAACGGCACGATGAAGGCCAGGAACAGCACCAGCCGCCAGGCCGGATGCTTCACTTTCATGGTCATGAAGTAGGCGATGCCGTAGCCGAGCACGCCGGTCACCGCCATCAGCACCACGGTATGCGTCACCGTCGAGAGCGCCAGCTCGA
>DATJWN010000362.1:0-3958 GCA_035501235.1 Reyranella sp.
AACGGTGGTCGTCTGGCACGTGACCTTTTCGGTCAACTCAATTTGCCACTACTGGGGCTACCGGAACTACGAGACGCCGGACAGAAGCCGCAACAACCCGATCGTCGGCCTCCTCGCCTTCGGCGAAGGGTGGCACAACAACCACCATGCATCGCCCCGTTCTCCGCGGCACGGTCACCGATGGTGGGAGATCGATCTGGCGTGGCTGGTGATCAAGGCAATGGCGGCGATGGGGCTGGTGACCCTCGCGAATGCCGATGAGCCCAAGCCGCTCTAGCTTGCCGCCTTCTTCCTGAACGTCACCACCAGCACGTCGCGGTAGGCGGGCTGCGCGGGATTCTCCGGCTCGACGGGTGTCACGCCGTGATAGCAGCGCGCGTCGTCGACCAGCGCCGAATCGAGCGGGTCGGTGAGGGTGAAGCTGCCGAGCGTGCGCTTGTCGAGATCGTGCACGGTGGTCGTGCCGCTTCGGATGTTGCGCCGGTCGACCAGCAGCACCAGCACATAGTCCACGCCATCGCGATGCATGCCCTCGGGCGTCGGCTTGCCGTGCTCGCCGAGCCTGGCCTCGATCCGGAACTGATGGGCCTCGATGTGCCATTGTTCCGTCTCGGGGGCGAGGCGGCCGAACAGGGCGCGGCAATATTCGAGGATGGTGCGCATTGTGGCGCCGCCGCCGATCTCGGGCTTGATCGGTTCGAACCAGCGCTCAACGCCGCCGTTCAGCGTATTGTAGTCGAGGCTCTGATAATGCGGCTGGTGCGCGCCGCGCTCGATCGAGCCCTGCTTGCCGGCCGTCCAGACGCCGAACCGGCGGCGGCGATAGCGGCCGCCATCGGCCATGTAGGTGTCGGTGGAGAGATCGTTCCAGCTCGCCGCGAAGTCGGCCCAGTCGGACAAAGCACCGAAGCGGCCCAGTGCCGTGCGCATGTCCGAGGCCTCGACGAAGGCGTAGCCCGCCCGGGCAATCCCGTTGCGGATGCCCGTGGCGTTCTGCAGTCCGGTACCGATCTCGCTCATGTGAACGACCCTATCATTGCAAGCCCCATGTCCGGCAAGCGCCGCGCATGAGGCTTTCTATGGTTGGCGCGTCCTTTGCATTTCGACGGAACGCCCGCCCAGGAGAAGCCGTTCATGTTGCGTCGCCACATCATCGTCACCGCCGCTGCCGCCTTTGCAGCTCCCGCCATCGTCTCGCGCGCCTCGCTCGGCCAGACCCTGCGCAAGGTGAAGATGGGCACGGCCTTCACCACCACGACCAACGCCGCCTTCCTGATGCCCGACATGCTGAAGGCCGAGGGCATCGCGCTCGAGCTGGTGATGTTCCCCTCGCTGGTGCAGCGCATGCAGGCGGTCGCGGCGGGCGATGTCGATATCGGCAATGGCGGTCTCTCTGCCACCATGCAGATGGCGACCAAGGGATTCCCGATGCAGATCCTGGCCAACGGCTGCGACGGCGGCTGGATGGTCGTGGCCCAGCCCTCGATCAAGAGCTGGAAGGACCTGGTCGGAAAGAAGATCGCCGTCCAGAACGGCTCGATCGGCCTGGTCTCGCTCAACTGGAAGCTCCGGCAGGAGGGCGTGTTCGGCAAGGTCGAGATGGCCTTCATGGACAACCAGGACCAGCCGGTGCCGCTGATGCGCGGCGACGTCGCGGCGATCTGCTGCTTCGAGCCCTATTCGACGCTGGCCGAGATCAACGGCTGGGGCAAGCGGTTGTGGGTGCCGTACGATTCGCCGATGGGCAAGACCAACCTGGGCTTCGTCGCGTCGGAGAAGTTCACCAAGGCCGATCCCGAGCTCACCAAGAAGATGGTGCAGGCGCACGTGAAGGCGACGCAGAAGATGGCATCCGACAGCTCGATCGCCATCGAGACCACGATCAAGCAGTTCAAGATGACCAAGGAAGTGGCTGAGGCCTCGGTGAAGAACCTGTTCTACACCGCCGATTCGGGCGCGCCCTTCGTGGGCGGCCTGAAGGCGCTCGCGAAGATGATGATCGAGGACAAGATGATGGACAAGGAGCCGGACTGGGCGTCGTTCCTCAATCTCGGCTACGTCTAGTGCAATTGCGTCGCGCGCTGGGGCTTCTGCCCCTCGCGCTGCTGTTCCTCGCCTGGGAAATCTCGGTCGAACTCAAGGTCTATCCGCCGATCCTGCTGCCGCCGCCGGCGAAGGTCGCGATGGTGTTCGTCGAGGACCTGCCGACGGTGCTCGACAATGCGCTGGCGAGCGTCGAGCGCGTCGTCGCCGGCATCGGTCTCAGTTTCCTGGTCGCCGTGCCGCTCGGCCTGATGATCGGGCGCTATCGAGTGCTCGACCTGCTGACCGACTGGTCGATCCAGATCTTCCGCTCGGTGCCGCCGATCTCGCTGATCCCGCTCGCCATCCTGTTCCTGGGAATCGGCGACAAGCCGGCGATCACGCTGATCTTCCTGTCGGGCCTGTGGCCGCTCTTGATCAACACGATCTTCGGCGTGCGCGGCATCGAGCGCACCCTGATGAAGGTGGCGCGAGCCGCCCGTGCCAGCGAATGGCTGGTGATGAAGGACATCGTGCTGCCTGCCGCGCTGCCCGCGATCTTCACGGGGCTCCGGCTCGCCGTCGGCGCGGGCTGGCTGACCGTCGTCACGGCCGAGATGATCGCGGTCAAGTCGGGCCTGGGCTACATGATCCTGAACGCCCAGCTCACCTTCCGGTCCGACCTGATCTTCGCCGGCATCGTCGTGATCGGTGCGATCGGGCTGCTGGCCGACCAGCTCGTGCGGCTCGCCCGTGCGCGCGTCTGCCGCTGGCAGGAGGGCCTGACGGCGGCGACGGAATGACTCGCTTCATCGAGGTCAACAGCGTCGGCAAGACCTATCCCGGCAAATTGGAGCCGGTGGAGGCACTGCGCGGCATCGACTTCACCTGCAACGAGGGCGACTTCGTCTGCCTGCTGGGCCGCTCGGGTTGCGGCAAGTCGACCCTGCTGCAGCTCATGGCGGGGCTCGAGACGCCCAGCGCCGGCCACATCGCCGTCGCCGGCAGGGAGCTCGACGGACCGTCGCCGTCGGCCTCCATCGTCTTCCAGGACCACGGCCTCTTTCCCTGGATGACGGTGCAGAAGAACGTCGAGTTCAACATGAAGGCGCGCGGCCTGTCCGCCGCCGAACGCGCGGCGACGGCGCGACGCCTCCTCGAAATGACCGGCCTCACGGGCTTCGAGGGCCGCTATCCGCACGAGCTTTCAGGCGGCATGCGCCAGAGGGTGGGCATCGCCCGCGCGCTCACGACGGGCCCGAAGGCGCTCTTGATGGACGAGCCGTTTGGCGCCCTGGACGCCCAGACGCGCGGCAAGCTGCAGGACGAGCTGCTGCAGATCTGGGAGACGCAGAAGACCACGGTGCTGTTCGTCACCCACTCGATCGACGAGGCATTGCTGCTGGCCGACCGCATCCTGGTCTTCACCCCGCGCCCGGGCCGCATCGCGGCAGATATCGAGGTGGATTTGCCCCGCCCGCGTGCGCCAGAATCGGAGCCGTTCGCGACGCTGGCGCGCGAGCTGCGCGCCCTGATCGGCGCGGACAGGGACTTTGACTAGGCGCGAATTCGACTGAGAAAATAAAAGACCGGAGGAGACGATGCCCTACGCGACGACCGACGACGGCGTGAAGCTCTACTACGAGGAAGTGGGTTCGGGCGCGCCTGTTGTGTTCGTGCACGAGTTCGCGGCCGACCATCGCTCGTGGGAAATGCAGATGCGCCATTTCGGCCAGCGTTATCGCTGCATCACCTGGGGCGCGCGCGGCTATCCGCCGTCCGACGTGCCGGAGAAGCCGGCCAGCTACAGCCAGGAGCGCGCGGCCGACGACATCCTCGCGATCCTCGACCATCTCAAGATCGACAAGGCGCATATCGTCGGCCTGTCGATGGGCGGCTTCGCGACGCTGCACTATGGCTTCCGTCATCCCAACCG
>DATJWN010000363.1:0-35365 GCA_035501235.1 Reyranella sp.
CAACCCAGGAAACCTTCGCGGTGTTCGCCATCAGCTAGTCCTCGTGCTTGCCCTTGCTCAGGAACTTTATCACGCCGTGGAAGGTGCGCGCTTCCTGCTCGGTCATGTTGGAGCGCTGCAGCAGCGCCCTGAGGTTCTGCACCATCGAGGGCCGCATGTCCTTGTGGCGCAGGAAGCCCGACTGGTCGAGTGCGCGCTCGAGATGGTCGAACAGGTTCTGCATCTCTTCCTTGGTGGCAGGCCGCGTCGAATGGTCGGACATGCGGTCGGCCGGCGTCTCGTCGCCCGACGCCGCCCATTCGTAGGCCACCAGCAGGACTGCTTGCGCCACGTTGAGCGAGGAGAATTGCGGATTGAGCGGGATGGTGAGGGCCGTGTCGGCGTGTACGATGTCTTCGTTCTCGAGCCCCGTGCGCTCAGGGCCGAACAGCACGCCGACGCCGAGCCCCTGCCCGATCCAGCCGCGCATCTCGGTCGCGGCCCGGCGCGCGGTCAGGATGCGCTGCGCAAGCTCGCGGTTGCGCGCGGTGGTGGCGACGACATGCTCGAGATCGGCGACAGCCTCGGCCACTGAGTCGAAGACCTCGGCCTGCTCCAGCACGATATCCGCACCCGACGCCGCCCGCTGCGCGCGCTCGTTCGGCCAGCCGTCGCGCGGCGCCACCAGGCGCAGCTCCGACAGGCCGCAATTCAGCATCGCGCGCGCGGCCATGCCGATATTCTCGCCGAGCTGCGGGCGCACCAGGATGATCACCGGTGCCTCGCCCGCCGTCGCTCTGCCCTTGGAGGCTCGTCCCATGAGCGCCGTATAGACGATTGTCTGCTAGACTGCGACTGGGACGCTTGGGGAGATACGTTGTCGCCATTGAAGATTGCGCTGCGCGTCGACGACCTGTCGGGGCCGGCGATTCGCGCGCTGATCGCGCGGCATCTGGGCGGCATGCACGAGAACTCGCCGCCGGAAAGCGTTCACGCGCTCGGGCTCGAGGCCTTGAAGGCCCCGGCCATCACCGTGTGGTCGGCCTGGGTGGACGACGAGATCGCGGGCTGCGGCGCGCTGAAGCGGCTCGACGATGCCCAAGGCGAGATCAAGTCGATGCGGGTGGCCGACGCCTTCCTGGGCAAGGGCATCGGCCGGGCAATCCTCGACCATGTCGTCGCCGAGGCGCGGCGGAGAGGCCTCGCCAGCCTGTGGCTCGAGACCGGTTCGGGCGAGGCCTTCCTTCCCGCGATCCGCCTCTACGAAAGCTCGGGCTTCGCGCGCTGCGGGCCGTTCGGCGACTATGTCGAGGATCCCTTCAGTGTGTTCATGATGCGACGGCTCTAGATGACACCGCTTCCCCTCGTTCTCGAGCCGACGGCTCGCTTCCTGCTTCTGGCCCTGCCGCTGGGCGGCAGCCTGATCGGCATGGTCGGATACATGCTGTGGCGGGTGCGGCGCGACTGGTCCGCGGTCGAGCCGCGGCAATGGCTCACCTTCGTGGTGATGGGCGGGCTCGGGACGATGCTGTTTCTGCAGCCGGTCGGCTGGCAGCTGCGGTTCGACCAGCAAGGCATCGCCCTCAGGGCGCCGTTCGACCTGTTCGCCGACCGCGGCGCGATCCCGTGGAACGACTTGAAGGACATAAGGTTCGGCATGAGCAGCGGCCGCAGCTCCTCGCCGATCCTCAAGTTCGTGGACGGTTCCGGCACCGTCCTGACGCTGCAATGCCTGGACGGGGTGCCCGACGGCTTCTGGCCCGCGATGGCAGCCGTCGTCGAAGCCAAGGCGACGAACTTCCGCTTCAAGAAGGACAAGGAGGACTGGCTCGCCTCGGCCCGCGGCAACGCCCAGCCCTCGCCCGGCCAGATTTTCGGCTGGACCTACACCGCGCACGACGGCGAGGGGCGCGCGCTTTAGCGCCGCGAGGGTCTGGCGAACATGGCCTGGCGGCGCATCAGGAGCAGCAGCGGGATGAAGATCACCGTGGCGACCGCCAGCACGCGGAAGTCGTTCAGGTAGGCGATGGTGGCGGCCTGGCGGTTCAGCTCCTCGCTCCACATGCCGAGCGGACGGTTGACGTCGTCGGTCGGGATGGCGCCGTAGGGCCAGCCGCTGTTGAACGGCCACCAGTAGCTGAGCAGCCGGCTGCGATCGATGGGGATGCCGTCGGCCATGGGCGTGACGCCGTTGCGCCACAGCGGATTGAAGACCGTCAGGTGCTCGGCGATCTCCGAGCGGTTGAGCTGGATGTTGCGCTGGAGCAGCGCCTCCAGCACCGCGACGCCGATCGAGGCGCCGAGATTGCGCATCAGCGCGTTCATCGCCGCACCCTCGGTGCGGATGCGCGCGGGGATGGTGGCGAAGGCGAGCGTGGTGAGCGGCGGGAAGACGAGCCCGAGCCCGACGCCCTGCAGGAAGCCGTTCCAGACGATGCGGCCTTCGTTCACGTCGAGCGTGAACAGCGTCATGTCGTAGAGCGAGATGCCGCACAGGCTGAGGCCGATCGCGATCAGGTAGCGCGCATCGACGCGGCCGATCATGCGCGAGACGCAGAACATCGAGATCATGGTCCCGATGCCGCGCGGCGCCATCACCACGCCTGTCGTGAAGACCGGGTAGTCCTTCAGCTGCTGCAGGAACGGCGGCAGGAGCGTCGCCGTCACGATCATCAGGAGGCCGGTGACCGCGGTGAAGACGATGCCCAGCATCAGGTTGCGGTCGAGGAAGATGTCGCGCGGCAGGAACGGGTGATCGTCCGACAGCATGTGCAGCACGAACATCGTCGCCGCGACGGCCGCCACGACGGCCTCGACCACGATCTCGCGGCTGCCGAACCAGTCGATCTGCTCGCCGCGGTCGAGCATGAGCTGGAAGGTGCCGATGGCGATCGACAGGAGCGTGAAACCGAGCAGGTCGAAGGGCCGCGGATTGTCGCTCGCCTTGTTCTTGATCAGGATCATCAGGCCGATCGCGCACATGATGCCGACGGGCAGGTTGATGTAGAACACCCAGCGCCACGAATACTCGTCGGTCAGCCAGCCGCCGAGCGTGGGACCGGTGATGGGCCCGAGCATGGTGCCGACGCCCCACATGGCCATCGCCTTGCCCTGCTCCTCGCGGGTGTAGGCTTCCATCATCAGGGTCTGCGACAGCGGCACCAGCGAGGCGCCGCAGATGCCCTGGAGCGCGCGGAACAGCACGAGCTGCGGCAAGGTCTGGGCGGCACCGCACAGCATCGAGGCTATTGTGAAGCCGATCACCGAGGAGACGAGGATGCGCCGGATGCCGAAACGCACGGCGCAGAAGCCCGCGAGCGGCGTCGAGATGGCGGCCGAGACGATGTAGGAGGTGATCACCCAGGCGACCTGCTCCTGCGTCGCCGAGAGCGCCCCCTGCATGTTGGGCAGCGCCACGTTGGCGATGGTGCCGTCGAGCGCCTGCATGATCGTGGCCATCATGACCACGACAGTGAGCCAGCGGCGGCGGCGCAGCGCGACCGCGTCCATCGACCTAGAAGCCCAGGCTCTGGAAGAGCTCGCCGAAGGTGCGCCGGTGTCCGGTGTCGATCTCGATGGTCGTGCTCATGCCGATGCGCAGCGGCGGATCGCCGGCGCGGCAGGTCACGGAGGTGCGCAGCGGGATGCGCTGCACGACCTTGACCCAGTTGCCGGTGGCGTTCTGCGGCGGCAGGACCGAGAACTCCGAGCCCGTGGCCTGCGAGAACGACTTCACCTTGCCGGTGCAGACCATGTCCGGATAGGTGTCGACGCTGATCTTGACCGGCTGGCCGACGCGCACGCGCGTGAGCTCGGTCTCCTTGAAGTTGGCCTCGATCCACAGGTCGCTGTCGGCCATGACGGCGATCGAGGGCACGCCCATCACGGCGTAGCTGCCGGGCACCAGCACCTTCTGCACGATGCCGTCCATCGGCGCGGTGATGATGGTGCGGCGCATGTTGAGCAGCGCATCGTCGCGCATGGCGAGCAGCTGCTTCACCTTGGGATGCTCGTCGATCGCGATATGCGGGTCGCCCGCCAGCGCCGCCTCGATGCGGGTCAGGTCCTCCTCGGCGCCCGAGACGCGGCGCACGGCGACGTCGAGCGCCATGCGCGTCTCGTCGGCCTTGGCGACGGGCGCGAACTTGCGGTCGGCGAGGTCCTTCTGGCGGTCGTAGTCGGCCAGTGCGTAGGCATGCTGGGCGCGCGCGGCCTGGATCTCCTCGCGCTTGGAGCGCCACTGCGCCTTCAGGCCCTTGATGTCGGCGCGGGCCGATTCGATCTCGGAGTCGATGCGCGCGAGCTGGATGCGATAGGGCGTGTCGTCGAGCTTGTAGAGCAGCTGGCCGCGCGAGACGTGCTGGTTCTCGGTGACCGCCACCTCGACGATCGGCCCGGAGATCTCGGTCGCCAGATAGACCCGGTCGCCCTTCACATAGGAATTGTCGGTCTCGACATAGCGGCCGGTCATCATCCAGAAGGCGAGCGCGCCGGCCGCGGCCAGGAACGGCAGCGACCACATGACGGCGCGCACGATCACCCGCCGGGACCGGTAGGGTCCGCGGGTCGGCTTCACCGCAATGGGAGGAGCTGCCGTCACTGAAGGCGGAAGAGGCGTTTCACCATCCATTTTCCTTATGGTCTGCCCACCCGCTCGGAGCGTCAACTAATGGCGTGGCATGGCTGCTAGGGCCGTACTGCAGCGAAAGGCGGGATGCCGTACTTGGTATGGGAAGCAGTACCATCCTCATTTCCACCGACGGTTAGTGGAGCCCTTGTCATCCCGAGCGCATAGCGAGGGATCCTTGGGCGGCGCATGCACCAGTACTGGACCTACATCCTGACGAACCCGGCGCGCAACGTGATGTACGTCGGTGTGACCAACAACCTCGAGAACCGCGTCGCCGAGCATCGCGCCGGCACCGGCAGCGTCTTCACCCGCCGCTACAATGTGAGCACGCTGGTCTATGCCGAGGACTACCAATACATCGAGGATGCGATCGCGCGGGAGAAGGAAATCAAGGCGTGGCGGCGTTCGAAGAAGAACGCGCTGGCTGAAACGGTGAACCCGACCTGGGCAGACCTTTTCGACCCTGGCGACGCATTCAAGGATCCCTCGCTATGAGCTCGGGATGACACGAGGTTTCGCTCCAAGTCCCGTTGTCATCCCGAACGAAGTGAGGGACCCTTCCTCGGGGCCGCGCGCAGCGCAATCACTTCTTCCTACTGTGTTGTCGCCGGCTTGGCGCCTTCGCGGAAGAGCTTCCAGGTGATGGCGTCATAGAGCGCGTTGTACGAGGCATCGACGATGTTGGGCGAGACGCCGATGGTCGACCAGCGGCGGCCCTTGCCGTCGGCGCTCTCGATCATGACGCGCGTGGTCGCCGCGGTGCCGCCGGCCGAGTCGAGGATGCGCACCTTGAAATCCACAAGCCGCATGTCGGCGAGCGCGGGATAGACCGGGATCAGTGCCTTGCGCAGCGCGGCATCCAACGCATTCACCGGGCCGTTGCCCTCGCCCACTTCCATGGCGCGGCGGCCGGCGACATCGAGTTTCACCGTCGCCTCCGATAGGGCGATGAGCTGGCCGCGGGCGTTCACACGCCGCTCGGCCAGCACGCGGAAGCTCTGCAGCGCGAAGTAGTCGGGCACGGTGTGCAGCTCGTGCCGCGCCAGCAATTCGAACGAGGCATCGGCGCCGTCGTAGGCGTATCCCTCAGCCTCGCGTTCCTTGACGATCTCGAGCAGGCGCGCGACGGCGGGATCCTTCGGGTCGACCTCGAGCCCGATCTGGCGGAAGCGCGCCATGATGTTCGACCGGCCGGCCTGGTCGCTGACCACGATGATGCGCTGGTTGCCGACCGTCTCGGGATCGACATGCTCGTAGGTCTTCGGGTCCTTCTCGACGGCGGACACGTGCAGCCCGCCTTTGTGGGCGAAGGCACGCGTGCCGACATAGGCGGCGCTGCGGTTGGTGGGAACGTTGAGGCGATCGTCGAGCAGGCGCGACAGATGCGTCAGCCGCTGCATCGCGCCGTCCTTCAGGCCGGTGTCGAAGCCCATCTTCAGCACGAGGTTCGGGATCAGCGCGATCATGTTGGCATTGCCGCAGCGTTCGCCCAGCCCGTTGATCGTGCCCTGGACCTGGCGCACGCCGGCGCGCACGGCGGCCAGCGTGTTGGCGACGGCGTTCTCCGTGTCGTTGTGCGTGTGGATGCCCAGACGCTCGCCGGGAATCTTCTTCACCACCTCGCCCACGATGCGCTCTATTTCGTGCGGCAGGGTCCCGCCATTGGTGTCGCACAGGACCAGCCAGCGCGCGCCCGAGGCTTCGGCCGCCTTCAGGCAGGCCAGCGCATAGTCGGGATTGGCCTTGTAGCCGTCGAAGAAATGCTCCGCGTCGAACATCACCTCGTCCATGCGGCCTTTGGCGTGCGCGATGGAGTCGGCGATCATGTCGACGTACTCGGCGCGATCGACTTCCAGCGCGACATCGACATGGAAGTCCCAGGTCTTGCCGACCATGCAGACCGTGCGGGCCTTGGTCGAGAGGATCGCGTTCAGCCCCGGATCGTTGGCGGCGGAGCGGCCGGCACGGCGGGTCATGCCGAAGGCCACGAACTTCGCGGTGGCGAACTCCGGCGGATCGGCGAAGAAGCGGTCGTCCGTCGGATTGGCGCCCGGCCAGCCGCCCTCGATATAGTCGACGCCCAGCAGGTCGAGCTCGCGCGCGATCGCGGCCTTGTCGGCGACCGTGAAGTCGACGCCCTGCGTCTGCGCGCCGTCGCGCAGAGTGGTGTCGAAGAGATAGACCCGGTTGGACGAAGTCATGGCGGCGGCATCATAGTGGTCGCGGGGGAGAAAGACAGATGCCGGATACAGCCGAAACCGAGCGCTATCGGGCCGCCTGGAAGGACTATCGCCGGCGGACCTGGATCGCCGCCGGCCTGATGATCGCCGCCGTGGCCGGCGTGCTGGCGGCATCGGGAAAGCTGGCGGCGGTCGGCATCGCGATCACGGTCATGCTCGCAGCCGTTGCCTGGCGCCAGAGCTTCCGCTGCCCGCGCTGCGGCGGGATCTTCTATGAATGGCTGAAATGGACCCGCCTGCAGGAGCTGATCCGCGGCGGCGGGCTGAAATGCGGCCGGTGCGGCCTCGAGCTGAACGAGATCCCAGGAGAGACGACGCCATGACCAGCGCCACCACCATCACCGAACTGCGTTCGACCTTGCTGCAGGTGCCGTGGAACGGACCGCCGCCGGCGGCGGGCGTGGTGCCGCCGGGGCCGCGCGAGCTCTATGTGCTGGAGATCGAGACGCAGGGCGGCATCACGGGCATGAGCTACCTGCATCCGCTGCGCGGCGGGCTGCACACGATCGATGCCGCGATGAAGGAGCTGATCGCGCCGCACGTCATCGGCCGCGACGCGACGGAGGTCGAGGCGATCTGGCAGACGCTCTACAAGAGCAACTTCTGGCTGGGCCGCATGGGCGTGACGGTGTTCGCCCAGTCCGCCGTCGACATGGCGCTTTGGGACATCCTGGGCAAACGGGCCGGCCTGCCGCTGTTCCGCCTGTGGGGCGCGGCGCGCTCGGAAGTGCCCGCCTACGGTTCGGGCGTGTTCCGGGGCCTGGGCCGCGACGGCATGATCGCGCGCGCGAAGGAATTCACCGCGATGGGGCTCAAGGCCATCAAGATGCAGGTGGCGCACATCAGGCCGTGGCGCGAGGACGTGATGAACGTGAAGGCCATGCGCGAGGCGATGGGCGGCGGCGTGGAGATCATGATCGACGTCAACATGGGCTGGGACGCCGCGACCGCGATCCAGGCCGGCCATCGCATCGACGAGTACGATCCCTACTGGCTCGAGGAGCCGGTCGTGGCCGAAGACTTCGAGGGCTACAAGCGCATCGCCGCGGCGCTGAAGACCCGCATCGTGGGCGGCGAGAGCCATTTCACGCGCCAGGACCTGCGGCCGTTCTTCGAGAGCCCGCCCTCGGTGCCGATCCTGCAGCCCGACCCGATGCGGGGCGGCTACACCGAGCTGCGCAAGATCGCGGCGGCGGCCGAGCCGTGGGGCATCACCCTCGCGCCGCATCTGTTCCACGAGCAGATGGTCCATCTCCTCTGCTCGATCCCCAACGCGAGCTGGGCCGAGTACATGACCTGGAACGACGATCTCTGGATCGAACCGATCCTGCCCACGAAGCACGGCACCATGGTCCCGCCCGAGCGGCCGGGCCATGGGCTGGCGTTCCGGCCGGAAGTGCTGAAGGATCACCGCATCGGCGGGCAGCGGATGACGGGGTAAGTCGAGTGGGGGAGCAGCGTGTGAGTCAAAAAGCCAAGGTCGCCTTCATCGGGACGGGCGGCACCATGTCGTCGCTGGGGGTCCATCCGCTCGAGCTGCAGGATTACGGCATCCACAAGAACCGCATGCAGGCGAGCGCCATCGTGGACAAGTTCCCCGAGGTGCGCGAAGTCGCCGACGTGATCGCCGTCGACTTCCGCAACGTGCCCTCGACGGAGATCTACTATCCCGAATGGCGGGAGCTCGCGCTGCTCTCAGCCAAGCTCGCCGCGGAGCATGCCGACCTCGCGGGCATCGTGATCGGCCACGGCACGGCGACCTTGGAGGAGACGGCCTATTTCCTGAACCTCGTGCTCAAGGTGCCGTTCCCCGTCGTGGTGATCGGCGCGCAGCGGCCGGCCTCGGGCCTCTCGACCGATGCCGCCATGAACCTGGTGAACGGCGTGCGCACCGCGGCCGATCCCGCGAGCCGGGGCCGCGGCGTGCTGGTGCTGCTGAACGACGAGATCCAGGCCGCGCGCGACGTCACCAAGACCTCGAACTGGCGGCTGCAGACCTTCCGCACGCACGATTTCGGCGTGCTGGGCCAGGCCGACGGCGATGCCATCGCCTACTACCGCCGGCCCGAACGGCGCTGCTATCCCGACACCGAGTTCGACGTGACGACCCTCGACGCGCTGCCGCGGGTCGACATCGTCTATGCCTATCCCGGCGCCGACGGCACGGCGGTGAAGGCCTTCGTGGCGGCGGGCGCCAGGGGCATCGTCTCGGCGGGCTTCGCGCCGGGCTCGCCGCCGCCCGACGATCTCACCGCGCTGGCCGAGGCGGTGAAGCAGGGCGTGACGGTGGTGCAGTCGAGCCGCGCCGGATCGGGCCGCATCTTCCAGAGCCAGCGCCTCAGCGAGGCCGGCATCATCGCGGGCGACAACCTCAACCCGCAGAAGGCGCGCCTGCTGCTGGCCCTGGCGCTGAGCCGCACCAGCGATCCCAAGGAGATCGCGCGGATGTTCGCGACCTATTGAGGGCGCGCGGAAGTCTCAGCTTCCGGAAACCGGAGTCTCAGCCCCTTGAGACCGATCCGATGCCGATGCACAAGGCTTTCAGGCCCGGAGTCTCAGAGTCTCACCCACCCCCTATCCTAAGGCATTGAAATCAAAGGAAAGGCGTCCGAAGGGGCAGCGACAGCATGAACCGGCGCACGCTTCTTTCGTCAGGGCTGGCGAGCGCCATCGCCAGCAGCGCCCGCGCCGCCGACACCACGCACATCGGCGTGCAGCTCTACACGGTGCGGACGCTGCTCGAGCGCGACTATGACGGCACGCTGGCAAAGATCGCGGCCCTCGGTTACCGCGAGGTCGAGTTCGGCGGGATGGAATGTCCCGCCGCGATGCTGAAGCGGCACGGGCTCACGGCGCCGTCGGGCCACGCGCCGTTCGAGCGGCTGGAGCGCGATCTGCCCAAGGTCCTCGCCGAGGCCAAGGCGCGCGAGCAGCGCTACATCGTCTGCCCGTTCATCGACGAAAGCCGCCGCCGCACCCTCGACGACTGGAAGCGCCTCGTGGCGCTGTTCAACATCGTGGGCGAGCAGGCCCAGCGCGCCGGCCTCGCCTTCGCCTATCACAACCACGATTTCGAGTTCCAAACGGTCGAGGGCGAGCTGCCCTACGCCTTCCTGCTCGCCAACACCGATCCGGCGCTGGTGAACATGGAGCTCGACCTCTACTGGATGGCGCGCGCCGGCCACGATCCGCTCGCCTGGTTCCAGCGCCATCCCGGACGGTTCCCGCTGCTGCATCTGAAGGACCGCGCGCGCGACGGCACGATCGCGGATGTCGGCAGCGGCACGATCAACTTCAGGCGCATCCTCGCCGCCGGAAGCTGGACCCACGCTTTCGTCGAGCACGACGATCCGGCCGATCCGCTGAAGAGCCTGACCGCCAGCCTCGCCAACCTGAAAAAGCTCTGACGCGCTACTTCGTTCCGTTGCAGACCAGGAAGAAGGAGAGCCAGCTCTTCCGCTCGGAGTTTCCACCCAGCGTACCGATATCCTTATGGCCCCGGCAGTACTGCTTGGTGGCGGTGATGAACCAGTAGTGCTGCGGCTTTTCGCCTTCCTGGATCACCCGGTCGGTCTGCTCGGGCAGCGCGCGGTCGAGACAGGCGATCATCTGGGCCAGCAACGGCTGCAACGGCGGCGCCGTCGGCGCCATCACGAGCAAGCTCAGCTCATCGGGCTCCGTCGCCACGCCGGCCTTGGCTGCGGCCGCGACGACCTGCTTGATGCAGCCCGTGCCGGGATGCGCGGCCGAGGCAGGTGTGGCGAGAAGAGCGGCGGACGCCATCGCGGCGATGAAAGTCGCCGATGCCTTGATGATGTTCTTCATATTCGTGTTCCCCGGACCCCCCGCCGTGCCGAGCATATGACGACGGCTACTTCGGCGCACCCATGCAGATCAGGAAGAAAGACTTGTAGCTCTTCTTGTCCGACGTGCCGCCCAGGGTGTCGATCGCGTTGGTCGAGCGGCAATATTCCTTGGTGGCAGAGATGCGCCAGAAATGCTGCGTAGGCCCGCCGTTCTCGCCGGCGACGTCCCGCCGCTCGGGCAGCGCGCGCGCCACGCAGGCGATCATCTCCGCCAGCAGCGGCCGCAACGGCGCCTCCGTCGGCGCGAAGACGACGATGCTCGTGTCCTCGGCATCCGTCTCGACGCCGACCTTGGCCGCGGCGGCGACCGTCTGCTTGATACACGCCGTGGCGGGATGGGCCGCCCATGCGGGCAGCGCCAAGCCGGCCGTCGCGAGGGCGGCGATGAAGGTTGCCGCCGCTTTGACAGGGTTTCCCACGGACCGACCTCAGCGGCTGCCGATGAACTGCACCACCGTCAGCAGCAGCACGACGCCCATGGCGCCCATGAAGGAGAGCACCGCGGTGAAGGCGAGCCGGCGCATCCGCCAGCGGCGGCGCAGCCGGGCGGCGTGCTGCTCGCGGCTGACATGGTCCTCGCGATAGGGTTGCGCCCAGTAGGGCGTCTGCGTCTTGGAGCCGTGGCGCCAGCCGATCCAGGCGCCGATGCCCGCCCCGGCCAGGATCGCGGCGTAGACGATCAGCGCTGCCATTCCCCGCCCGCCTCTTTCCGGTATTTGCGCCGCACCCTGGTCCCCGCTCGCCGCTTCCGTCAGCCGCTTATGCCCGCCGCCGCGCCCGCCGTCTCCCGGAAGAACGTCGCATCGGTAACAAAGGCCTCGAACTCGGCCGCGCTCGCGAAGGCATGGCGCGGCACGATATGCGCCTGCGCCTTGAGCACGAACAGGTAGAGCGCGGTCTCGGTCCGCACGAGCTCGCGGATCGAGCGCCACGGCGTCAGCCCCTGGCCGATGCCGTCCTGCGTGGCGATACCGGCGGCCGAGATCTCGAGGCGGCGGGGCGCGCGCAGGGGCGCCAGTCCCTTGCCGCGGAACTGCCAGCGCGCGAACCAGCGCGGCAGGTGGGGCAGCGCCACCAGGAAGGCCACGCCCGCGACCACGAAGAGATCGTCGTCGAACGAGACCAGCGGACGGCCCATCTGCCAGCGCACGAAGACCTCGAACACGGCCAGCAGCAGGAAGATCACCAGGGCGATGCGGCGCAGGACCGGCGCCCGCCAGCGCATCATCTGGCGCATGAAGACGAAGACGGAGAGATCCGCGAAATCGTCCTCGGTCAGGCTGAACTCGACAGCCCTCGGAGCTCTGGTCGTCACAGGCCGATGCTGCCCGAGCGGCCGGGCCGGATCGACTGAAAATTGTGCCAACAGGGTTGTCCCATCGCCCGGACGCACGAGCTGGGGCATACTCGGGAGCGCCGTTGGACTTTGGGGGGACGACCATGAAGAAGTGGGGAGTTGCGGCCGCGATGATGCTGCTGGCCGGCTCGTCGACGACGACGATGATGCCGACCGCCGCGCAGGCCGCCAGCCGGCAGTTCTGCGAGGACTATGCCCACGCCGCCATCATCCAGGTGCGCGCGGCGCTCTCCAGCCGGGCCTGCGAGCATCACCTCGACGGCACGCGCTGGTCGCCGGAATGGCGGCTTCACTTCGACTGGTGCCTCGGCGTCTCGCCGCGCGAGGCCGAGGGCGAGCGCAACGCCCGCACCGAGCACCTGCGCGCCTGCGGGCGCTGAGCTCATGCGGACCGCGGGCCTCCAGGCCCGCTCATGCGCGGAGCTGGAGCTCCGCGGTCCGAAGACCAGCTAGGTCAGGCCGAAGACCAGCTAAAGCCGCTCTAGGTCAGGACGCCGATCTTCGGCTCGTCGGCGAAATGCTGCGGGGCCGCTGGGCCGGCCTTGGCCGTCGTGCCGGCGGCGGCGAGCTCGGCCGTGACGTTGGCGATCAGCAGGAGAGCGATCGCGCCGAGCGTCAAAACGATGGTACTGCGCATGGACAGAGAATTCCCCAAATCTTCCAAGGAAACGCTCGAAGCTACGAAAAGTTGCGCCGCGGGGATCAGCCGATCCCGCTCGACATGTCGTCGGCCGGACGGGCGACCCCGGCCGGGAGTTTCAGCGCGGGCGGACTGGCCAGGGGAGTGCCGGTGAACTCGTTCTCGTCGATCTCCTTGCCCCAGGTGGCACGGGCATAGAGCGCGTCCGACGCGACCTCCGTCACCACCAGGGCGGTCACGAACAAGGCCGCCAGCCACCAGTAAGAGCGCATTCAAGCCTCCTGTCCGATCGCGCTGAAATTTTGCAGTGAGCAGCGCCGGACCAACGACGGTCAGCCGGTGAAAGTTGCCGCGTCGCAGAAACAAGACGCTTTGCCGCAGCTTTTGGGGCCCTCCTTTTATGCTGCGACGCAGCATGGATTGAGGGTAGGCTGCGACACGATGACCGCCCGCGACAAGCCCCTCAAAGACCGGCCCTGGCTGATCCGCACCTACGCCGGTCACTCGACCGCGGCGAAGTCGAACGAGCTTTATCGCAAGAACCTCACGCGCGGGCAGACCGGCCTTTCCGTCGCCTTCGATCTGCCGACGCAGACCGGCTACGACAGCGACCATGCGCTGGCGCGCGGCGAGGTCGGCAAGGTGGGTGTGCCGATCTCGCACCTCGGCGACATGAAGACGCTGTTCGACGGCATCCCGCTCGAGCGCATGAACACGTCGATGACGATCAACGCGCCGGCCGCGTGGCTGCTCGCTCTTTATATAGCGACCGCCGAGGCGCAGGGCGCCGACCGGAAGGCGCTGCAGGGCACGACGCAGAACGACATCATCAAGGAGTATCTCTCGCGCGGCACCTACATCTTCCCGCCCGAGCCGTCGCTGCGCCTGACCGCCGACACGATCGGCTTCACCTATCGCGAGGTTCCCAAGTGGAACCCGATGAACGTCTGCTCCTATCACCTGCAGGAGGCGGGGGCCACGCCGGTGCAGGAGCTGGCCTTCGCGCTGGTCAACGCCATCGCCGTGCTCGATGCCGTGAAGGCGCGCGGCCAGGTGCCGGAGGCGGATTTCCCGCAGGTCGTCGGGCGGCTGTCGTTCTTCGTCAACGCCGGCATCCGCTTCGTCACCGAGATCTGCAAGATGCGCGCCTTCGCCGAGCTTTGGGACGAGCTGACGCGTGAGCGCTACGGCGTCACGGAGGCCAAGCAGCGGCTGTTCCGTTACGGCGTGCAGGTGAACTCGCTCGGCCTCACCGAGCAGCAGCCGGAGAACAACGTCTATCGCATCCTGCTCGAGATGCTGGCCGTGGTGATGAGCAAGAACGCCCGCGCCCGCTCCGTGCAATTGCCAGCGTGGAACGAGGCGCTCGGCCTGCCGCGCCCCTGGGACCAGCAATGGTCGCTGCGCTTGCAGCAGATCGTGGCCTACGAGACGGACCTGCTCGAATACGCCGACATCTTCGACGGCTCGGCCGAGATCGCGGCCAAGGTCGAGTCTCTCAAGGCCGAGGCCACCGCCGAGATGGAACGCATCGCCGACATGGGCGGCGCCGTGGCCGCGATCGAGGCCGCCTACATGAAGCAGCGGCTGGTCGAGTCGAACCTGAAGCGCCTGGCCGCCATCGAGGCCGGCGAGCAGACCGTGGTCGGCGTCAACGCCTTCACCGAGGGCGAGCCCTCGCCGCTTTCCGGCGGCGACGGCGCCATCCTGACGGTCGATGCCTCCGTCGAGCGCGAGCAGGTCGAGCGCCTGCAGGCCTGGCGCGCCAGCCGCGATGCCTCCGCCGTCACGGCGGCGCTCGCCGAACTCACGTCGGCCGCCAAGGAAGACCGCAACGTCATGCCCGCCTCCATCGCCTGCGCGCGGGCGGGCGTCACGACCGGCGAATGGACGGGCGCCCTGCGCGAGGTGTTCGGCGAATACCGCGCTCCGACGGGCGTCGCCCGCGCCTCGGGCGTCAGCGACAGCCGCCTCGACGCCGCCCGCCGCGAGGTCGACGCGGTGTCACGCCGCCTGGGGCGGCGTCTCAAGATCCTGGTCGGCAAGCCCGGCCTCGACGGCCATTCCAACGGCGCCGAGCAGATCGCCGTGCGCGCCCGCGACTGCGGCATGGAGGTCGTCTACGAAGGCATCCGCCTCACGCCCGAGCGCATCGTCAACGCAGCCCTCGAGGAAAGCGTCCACGTCGTCGGCCTCTCGATCCTGTCGGGCGGCCATGCCCTGCTGGTCGCCGACGTGCTCGCGGGACTCCATCAGGCCGGCATCGGCGACGTCCCCGTCGTGGTCGGCGGCATCATCCCACCCGCCGACGCCGAGGTGCTGCTGAAGTCCGGCGTCTCGCGCGTCTACACGCCCAAGGACTTCGACCTCACCCAGATCATGCGCGACATCGTCTCCGTCGTCGCCGCGGCATCGAAGGAAGCGGCCTAACGTCCCGTCCGAAGAGTGGCCGTTGCGTGCAGCATCGGCTCGACGACGGCGTGGCTGAACAGCCAGGCCTCGGCGTGGATCGTGTCGCGGTCGCGGCGGACCACGCGGGAGAGCGCGATCACGTCGGCCTGTTGCGCGCTCCGCAGGACGGTGACGTTGAGATGCGTCACGCTCGCCTCGACGCCCGCCGCGGCCCTGAGCGACAGATCGACGAGCGCGAGCATCGTCGCCGTCGTGAGATCGCGCGGCGCGAAGCGGATGCGCACGTCCTGATCGCCGCATTCCTCGACGAACAGCTCGTGGCGATCGCGCTCCGGCGTCGCCTGTTCGAGCAGGGCCTGCAGCTCGTCCTCGGTCATGGGGCACAGTTGCAGATGCAAACACCGGTGTCATCCCGAGCGCATAGCGAGGGATCCTTAAGGCCATGAGCAAGGATCCCTCGCTATGCGCTCGGGATGACAAGGGTGCGCTCGGGATGACAGGGGAAGTGTTGACCGCTATGTGCCTGTCGTGTCCTTCCTCGATCACGTCGCGCGCTGCAACAATGCCGACCTCCGCCAGTTCGAGCCGTGGTTCATCGGCCGCGAGCGCGCGGGCTTCATCCATCGCGAGTTCGCGCCCGTGCTGGCGGCGAAGCCGGAGCTGTTCGGCCACACCAGGCAGGGCTGGCATCTCGCCGCCTCGCTCGACCAGCCGACCAAGCGCTCGGCCGCGATGCGCGCCTTCCTGCAGGAGCTGCACGCGCAGGGGCACTTCAAGGGGCTGTGGCGCGAGGAAGCCTATCCCGTCACCTGGGAGTTCGGCCGGCCCGCGCTCATGACCATGGAGCGCGCCGCCGTGCCGTGGTTCGGCGTGCGCGCCTGGGGCCCGCACATGACGGGCTATGTCGCCAAGTCCGACGGCCTGCACATCTGGGTGCCGCGCCGCTCGTTCACCAAGCCCACCTTCCCCGGCGAGCTCGACAACACGGTCGCCGGCGGCCAGCCCGCGGGCATCGGCCTGCTCGACAACCTCATCAAGGAATGCGGCGAGGAGGCCGCGATCCCGCCGGAGCTCGCGCGCCAGGCGAAGGCCGTGGGCTACATCGCCTACTGGAACCAGTCCGGCGCGCAGCTCAAGCCCGACATCATGACCTGCTTCGAGCTCGAGCTGCCCGAGAGCTTCACGCCTTCCGCGCATGACGGCGAGGTCGACAGCTTCGAACTGTGGCCTGTCGCCCGCGTGTTCGAGACCGTGCGCGACACGACGGCGTTCAAGTACAACTGCAACCTCGTGCTGATCGACTTCTTCATCCGCCACGGCATGATCGCCGCCGACGACCGCGACTTCTTCGCGCTCGTGGCCGGCCTGCACCAGCTCGACGCCCCGCAGCTGGCAACTTAAGCGGCGCTTCCACGTTGACCCGCCTGAGGAGGTTGTCCTCATGCGCGTCCTTGCCCTCACGATCGCGGCCACGATGGCGTTCGCGCTCTCCGCCGCCGCCCAGGATATGAGCCATCTGCAAAACGGCGACGAGATCGACGGCGTGCGCAATCACGGCCATGCCGAGAACCACGACTGGTACAAGAACCTGAAGCAGCCCGGCACGAACTACTCGTGCTGCAACGGCACGGAGGACGGCGTGAGCGGCGATTGCCGGCCGACGCGCGCCTATCTCAACGACGACGGCACGTGGCGCGCGCTGGTCGACGGACATTGGACGCCGGTGCCGCCGTCGGTCGTGCTGAAGACGCTGGCGCCCGACGGCAATTCACACATCTGCGCTGGAAAGAGCGGCATGATTTACTGCTTCATCGGCGGCTCGCCGAAGAGTTGAGCGCGACCATCCACAACAAGTTGGAGTACGATCGCTCTCAACGGACTCAGTCGAGCGCAATGGCGCGTCGCTCCGAATACGCGACCGGCTCGGCTGGTTATGCGGAAAGGCGGCACCCCTCATGCCCCTTCGCTTCGGTGTCACGCTCGTCTCTGTGATCGCAACTTCACTTGCAATGAATGTCCCCGCCCTCGTGGTCGCGCAGGACGGCATGCGCGGCGTCGGACACGCCGAGAACCACGACTGGTACCGCGACCTCAAGCAGCCGGAGACCGGCTACTCCTGCTGCAACGGCTCGACCGGCACGATCGAAGGCGATTGCCGCCCGACGCGCGCCTACCTCACCGAGGACGGCACGTGGAAGGCACTGGTCGACGGCCACTGGGTGCCGGTGCCGCCACGGGTCGTGCTGCGGCAGATGGCGCCCGACGGCAACAGCCACATCTGCGCCAACAGGAGCGGCACGATCTACTGCTTCCTCGCGGGCTCGCCGAAGAGCTAGAGCAGCGCTTCAGCGAGCGATGCCGGCGAGTGGATCGCGACGCCACCGACGCGTCGGCCATGGAACTGGCCGAAATGCGTACGGTCGCCCGTGACCAGCGCATCGCATTGCGCTTGTAGAGCGGCGGCGAGGACCGGCTTGTCCTTGTCCGGCAGCGACACTGACAGGCCCGGCGGCAAATGCGCGACGACGGCCGTCCGTTCAAGCTGCAGGCTGAGACGCTCCAACTCCTGTCGGCCGTCGCGCGACTTGGCTGTCAGGTTCCGCGCCGCCTCCTCGAGCACATAGTCGTTGACGACCAGGACGTGGCGATCGGCCAGCAGCTCACGAACGAGGCGGCGCACGGCGCCATCCGATTGTGCTGCCGAGAACAGGATATTGGCGTCGAGAAATATCCGCACGAGTGGCGGTCAGTGGGCAGCGACAGTCAGCGCCGACGCTTGCGACGTCGCGTGAAGACCTTTTCGAGCTCGGCCTGCGACTCGGCGAACTCCTTGAGGCGAGCCTCCGCGTAGATCTCGATCGGTAGAGTGACAGCCGGGCGCAGCAGCAGGCCTTCCGGCGTCGTCTCGACGATCATCTGGTCGTCGGACCGGATCCCTGCCGCACGGCGCAGCTTGGCCGGCAAGGTGATGACGCCGCGGCTGTTGACGGTGACGGTGGCTTTCATGTTAGCAGTATTACTGAAATTCAGCAGAGCAGCAACTACAACGGCGGCGGAATCCGCGCCTCCCGGATCACCTTGCGCCATTTGACGGTCTCGTCGCGCAGCAGCGTGCCGTAGGCGTCGGGCGTGCCGCCGGTCACGGTGAGGCCGAGCGCGGCGAGACGTTGCGCGAAATCCTTGTCGGCGAAGACCTGGTTCATGGCGGCGTTGAGGCTGACGACGATCGACGGCGGCGTGCCGGCGGGCGCCATGACGCCGTTGGGGATCGTGCCCTCGTAGCCCGCGAGCCCGACCTCGCTCACCACGGGCACGTCGGGCAGCAGCGTCGAGCGCCGGGTCGCGGCGAGCGCCAGCCCCCGCAGCTTGCCCGCCCGCACCGCCGTGGCGGTCGGCATCAGGAGATCGACCATCAGCGGCACCTGTCCCGCCACCACGTCGCGCAGCACCTCGGAGCTGCCCTTGTAGCCGACATGCTCGATATGGAGGTCGAGCTGCTGCTTGAGGTACTCGGCCCACAGATGCTGCATGCTGCCGCCGCTCGCCGAGGCATAGGGGATGGGCGTGGCTTGCGCGCGCGCCATCGCCAGCAGCTCCGGCATCGTCTTGAACGGCGCGCCGTTGGATGCGGCCACCAGGATCGGCACGTCGAAGAAATGCACGATCGGCACCAGGTCGCGGAACGTGTCGTAGGGCAGCTTCATGTCGAAAGCGGCGTTGGACGAGAGAGCGCCGGTCGCCAGCAGCAGCGTGTAGCCGTCGGGCCTGGCCTTGGCGACCGCCTCGGTGCCGATGATCGTGCCGCCGCCCGCCTTGTTCTCGACCAGGAAGGGCTGGCCCAGGATCCTCTCCAGCCGCTCGCCGAGCAGCCGCGCGCCCGTGTCGGTCGAGCCGCCCGGCGCATAGGGCACGACGACATGCACCGGCCGATCGGGATAGCCCTCGGCGCGCGCCAGTTCCGGCGCGATCGCGAGCGCGGCTGTCGAGGCCAGGAAAGATCGACGCTTCATCCTCTCAGCCGGGCGGCGGGATGTGGGCATCGCGGATCACCTTCTTCCATTTCGCGATCTCGGCGGCGAGGCTGCGGGCGTAGAAATCGGGCGTGCCGCCGATCAGCTTGAAGCCGAGCTCGCCGAGCTGGCGGCGCAAGGTCGGTTCCTCGAGCACGAGGTTGATCGCCTCGTTGAGGCGGACCACCACCGCGGTGTCGATGCCGGCGGGCGCCACGATGCCGAAGGGCACGGCGCCCACCATGTCGTCGAGCCCGACCTCGAGCACCGTCGGCACGTGGGGCAGGAGCGGCGAGCGTTCCTCCGTCGCGACGGCGAGGCCGCGCAGCTTGCCCGCCTTCACCGCCGTCGCCGTCGGCATCAGCAGGTCCGAGAGCAGCGGCACGTGGCCGCCCATCACGTCGCGCAACGCCTCGGAGCTGCCCTTGTAGCCGACATGCTGGAGATTGAGGCCGGCGCGCGCCTTGAGGTACTCCGCCCACAGATGCTGGATCGAGCCCGCGCCCGCCGTCGCGAAGGGAATGGGCGTCGCGGAGCCCTTGGTTTCGAGCAGCTCCTTCATGGACTTGAACGGCGCGTCGTTGCTCGCCGCCAGCAGCACCGGCACGTCGAAGAAGCGCGCGATCGGCTTCAGGTCCTTGAGCGTGTCGTAGGGCAGCGAAATGCCGAAGGCCACGTTCACCGCCAGCGCGCCCGGCGCCAGCAGCAGCGTGTAGCCGTCGGGCTTGGCCTTGGCGACCACCTCGGTGCCGATGATCGTGCCGCCGCCCGCCTTGTTCTCGACCACGATCGGCTGATGGAACATCTTCTCCAGCCGCTCGCCCAGGGCGCGGGCGCCGGTGTCGGTCGCGCCGCCCGGCGCATAGGGCACGACGAGGCGGATCGGCTTCTCCGGCCATTGCAGCGCCCCCGCCGGCCGCCCGGCGGCGAGAACGGCCGCTCCCGGGAGAGCGCGCAGCAGGCCGCGTCGTTTCAGGCGAGATTTCATCGATCAACCGGGCCTTTCCTCATGGCGGCAAGATTGTCGACAACTTTGTTGACACTGTGCCGGCCGCCATGTCCTATCGTGTGCAATGAGATCATAGGACGGAGGAAATGTCAGGACGTGTGGTGACCCTGAGGACAAAGGCGCGCACGCGTGGCCGCGCCCCGCAGGCATCCGGCCAGGGGTCGGGCCAAGGGTCCGGGGCGGGCAAGGGCGGCGCGCCCTCGATCGCCGACATCGTCCAGGTCCTGCGCGACAGGATCGGCCGTCACGACGTGGCGCCCGGCGCCAAGCTCGGCGAGCAGGAGCTGGCCGCCGAGTTCGGCGTGCCGCGGGCGCGCATCCGCGAGGTGTTCGGCGTGCTGGAAAGCCGCGGCCTGATCGAACGCATCCCCAACCGCGGCGCCGTGGTCTCGCGGCTCGAGCTCGAGCACGTCTTCCAGCTCTACGAAGTGCGCGCCGTCCTCGAGGGCATGTGCGTGCGGCTCGCCACGCTCAACGCCCCGCCCGAAACCTGGGACGAGTTCGTGCACCTCTTCGGCGAGCCGATGGACGGCTACGTCAGGGCGGGCGACTTCGACTCCTTCATCGTGGTCTACGAGCGCTTCCGCCGCGCCATCGTCGACTGGGCGCGCAACCCGGTCGCCGCGCGCATGCTCGACAGCATCTACGAGAAGACCAACGTGGTGATCCGGCGCATCGTGATCCTGCCCGGCCGCGCGCAGTCGGGCCTGGGCGAGCATCGCGCGGTGGTCGCCGCCATGCGCGCCGGCAATGCCGAGGAGGCCGAGCGCCTCAAGCGCATGAACCTCGAGAACGCGCAGGCGACCCTGCGCCGCTTCCAGAAATACGTGCTGTAGGAGCCGACGTTGGAACGACAGGGCCCGCTCAGCGGCTATCGCGTGCTGGAGATCGGCTCGACCGTCGCCGGTCCCTTCTGCGGCCGCATGCTGGCCGACTTCGGCGCCGAGGTGATCAAGATCGAGCCGGCCGAGGGCGATCCCGTCCGCACCATGGGCAAGTCGGTCGACGGCCATTCGCTCTACGCCGCGTCGATCTTCCGCAACAAGCGGCTGGTCGCGATCGATCTCCGCCGTCCCGAGGGCCGCGCCCTGGTCAGGGAGCTGGCGGCCAAGGTCGACGTGATGGTCGAGAACTTCAAGCCGGGCACGCTGGAGAAATGGGGCCTGGGCTGGGACGAGCTGTCGAAGCTGAACCCGAAGCTCGTCATGGTGCGCATCTCCGGTTTCGGCCAGGACGGTCCCTACTCCCAGCGGCCGGGCTATGGCGTGGTCTGCGAGGCGGTGAGCGGGCTGCGCCACCTCACCGGCGATCCCGACCGCGCGCCCGCCCGCGTCGGCGTCTCGATGACCGACTACATAGCGGGCCTGCACGGAGCCTACGGCGCGGTGATGGCGCTGATGGCGCGCGAGAAGACCGGACGCGGCCAGGTGATCGACGCCGCCCTCTACGAGAGCGCCTTCAACTTCATGGAAGTGTGGATCGGCGCCTACCAGAAGCTGGGCTTCGTGCCCGACCGCACGGGCTCGCGGCTGATCGGCAGCACGCCCAACAACCTCTATCCGACGGCCGACGGCACCTACATCCACATCACCGCCATGGCCGACAGCCTGTTCCGCCGGCTCTGCGGCGCGATGGGCCAGCCCGCGCTCGCCGACGATCCGCGCTTCGCCCTGCATGCCGCGCGCAACGAGAACCACGAGGCGCTGGACGCGATCATCTCCGACTGGACCCGCCGGCATCCTCTTGCCGATCTCGAGGCCAGGATGGAGGCGGTGTCCGTGCCCGCCACGCGCATCTTCACCGTCGAGGACATCTTCAACGATCCGCACTATCGCGCGCGCGGCTCGATCGTCGAGGCGCCCGACCAGCATCTCGGCACCGTCGCCATGCCGACGGTCGTGCCGCGCCTTTCCGACACGCCGGGCGGCGTGCGCCATGCCGGCCGCGACGTCGGGCAGGATTCGCGCGCCGTGCTGCGCGAGGTGCTGGGCATGGACGACACGCGCATCGATGCGCTGACGAAGGAAGGCGTGGTCGCATGAGCACCGGCACGTTCGAGAGCCGCAAGGCCAAGGCACTCGCCATGGGCGGCCCCGAGAAGCTCGCCCGCCGCAAGGCGCAGGGCGTGCTCAATGCCCGCGAGCGGGTCGAGAAACTCCTCGATGCCGGGAGCTTCGTCGAATCGGGCCTGTTCGGCGCCTCGCTCGTCGATCCCGACAAATCCGCCGCCGACGGCAAGATCGCGGGCTTCGGCAGGATCGACGGCCGCGAGTGCGCCGTCGTCGCCAACGACTTCACGGTGATGGGCGCCTCATCCGCCGCCACCAACGGCCGCAAGATCGGCCACATGAAGCGGGTCGCCACCAGCCGCGGCCTGCCCATGGTCTTCCTGGGCGAATCGTCCGGCGCGCGCATGCCCGACCACATGGGCGCGCGCGGCATGGCGACCCTGCTCGGCAACGACGGCACGCAATATATCCGCATGCGCGAGACGCCGTGGGCCGCGGCCACGCTCGGCCTCTCCTACGGATCGTCGTCCTGGTACTCGGTGCTGTCGGACTTCAATGTCGTCCGCAAGGGCGCGGTGCTGGCCGTGTCGAGCGCGCAGCTTGCCTCGCTCGCCATCAAGGAGAAGGTCGACCCCGAGGAGATGGGCGGCTGGCAGGTCCATGCCGAAGTCACGGGTTTCGCCGACGCCGTCGCCGAGACCGACGAGGAGGCGCTGGAGCTGATCCGCGCCTTCCTCTCCTACCTGCCCGCGCATCACAACGAGCCGCCGCCCGAGAAGCCCGTGCCGGCCGGCTCCGGTGCGCAGATGGCCGACATCGCCGGGCTCCTGCCGGAGAAGCGAACCCAGGTCTACGACGTGCGCCGCATCGTGCGCGCCATCGTCGACGACGGCAGCTTCTTCGAGATCAAGGCGCGCTTCGGCAAGGTGCTGACCACCGGCCTCGCCCGCCTGAACGGCCGCACCGTCGGCATCCTCGCCAACAACCCGCTGTTCCGCGGCGGCGCCATGGACACCGATGCCTGCGAGAAGGGCGCCTCGTTCCTGGTGATGTGCGACAGCTTCAACGTCCCGGTGATCCTGCTCGTCGACACGCCCGGCTTCTCGATCGGCATCGACGCCGAGCGCAAGCGCGCGCCGGGCAAGATCATGAATTTCATGCAGGCGCTGCAGCTCTGCACCGTGCCGAAGCTCTCGGTGATCCTGCGCAAGACCTACGGCCAGGCCTATCTGAACATGGGCGGCGGCCGCAATTCCGACGAGGTCGCGGCCTGGCCCAGCGCCGAGGTGAGCTTCATGGACCCGACCTTCGCGGTGAAGATCGTGCACGGCCTGGAGCCCGGCCAGCCCGGCTTCGACGAGGCTTTTGCCGAGATGAGCCGCGACAGCGAGCCGTGGGACGCCGCGGCCGTCTTCGCGGTGCAGACCATCATCCAGCCCCACGAGACGCGCGACTATCTGATCCGCATGCTCGAGGTGCATCGCTCGCGGCTCACCGGCGGCATCGGCCAGCACCTGATGCGCGCCTGGCCGACGAGCTTCTGAGGGGGAAACGAATGGCGGCGATCCAGGTGAAGGCGGAAGTGGCGGGCTCGGTGTGGCAGATCCTCGCCAAGGTCGGCCAGAAGGTCGAGGCGGGCGACACGCTGATGATCATCGAGTCCATGAAGATGGAGATCCCGGTGATCAGCGAGGACGGCGGCACCGTCGACCGCATCATGGTCGACGAAAAGGCCGCGATCAGCGAGGGCCAGGTACTGGCGGTCCTGACGCGATGAGCGATCCGACGAAGCAGCACGGCTGGGAAGCGGAGGTCGAGGAGCTGCGCCAACGCCGGCGTGCGGCGCAGGCGCTGGGCGGCCCGGATGCGGTCGCCCGGCATCACGAGCGCGGCCGGCTCACGATCCGCGAGCGCGTGGCGGGCCTCGTCGATGCCGGCTCCTTCCAGGAGGTCGGCACGCTCACAGGCCAGGGCAAGTACGACGGCGCCACGCTCACGGGCGTCACGCCCGCGCCTTATGTGATGGGGCTCGCCAACATCGACGGCCGGCCGGTCGCGGTGGGCGGCGAGGACTTCACCATCCGCGGCGGCTCGAGCTGGTCGGGAGACCGCAAGAAGGGCGGCCAGGGCGGCTTCATCGAGGACCTCGCCGCAAGCTACCGCATACCGCTGGTCAACCTGGTCGACGGGGCGGGCGGCAGCGTCACCTCGATCAACAAGCGCGGTCATTCGATCTTCCCCGGCGTGCACGGCTTCGAGCGCTCGGTCGAGCTTCTGGGCAAGGTGCCCGTCGTCTCCGCCGTGCTCGGCACCGCGGCGGGCGGCCCCGCGGGGCGCGCCATCCTCTCGCATTGGTCGGTGATGGTCGACGGCACCAGCCAGGTCTTCGCCGCCGGCCCGCCCGTGGTCGAGCGCTCGCTCGGCCAGAAGATCACCAAGGAAGATCTCGGCGGCCCAGAGATCGCCGTCGATCATGCCGGCACCATCGACAATCGCGCCGAGAGCGAAGAGGCCTGCTTCGCGCAGGTCCGCCGGTTCCTCTCCTATATGCCGTCCAACGTCTGGGAAGCGCCGCCCGCGGTCTCGGCGAGCGATCCCGTCGACCGCTGCGACGACGAGTTGATCCGCATCGTGCCGAAGGACCGGCGCAAGCCCTACAACATGAGGAAGCTCGTCGGCCATCTGGTCGACCGCGATTCGCTGTTCGAGATCCAGCCGACCTACGGCAAGGCGCTGATCACCTGCCTCGCCCGCATGAACGGCAAGGTGGTGGGCATCGTCGCCAACAATCCGATGGTCTATGGCGGCGCCATGGACGTGAAGGCCGCGCGCAAGCAGATCCACTTCGTCGAGATGTGCGACTGCTTCCACATCCCGCTCGTCTTCCTGGTCGACGTGCCGGGCTTCATGGTCGGCCGCGACGCCGAGGCCGCAGCGACGCTGCGCGAGGGCATGCGCGCGGTCTATGTCGGCCTGCAGGCCACCGTGCCGGTCTATACCGTCGTGATCCGCAAGTGCTACGGCATGGCCGGCATGGGCACGACGGAGAAGAACGGGCTCGAGTTCAAGCTTGCCTGGCCGTCGGCCGAATGGGGCTCGCTGCCGATCGAGGGCGGCGTCGCCGCGGCCTTCCGTCGCGAGATCGCCGCCGCCCCAGACGCCAAACTGCGCGAGCGGGAGATCGAGGAGGAGTTGCGCGCGATGGCCTCGCCCTTCCGCACCGCCGAAGCGTTCGGCGTCGAGGAAATCGTCGATCCGCGCGAGACGCGACCCTATCTCTGCCGCTTCATCGATGCCGCGCAAGCGCGCATCCGCACGACCCTGGGACCAAAAGCAAAATATGGCGTGCGGCCATGACAAGGAGGAACACATGACGGGAATACTGAAGCGCTCGCTGCTCGCAGCCTGCGGCGCGCTGCTGGTCGCAGGACCGGCGGCGGCGCAGGACAAGGTGAAGGTGAATTTCGGCATCCTGACCACGGCCTCGCAGGCCGCGTTCTACGTCGGCACCAAGAAGGGCATCTTTGCCAAGTACGGCTTCGATGTGGACGTGAAGACGCTGGCGACCGGCGTGCAGGCAAACCAGGCGCTGGCCGCGGGCCAGGCCGACTGGGCGGGCGGCGGTGTCGAATCGACGGTCGTCGCCTGGGCCACCGGCCTCCCGTTCAAGGCCTACTCGATGTACGCCAAGGGCGGCGACTCCTACGGCATCCTGGTGAGCCAGTCTTCCGGCATCGAATCGCCCAAGGACCTCAAGGGCAAGAAGATCGCCGTGCCGCAGGGCACCGCGCCGGCGCAGGGCCTGAACCAGGTGCTGAAGGAAGCGGGCCTGCCGCGCGACTCCGTCATGCGCGTCAACGCCAACTACGGCAACATGGGGCAGATGCTGATCGCCGGCGCCGTCGACGGCATGGCGGGGCTGGAGCCGTTCCTGACGCTCACCCGGGAGAAAATGGCGGGCAAGGCACGCCTCCTGCTGCGGCTGGGCCGCTACGTGCAGGGCGGCGGGCTGTTCCTGATCTCCGACAAGTGGGCCGCCGCCAACCCGACCAAGATCGCCGACGCGGTCGCGGCCCTCTGGGAAGCGCAGCAATGGGTGCGCAAGAACCAGAAGGAAGCCGCCGCCATCGAGGCGGAGTTCCTCAAGGTCGAGCCGCGCATCGTCGAGGTCTCCTTCGGCGTCCTGCAATACGATCCGCTGATCGACGACTTCACCGCGCGCTCGCTGCAGACCACGGCCGACTATCTCGCCGAGGAGAAGCTCATCCCCGCGCCGATCAAGCTCGAGCCGCATCTGGTCGAGCTGAACAAGGTGACACAGCAGGTGCGGTCCCAGCACCCCGAGCTGTTGAAGTGACCGATCTGCTCGTCGCGCGCAACGTGTCGAAGACCTACTTCGACACGGGCGAGAAGAGCAACGTCAAGGCGCTCGACGACATCTGCCTGTCGATCCGGCCGCACGAGTTCGTCTCCGTCATCGGCCCGTCCGGATGCGGCAAGTCGACCTTCCTGCGGCTGGTCGCGGGCCTTGACCGGCCGACATCGGGCGAGATCCGGGTTTCGGACAGGAAGGTCACAGGCCCCGGCGCCGACCGCGGCATGGTGTTCCAGGAATATGCGCTGCTGCCGTGGAAGACGACGGCGGCCAACATCGAGTTCGGCCCGCGGCTGAAGAAGATGCCGCGGCCCGAGCGCGAGAAGCTCACGCGCCGCTTCGTCGAGCTGGTCGGCCTCGCCGGCTTCGAGGACAAGTACCCGCACCAGCTTTCGGGCGGCATGCGCCAGCGCGTCGCCGTGGCGCGCGTGCTCGCCAACAACCCGACGGTGCTCCTGATGGACGAGCCCTTCGCCGCGGTCGACGCGATGACGCGCCAGCACCTGCAGGAGGAGCTGGCCGCCATCGCGAGCCATGAGCGCACCACGGTGCTCTTCGTCACCCATGCCATCGACGAGGCCGTGTTCCTGTCCGACCGCGTCGTCGCCTTCTCGGGCCGGCCCGGCCGCATCGTCGCCGACCGTCGCATCGATCTGCCGCGGCCGCGCCGCTGGGACGCGCTGGTCAACGATCCGGCCTTCGCCGCTCATCGCGACGAGCTCACGCGCTGCATCCACGGAAAGGCATGATGTCGCGGCGCCTCGCCATCGAGATTCTCGCCTTCGTCGTCGCCCTGGCCGTCTGGCAGGCGCTGTCGATGGCGCATATCTGGCCCGAAGTGCTCTTCCCCTCGCCGCTCCAGGTGATCGCGACCTTCCGCGACGATCTCGCCTCGGGCGTCCTGCTGGTCAATCTCGGCGTCAGCCTGAAGAGCCTGATGCTGGGCTTCGTCGTCGGCTGCGCGTTCGCCGTCCCGCTCGGCTACCTGATGGGGCTGAATTCCACCAGCCGCGACTTCTTCGATCCGCTGGTCAACCTGCTGCAGGCGATTCCCGGCCTCGCCTGGATCCCCTTCGCCATCCTGTGGTTCGGGCTCGGCCAGGGCGCGGTGACGTTCATCATCGTCATGTCGGTGTTCTTTCCCGTCCTGCACAATCTGCTGACCGGCATCCGCATGGTACAGCCGGTGCTGGTCGAGGCCGTGCGCACGCTGGGCGCCAACCGGGCCGACGTGATCCGCCACGTCATCTTTCCCGCCACCCTGCCCAACCTGATGACCGGCATCCGCCTCGGCATCGCCTTCGGCTTCCGCGCGCTGGTCGGCGGCGAGATGATCGCCAGCACCGACGGGCTCGGCTACGCGATCTTCAACGCGCAGCAATATTTCCAGTCGGCGCGCATCGTGGTCGGCATGCTCACCATCGGCATCGTCTGGCTCGCGATGGATCGCCTGATCCTGCGACCGATCGAGCAACGGACCACCATGCGATGGGGCCTGGTGCGCGAAGGGCTGGAGCAGGCCTAGGCCCTGTGCGAAGCTCGCCCTCGGAAAGCGAGGGGAAGCTTGGCGAGGGACGCGCAGGGACTGGAGATCGGCAACGCCAGCGCCGAGGCGATCGAGGCCCTCGATTTCCTGCGCGAGGAATGGTTGGCCTTCGGCAAGCGCTTCGACCGTTTCATGACAGCCGTCGACAAGGAAGAGCGTTGTGCTCTCCTGCCCACTCTGGCCGCCAACCTCGTCCTGTCGATGAACTCCGCTGAGGGCCGCACGCTCGGCGAGCGCTATCTCACCCGCGCCCGCGCGCTCGCCAAGGACGCCACGCCGCGGGAACTCGCCTGGATCGAGGCGACCGAGGCCTGGATCGCGCAGCGTGGCGACAAGGCGCTCAGCCTCCACGAGAAGATGGTTGCCGAATGGCCGCGCGATCTGTTGGCCGTCAAGCTCGGCCAGCTCCATGCTTTCAATCGCGGCGACGCGCAGGCGCTCTTGCGGCTCGGCGAGACCGCGTTCGCCGCCAATCGCGAGAACCATTACGTCTGGGCGATGTATGCGTTCGGCCTGGAGGAGTGCAACCGCCTCGACGAGGCCGAGCGCCACGCGCGCACGGCGATCGAGATGGAGCGGCGCGATCCCTGGGCGCATCACGCCGTCGCGCACTGCCTGGAAGCGCGCGGCCGCATGACGGAGGGCGTGGCGTTCCTGCAATCGATGAGCGACACGTGGGAGGACTGCAACTCCTTCATGTACACCCACAATTGGTGGCATCAGGCGCTGTTCCTGATCGACCTCGACCGCACCGACGAGGCGCTGGACCTGTTCGACAAGCGCGTGTGGGGCGTGTGGAAGGAATTCTCCGAGGATCAGATCAACGCCATCTCGCTGCTCGCGCGCCTCGAATTGCGCGGCGTCGACGTGGGTGCGCGCTGGACCGACATCGCCTCCTACCTGAAGGGCCGCCTGCACGAGCACTATGTGCCTTTCCTCGACCTGCAATATCTCTACGCGCTGGCACGCGCCGGCGAGCAGAGCGCGGTCACCGAGATGCTGGCGAGCCTGGAAGACCGCGCCGAGAGCGCCAAGCCCCATGAGCGCGAGGCCTGGGCCGACTGCGCCGTGCCCGCCGCGCACGGACTTGCCGCTCACGCCCGCGGCGATCATGCCGAAGCAGCGCGTCTGCTGGGCCAGGCCATGCCGCACCTGCAGCCGATCGGCGGCAGCATCGCGCAGCGCGCCCTGTTCGGCGCCGTCCATCTCGACGCGCTGATCCGCTCCGGCTGGAACGACGCGGCGCTCAAGATCCTGCAGGCCGACGATGCCGAACGGCCGACGATCCCCGCCACCAAGCGCGCGCTGGCCGATCTCTACGCCAGGCTCGGCCGCGGCCAGGAGAGCATGACCGCCGCCTTCCAGGCCGAGCAACTTACCCGCCAGTACAGCACGGCCAAAGGAGCCGCCGCATGAGCAAGGACCTCGCGCAGATGACGGCGGCGCACCTCGCGCGCCTCTACGCCAAGGGCAAGGCCTCGCCCGTCGAGGCGATGAAGGCGGTGCTGGCGCGCACCGAGGCGGTGAACCCCACGATCAGCGCCTTCCGCCATGTCGATACCGAAGCCGCGCTCACCGCCGCGCGCCTCTCCGAGCGGCGCTGGAAGAAGGGCAAGCCTCTGTCCGACATCGACGGCGTGCCCGTGTCGATCAAGGAGCTGGTCCGCGTGAAGGGCTGGCCCGCGACCATGGGCAGCAAGCTCACCGACAAGACGCCCGCCGATGCCGATGCGCCGGCCGTCGCGCGGCTGCGCGAGGCGGGCGCCATCGTGTTCGCGCAGAGCACGAGCAGCGAATACGGCCACAAGGGCGTGACCGATACGCCGCTCAACGGCGTCACACGCAACCCGTGGAACACCGACCTCACGCCGGGCGGCTCGAGCGGCGGCGCGGGGGCGGCGGTCGCCGCGGGCATGGGACCGCTCGCCATCGGCACCGACGGCGGCGGCTCGGTGCGCATCCCCTCGAGCTTCAACGGGCTGATCGGCATCAAGGCGACCTACGGCCGCGTGCCGGCCTGGCCGCCGGGGATGAACGGCGATCTCGCCAACACGGGCCCGATGTGCCGCACCGCCGTCGATTGCGCGCTGATGCTGAACGTCATCACGCGGCCCGATGCGCGCGATGCCACGCAGCTCCCCGCCGACGACACCGACTACGTGAAGGCGCTGAAGCATCCGATCAAGAGGCCCAAGGTCGCCTTCATCGCGCGCATGTCGGACCATCCGGTCGATCTCGAGGTCGCTTCCCTGGTCGCCAAGGCGGTGGGCCGGCTCGCCAAGATGGGCTGGAAGATCAAGGAGGCCGAGCCGCCCTATCCGCACGCCGAGACCTCCAAGGCCTTCTCGACCCTCTGGCTCACCAACAGCCAGCGCCTGCTGCAGCTCTATCCGAAGGAGCGGCACGGCGAGCTCGATCCCAGCCTGCGCGCCGATGCCGAGCTCGGCCTCAAGTACACGCTGCAGGACTGCATCAACGCCATGGTCGTGCGCCGCGAGTCGGCGGTCGCCTGGAACCTCTTGTTCGAGGCATACGACTTCGTCGTCACGCCCACGATCGCGGTGCAGCCCTTCGCCGTGCTCAAGAAGGCGCCCGACCTGCCCGACGGCAAGCCCAACTGGCGCTGGTCGCCCTACACCGCGACCTTCAACATGACCAGGCATCCCGCCGCGACCGTGCCCTGCGGCATCAGCCGCGAGGGCCTGCCCATCGGCCTGCAGATCGTGGGCGGCCACTACAAGGATGCCGCCGTCCTCGCCGCCGCGCATCAATACGCCGAGGCCCATCCCATCGAATTCCCCGTGCTGCCGGAGAAGAAGACGTGACCGCCGATCTCGCGATGATGCCGGCTTACCAGCTGGTCAAGCTCTTCAAGTCGCGCAAGGCCTCGCCGGTCGAGGCCGCCAAGGCGGCGCTCGCCCGCGTCGAAGCCTTCAACCCGCAGCTCAACGCCTTCCAGCATCTCGATCCGGAAGGTGCCTTGCGTGCCGCGCGCGCCTCGGAGAAGCGCTGGAAGAAGGGCGGCAAGCGCCTTTCCGATCTCGACGGCGTGCCGGTCACGATCAAGGACATGGTGCTGACCAAGGGCCTGCCCACGCGCATGGGCAGCATGGCGACCGACGCCGAGGGCCCCTGGCCGGTCGACGCGCCCTCGGCCCGGCATCTCCGCGAGGCCGGCACGGTGCTGCTCGGCAAGACGACCTCGCCCGAGTACGGCTGGAAGGGCGTGACGGATTCCGCGCTGTTCGGCGTCACGCGCAATCCCTGGAAGCTCGAGCGCACGCCGGGCGGCTCCTCCGGCGGCGGCGTCGCGGCGGAAGCGGTCGGCATGGGCAGCCTCGCCATCGGCACCGACGGCGCGGGCTCGGTCCGCATCCCCTGCTCCTTCACCGGCCTGTTCGGGCTGAAGCCCACGCAGGCGCGCGTGCCGCTCTGGCCCGTCTCGGCGCAGGGTACGCTCAGCCACGTCGGCCCGATGACGCGCACCGTGCGCGATGCCGCGATGATGATGAACGTCATCGCCCGCCCCGATCCGCGCGATCCCTACGGCCGGCCCGACGACGAGGAGGATTACCTCAAGGGGTTCGACAAGGGCGTGAAGGGCCTGACCATCGCCTATTCGCCGAACCTGGGCTTCGTCGAGAAGGAGAAGATCGATCGCGACGTGGCGGTCGCCGTCGAGAATGCCGCCAAGGTGTTCCGGACACTGGGCGCCAAGGTCGTCGAGGACTCGCCCGACCTCATGGGCCTCGATCCGCGCCGGGTGCTGAACGCGCATTGGCAGAGCAACGTCGCGATCCTGGTGAAGGGCTACAGCGAGGAGAAGCGCGCGCTGATGGATCCCGGCCTGCTCAAGGCCGCCGAGACCGGCGCCGGCCTCGGCCAGGAGACGGTCGTCACCGCCATCCACCAGCGCCAGCAGGTCGCCTCGATCATGAACGCGTTCATGGCCAAGTACGACCTGCTGCTCACGCCCACCATGCCGATGACGGCCTTCGAGGTGAACCACAACGCGGCCTGGGGCGGCGACGGCGTCGACATCGGCTGGACGCCCTTCACCCTCACCTTCAACCTCACGCGCCAGCCCGCCGCGACCATCCCCTGCGGCCTCGACCGCGAGGGCCTGCCGATCGGCCTGCAGATCGTGGGCGGCCACGCGCGCGATGCGCTGGTCCTGCGCGCCGCCGCGGCTTATGAGCGCGTGCGGCCCATCCCCGCCCCGCCGATGGCCCATCAGGTCTAGGTTCTGCGCCATGACCCCGAAGATGCTGGCGATGGACGCGATCATGATCGCGTCCGCCTTCGCCGTGACCTTCGGCACCTGGGAGCAGCACACGAGGCCGATGGTGGCGCGCTGGAAGCTCCTGCTGCCGCCCGTCTGCGCCGTGATCGCGACGCTGGCCCTCGTGGGCTATCCCGATCCGCGCGACCTGATGGATCTGCAGCGCTGGACCGCCGCCGTGGCCGGCCTGCTGGTCGGCGTGGCGCGGGGCGCGCTGCTGTCGCTCGCCCACGACAAGGCCCATGACACCGTCCGCCTGCGGCGCGCCGGCGACGGGTTCTGGCTCGCGATCGTCCTGCTGGTCTTCGTGCTGGTGCATGCCGTGATCGAGGTGACGCTCGGCACCGAGAGCCCGGTCGAGGACTTGGTCGAGATGGTGATGCTGCTCAGCACCGGCTTCCTGCTCGGCCGCGGCGTCACCGCCTGGCTGCGCACCGGCGCCGCCGAGCACACCGACCTGTACGAATAGTCTCAATCGCCCCGGCTCCGAGTCTCAGGGGCGTGAGACCGATCCGAACCATGTAAATCGGGCTTATCGGGCGGAAGTCTCAGAGTCTCACCACCCCCCTTATCCCCTCCATCGGCTCTTGAAGTACATCTATAATTACCCTATATCCATTGAAGATGGATATCCCCCTTCTCCCCCGCCTGTCAGGGGCCGAGCTCGCCCAGGCGCGGCTGCCCGAAGCCGAGCCGATCCTGGCGCCGATCCTGAACAGCAAGAGCCTCGCCCTGCTCTACGGGCCGCGCGGGCTCGGCAAGACATTCGTGGCGCTCGGCATCGCCCGCGCCGCGGCCATGGGCGAAGGCTTCCTCGGCTGGACGGCGCCGCGGCCGCACCGGGTGCTCTATGTCGACGGCGAGATGGCGGCGGCCGAGATGCGCCAGCGGCTCCTACGCTTCGGCCCGCCGCCGGATACGCTCGATTTCATCCTCGCCGACCTCAATCGGGGGCCCATCCTCGATCTCGCCCGCGGCGACGATCAGGCCCGGCTGATGAAGAGCTGGGGCCAGCCCGAGCTGGTCGTCCTGGACAATCTCGCGAGCCTGGCCGGAATCAAGGACGGCGATCCCGACCGCTGGCACGAGCTGCAGCGCTTCCTCGTGCTGCAGCGCCAGTTCGGCCGCGCCGTGCTGATGATCCATCACGCCAACAAGAAGGGCCTGCAGCGCGGCAGCAGCCGGCGCGAGGACGTGCTCGACCTGGTGATGGCGATGCGCCGGCCCGACGACTGGACCCCGGCCGACGGCACGCAGTTCGAGATCCATTTCGAGAAGACGCGCAGCCTGCACGGCCCGGCCATCGAGCCGCTGGCGGTGCATCTGGATGATCGCGGCGACAGCCAGCGTTGGTCGTGGCACGCCGCCGACCGGATCCTGGAGCGGGCCGCCGCCCTGCTCGACAAGGGCATGAGCGCGATCGACATGGGCGAGGCGCTGGGCGTCTCGCGCGCGACGGCGTTCCGGCTGCAGAAGCGGGCACGCCGGCTCGGCCTGCTCGCCGCCCTCCCGCCGACGACCGGAGCCGCCGCATGAGCGACCGTCGCCTGCCCGTGCCGATCGCGCCGGCAGCCGCGCCCACCTCCGCGCCCGTGGGCGACGCCGAGATCGCCGACGTCGCCCGCGCCGCGATCGAGGCCGCGCGCGCCGGCAACATGTACGGCGCCGAGATCGCGCGCCGGCTGTGGCGCGACCGAAGACAGCCGGTGCGCATCGACCTGCCGGAGGTGACGGACGTGAAGAGCGTGGCCGAAGCCCAGGCCACGGTGATCGCCGCCGCCGCGAGCGGAAAACTTGCCCCGCGCGACGCCTTGGACTTCGCGACCATGCTCGAATACCGCCGCCGCTCGCTCGAGACGCTCGACCAAGAGGCACGGCTGCGCGAGATCGAGGAAGCGCAAGCCGAGCAGGCGCGGGAAGCACGGAAGCGGCGCCGATGAGTGCCGCGTTCGGCCGCCGGCTGAAGCGGGCGCACAAGAAAGCCGTGCCCGAGCCCGTACCGGACATGACCGGTTGGACCGAGATGGAGCGGTTGACGTGGGAGTTCAAACGCTACGGGCTCGAGGAGATGATCAGACGGGCGTACGAGGAGCCGTACGAAGAAGAGGATGACGACGAGCCCGCGGCGCAGGTCCTCTCGTCACCGCCCGAGGAGATTGCCGTCGTTCCCACGCCGCCGGAGTTGCCTCCGCCTATCCCGGAGCCCGAGCCAGAAGCTGCACCCGCGCCTGAACCCGCGCCGCCGCCTGATCCCGATGCCGAGCGGCGTCAGGCCTGGCTCGACGAGCATGTGTGGTGGCGTCAGCGGGAAGCCCGCGACTATGCGTGGGACGAGCCACGAACCCGCCGCCTCGACGACTACGACCCGTTCGAGGACGATTCGTTCGATTGTTAGTGGCGAACCCACAACCATACCGTTCGAAGGCTTTACAGAGTTCGCTATGTCGTAACAAAGACCAAACGCGGTGACCTAGCGAAATAATACGATTGGGCCACTATCGGACATAACGACTCATTTCCGCAGCTTACCGCCTCAGTCCGGGGCGGGTGAAGGGCCTAACCCACACTCCAAATAAGCTCTCTAGTTTATTGCTCATTGAAGCTCTGAGCGCGATTCGGCCAACTGGCACACATCGGGGGCGCGGTTTAATCTCTATTTTCGTATAAACTTCTCGGTAGCAATCGGCGGCGGAGAGCATCTTCAAGTGATAGCAGGGAAACACCATCTCGCCGCTGTCATGTTCGCCGATATCGTAGGCTCGACGAACCTCATGCGCGAGGACGAGGCGGGCACAATTGCCAAGAGAGATACGCTGGCTGCCACCATCGAAACGGCCGCTAAGAAATATGGAGGCCGCGTATCGAATATAATGGGCGACGGCTTCCTTGTGGAATTTAGCAGCGCTGTAGGCGCCGTTTCCGCCGCCGTTGAATTTCTGCGCGAGAGCCCATTGCCGCTGCGTGTCGGTCTCAATGTCTGCGACGTGACACCGAACGGCAACAGCATTCT
>DATJWN010000364.1:0-22491 GCA_035501235.1 Reyranella sp.
CTGGCAGCATTTCGCCGTGGTGCAGGTCTGGCTGTTCTCGTCGTTCCTGATCTACGTGGGCGCGGTCGAGCTCTCGAGGGAGTTGGGGCCGGGCAAGCTGTGGCAGCTCTTCTTCCGCCGTTAAAGACCGGCGCCTTCGACCCAGCGCGACAGGATCGCCGATAGTTCCTTCGGCTTCTCCAGCGGCGCCATGTGGCCGCACTCCTCGATCACCTCGAAGCACGAGTGCGGCAGTTGCGTCGCCATGCGCTCGACCTCGGCGAAAGTCCGCAGCCGGTCCTGCCGGCAGGCGACGACCAGCGAGGGGCAGGTGATGCGCGCCAGATCCTCGTAGCCATCCTTGCGGATCAGCGCCGACTGGTGCCGGCGCACTTCGGGTCCGAGCCGCCGCTGCATGCCGCGCAGCCGCTCGAGGAGGACGGGATCGCGCTCGCGGTCGGGATGGAGGCCCAGCGCCACGCCGGCATTGGCGCGCGGCGCGCGGTCGCCGGGCAGATTTCCCTGCTGGCGGCGTTGTCTTTCCTCGGCGGTGTATTCGCGCGCCGAGGAGGCGACGAACGCCACGCCCGTGACCCTCTCGGGCGCCATCAGGGCGAGCACGCGGGCGACGAACCCGCCCATCGAGAAGCCGACCAGCACGAATTGGTCGGGCGTCTCGGCGAGCACGCGCCGCGCCATGCCTTCCAGCGTGTCGTCCTGATAGACGTTGCCGTAGTGGACATGGCCCAGCCGTTCGAGATCGGGCACCATGTCCTTCCAGAGTTCGGCGTCGCACATGAAGCCGGGCAGAAGCACTAGCGTACGCATTCGGCGGGCAAGGGAGCGCAAATCATGGACATGCGCAAGGAGTCGGACGCGATGGGCGTGGTCGAGGTCCCGGCCGACCGGCTGTGGGGCGCCCAGACCCAGCGCTCGCTCGAATATTTCTCGATCGGCAAGGACCTGATGCCGCGCGAGATGATCGGCGCCTACGCGATCCTGAAGAAGGCCTGCGCCAACGCCAACCTGGCGGGCAGGCGGCTGGCCCCCGATTTGCACGGGCTGATCGTGCAGGCCTGCGACGAGATCGCGGCCGGCAAGCACCACGACATGTTTCCGCTGCATGTCTGGATGACGGGGTCGGGCACGCAGTTCAACATGAACGTCAACGAGGTGATCTCCAACCGCTGCTGCCAGCTCGCGGGCACGCCGCTCGGCTCCAAGAAGCCGGTGCATCCCAACGATCACGTGAACATGTCGCAATCGTCGAACGACAATTTCCCGTCGGCGATGTACATGGCGGCGGCGATCGGCGTCACGCGGAAGCTGCTGCCGTCGGTCAAGGCATTGCACGAGGCGATCGACGCCAAGGCGCGCGAATGGGCCGATATCGTGAAGATCGGCCGCACGCATTTGCAGGACGCCACGCCCATCACCTTGGGCCAGGAATGGTCGGGCTATGCCGTCATGCTGGCCGACGATCTCGCCCGCATCGAGCAGGCGATGGCGGACGTCTACCAGCTGGCGCTGGGCGGCACGGCCGTCGGCACGGGCATCAATGCCGAACCGGGCTTTGCCGAGGCCGCGGCGGCGGAGATCGCCAAGCTTTCGGGCCTGCCGTTCGTGACCGCGCCCAACAAGTTCGCCGTCCAGGGCGCGCACGATGCGCTGGTCCAGCTCTCCGGCACGCTGCGCACGCTCGCCAACTCGCTTTACAAGATCGCCAACGACATCCGCTTGATGGCTTGCGGGCCGCGGGCGGGTCTGGCCGAGCTGATCCTGCCGGAGAACGAGCCGGGCTCCTCGATCATGCCGGGCAAGGTCAATCCGACCCAGGCCGAGGCGCTGACCATGATCGCAATTCAGGTGATGGCGAACGACGTCGCCGTCGGCATGGGCGGGGCGGGCGGCTTCCTCGAGATGAACGTCTACAAGCCGCTGATGATCTTCAACCTCATGAACTCGATCGTGCTGCTGGCCGACGGCTGCACCAACTTCCGCAAGTTCATGATCGAGGGCACACGGCCCAACCTCAAGGCGATCAAGGCCCACGTCGAGCGTTCGCTGATGCTGGTGACGGCGCTGGCGCCGGTGATCGGCTACGACAAGGCCTCGCAGATCGCCCATCACGCGAGCGAGCACGATCTCACCTTGAAGCAGGCGGCGCTGCAGCTCGGCTTCGTGAACGAGGCCGAGTTCGATCGCATCGTCGATCCGAAGAAGATGGTCACGCCTTACGTGGCGACCGAGAAATGACAAAGGGGGCGATCATGGGACATCCGACGCGGCGCACGGTACTGGCCACGGGCTTGTCGGCGGCGTTGCCTGGCCTCGCCCTCGCGCAAGGCACGCCGCGGCGCGGCGGAACGCTCCGCATCTCCGTCGACCAGGCCGCGAGCGTCATCCATCCGCTGCGCACGCGGGTCAATCCCGAACACATGGTGGCCGAGCTCTGCTACGCCAACCTGACGACGCTGACGACCAACATGGAGCCGTTGCCCGATCTGGCGCTCTCCTGGTCGGGCAATGCCGATTTCACCGAATGGACTTTCAAGCTGCGCCCCGGCGTGAAGTTCAGCGACGGCTCGCCGTGCACCGCGAAGGACGTCGTGGCGACCTATCAGGCGATCCTCGATCCCAAGGTCGCCTCGCCCGCGCGCGCCATCGTGTCGATGATCAAGGAAGCGGTCGCGGTCGACGACGAGACCGTGCTGTTTCGTCTCAACACGGCCTTCGCCGACCTGCCGGCAACGGTGGCGGTGTTCGACACGCGCATTATCCCGGCCGCCATTGCCCAGGGCGACATCGGCCGCCTGTCGCGCGAGTCGGTCGGCTGCGGGCCGTTCAAGCTGGTGAGCTACGAGCCCGACCGGCTGATCGTGGTCGAGCGCAATCCGCACTATTTCATTCCCGACCAGCCCTATCTCGACCGCATCGAGATCCGCGTCTATCCCGACAACTCGGCCGAAACGTCGGCTCTCTTGTCGGGCGACAACGACATGATGGCGATCATCGCTAACAGCGAATTCGGCCGCCTCAAGGGCGTGAAGGGCGTCGACGCGCTGCGCACCTCTTCCGGCCAGTTCCTGAACGTCAACATGGGCTGCGACGCCAAGCCCTTCAACGATTTGCGTGTTCGCAAGGCACTGTCGCTCACCGTCGATCGGGAAGCGCTGGTGGGCTTCGTGGCGCTCGATGCCGGTGCGCCCGGGCAGGACGTGCCGATCAACGGCATCTATCGCTACTTCAAGCCCGAGCCGCTCAAGAAGCCCGACATCGCCGCCGCCAAGAAGCTATTGGCCGAGGCGGGCTATCCCGACGGCATTGATCTCACCCTGGTCGCTTCCGACAATCCCGGCACGCGCACCCAGCTCGCCGTCGCCATAAGGGAGATGGCCAAGCCCGCGGGCTTCCGCATCACCGTGCAGACCATGCCGCACGCGACCTATCTCGATCAGGTATGGAAGAAGGGGCCGTTCTATATCGGTTTCTACAACACGCAGCAGACGGTCGATGGCGTCTTCTCGCTGCTCTACACGTCCAATGCCGCCTGGAACGAGACCCGGTGGAACAACAAGGAGTTCGACAAGCTGGTCTTCGAGGCGCGGCGCACCGCCGACGAGGCCAGGCGAAAGGAGATCTACGGCCACGCGCAGGACCTGATGTATGCCGAGACCCCCAGCATCATCCCGCTCTTCTTCGACCTTCTGGCCGGCAAGCGCTCCTATGTGAAGGGCTATACGCTCCATCCGCGCGGCCACATCTATCGCTTCGAGAAGGTCTGGCTCGACGAAGGCGCGCCGAAGCGGGGATAGAAGCGTGTCGCTCGCCTGGCTGCTGCGTCGCCTGCTGACGGTGCTCTACACGCTGCTGGTTGTCTCCATCGTGGTGTTCGGGCTGACGCAGATCCTGCCGGCCGACGCCGCGGTGACCTTGCTGGGCGAGAATGCGACGCCCGCGGCGCTGGCGGCGGTGCGGGCGAAGCTCGGGCTGAACGATCCGGCCTGGCTGCAATACTGGCACTGGCTGTCGGCGTTGCTGCAGGGCGATTTCGGCACGTCGATGCGCACCAGCCAGCCGGTGGGGCCCGCGATGTTCACCGCACTCGGCCGCTCGCTGCTTCTGGGATTCTCGTCGCTGGCGCTGATGCTGGTGCTCGCCGTGCCGCTCGGCATGTGGGCGGCGCTGAAGCGCGGCACGGCGGCCGATCTCGTCTCCAGCCTGATCTCCTATCTTGGCGTGTCGCTGCCGGAGTTCGTCACGGCGACCTTGCTGCTGATCGTGGTCGCCGATCGTTTCCAGCTCCTGCCGGCGACAGGCTACGTCGCGCCGAGCGAGGATCTGGGCGACAGCATCCGCCATCTCATCCTGCCGGTGATGACCGTGTCTCTGATCCTGATCGCGCATGTCTCGCGCATGGTGCGATCGGAGACGATCGACGTGCTGAACAGCGACTATGTCCGCGCGGCGCGCCTCAAGGGCCTGTCGCCGCGCACCGTGCTGCTGCGTCATGTGCTGCGCAATGCGCTGCTGCCCACCATCACCATCGTGGCGCTCGACGTCGGCTACCTGCTGGGCGGCATCATCGTGGTGGAGGAGATTTTCGCCATCCCGGGCATCGGCCGCGCCCTGATCGTGGCCATCACCTCGCGCGACCTGCCGTCGATCCAGGCCGGCGCGATGATCATGGCCGCGACCTACGCCATCGCGAACACGCTCGCAGACATCGCCTACGTCCTGATCGACAGGCGCATCCGCTATGAGTGACGCGCTGCATCGGCTCACGCGCACGCCGCAAGGCATGCTGGGCCTCGGGCTGTTGGCCGTGCTGGTGCTGGCCTGCCTGCTGGGCAGCCTCGTGGCACCTTATTCGCCCGAGGCGATGGACTTCGCCGGCCGCTTCGCAGCGCCCGGCGTGAAGCACTGGTTCGGCGCCGACCAGCTCGGCCGCGACGTGTTGAGCCGGCTGCTGGTCGGCGCACGCTCGACCGTGCCGCTCGCCGTGCTCGCGACCTTCTCCGGCGCAGCCGTCGGGGCCTGCATCGGCACGCTGTCGGCCTATCTCGGCGGCCGCTGGGACGAGGCGATCACGCGCACCATCGATGCCGTCATGGCCGTGCCGCATCTCCTGTTGGCGCTGATCCTGGTGAGCACGCTGGGCAAGGGCAGCACCAATGCAGCGCTGGCCATCGCGATCTCGGTCGCCCCGAGCCTGGCCCGCGTCACGCGCTCGGTCGCGCTCGCGGCCCGCCAGCAGGACTATGTGAAGGCGGCCATCGCGCGCGGCGAGGGCGGAGCGTGGATCGTGCTCCGCGAGATGCTCCCCAACGTGGCCGCACCCGTGATCATCGAGGCCACGATCCGCGTCGCCTTCGCCGTCATGCTCTTCGCCACGCTCTCCTTCCTGGGGTTGGGTGCCCAGCCACCCGAATCGGAATGGGGCCTGATGGTCTCCGAGGCCCGGCGCTACATGCACCAGGCGCCGTGGGTCATCGTGGCGCCGGCGCTGGCCATCGCCGTGACCGCGATCTGCTTCAACCTGTTGGGCGACGGCCTGCGCGATGCGCTGAACCCGCGGGACGAGCGATGAGCGTCCTTTCCGTCCGCGACTATTCGCTCGACTACCTGACGCGCGCCGGCAGCCAGCGCGTGCTGCAGGACGTGACCCTCTCGATAGCGCCCGGCGAGGTGCTGGGGCTGGTCGGCGAATCGGGCTCGGGCAAGACCTCGCTCGCCTGGGCGATCATGCGTCACCTGCCGCGCAACGCGCGCGAATCGGAGGGCCAGATCGGTCTCGGCGACACCGATCTTCGTGCCGCGACTGCCAAGGCGCTGGAGACGATCCGCGGCCGGCGCATGAGCATGGTCTTTCAGGACCCTTCGACCGCGCTCAATCCGACGCTCTCCATCGGCCGGCAGGTGAGCGAGGTGCTGGTGCGCCATCGTGGGCTCGATGAGAAGGAAGCCTGGGCCGCCGCCACCGAGGCGCTGGCGCATGTCGAGCTGCGCGATCCCGCCGCCCTGATGAAACGCTACCCGCACGAGGCGTCGGGCGGCGAGAAACAGCGGGTGGTGATCGCCACGGCCTTCGCCTGCCGGCCCGAGCTGATCGTGTTCGACGAGCCGACCACGGCGCTGGATGTCATCACCGGCGCGCGCATCCTGGATCTCTTCGCGCGGCTGCGAGCCGAGACCGGCGTCGCCGCGCTCTACATCTCGCACGACCTGGCGCTGGTTTCCCGCGTCGCCGACAGGGTGGCGATCCTCGAGCGTGGCCGCATCGTCGAGGAGGCGCCGGCCGACCGCATCTTCAGATCACCGACGCACGACTATACGCGCCGCCTCGTTGCCGCCGTGCCGCGACCGGAGCATCGGCTGGTATCGGACATGCCGACGCCAGAGCCATTGCTCTCGGCCGAAAACATCGCCGTGCGCTATCACCGCAAGCGACCCGCCACGGCCGACCTCCGGATTGATCTCAAGCGCGGCGAGATCCTGGGAGTCGTGGGCGAATCAGGTTCTGGCAAATCTTCGCTCGCGCGCGCGTTGACAGGCCTTGCCGACTACAGCGGCACGATCACCCTGGCCGGCCGGCGTATCGCTCACATGGACCGCAGCTACCGGCGCGCCGTACAGATCGTGTTCCAGCATCCGGATTCCTCACTCAATCCACGCCACACCGTGGCCGAGCTGCTGGCGCGGCCGCTCAAGCTCTATGGCGGCGACATCAAGTCGATCCCGCAGCTCCTCACCGACGTGCAGCTCCCCGCGGGCTATGTCAGCCGCTATCCGCACCAGCTTTCCGGCGGCGAGAAGCAGAGGGTGGCGATCGCGCGCGCCTTTGCGGCCAAGCCGCAGCTCGTGATCTGCGACGAGATCACCGCGCCGCTCGATGTGTCGGTGCAGGCCTCGGTGGTCGAGCTGCTGCTCCGGCTGCGCGCGACGCACGGCACGAGCTATCTTTTCATCACCCACGACCTCAATCTCGTCCAGCAGGTCGCCCATCGCATCGCCGTCATGAAGGGCGGCGAGATCGTGGACCTGCTGGGCATCGACGAGCTGCGCGCGGGGCAGGGACACCCCTATACGCGCGAGCTCTTGGCTGCGGCGCCGCCACCGGTCGGCTGAAGGGAGAAACGCAAATGAATACCAAGGACATCCTCGCCAGGGTCGACACCAAGTTCTGCCTCGATTTCCTGAGCCGCATGGTCCAGCACAAGAGCTACACCCAGACCGACGGCGAGAAGGCGCTGGCGGGCTGGATGATGGAGCAGATGCGCGGCCTCGGCCTCGAGGCCGAGCTGTCGCCCGTCGATGGTGGGCGCGTGAATGCCATCGGCCGCCTCAAGGGCGCGGGCGGCGGAAAGAGCCTGATGTTCAACGGCCATATCGACACCAACCCGGTGACCGAGGGCTGGACCGTCGATCCCTGGGGCGGGAAGGTCGACGACAAGTTCATCTACGGCATCGGCGTCTCCAACATGAAGTCGGGCGACGCGGCGTATTTCTGCGCCCTGAAGACGCTGATTGACGCCGGCGTGAAGCTCAGAGGCGACGTGATCCTGACCTATGTGGTGGGCGAACTGCAGGGCGGCATCGGCACGGTGTCGATGATCAAGCAGGGCTGGCGCGCCGACTATTTCGTCAACAGCGAGCCGACCGATCTGCAGGCCCTCACCATGCACGCCGCGGCGTTCGTCTTCACCATCGAACTGGTGGGCGACACGCGCCATCTCTCCAAGCGCGAGGAGGCGGTCGATGCGATCACGGCCGCCTGCGATCTCATCCCCGTGCTGAACGCGCTGAAATTCTCCGGCGCCAAGTCGCCCGAGCACGAGAAGATCAACCGCGTGCATGTCGGCGTGGTCCATGGCGCGCTCAGCAGGGAACTGCACGAATGGCGGCCGCCGCAGGTCGCCGACTTCGTGCGGATCAAGGGTTCGGGCCGCTACGCGCCCGGCCAGACCGAAGCGGGCGCCATCGCCGATTTGCAGGGCGTTCTGCAGGCGCTGGAGAAGCGCCATCCCGGCCTCAAGGCCACGGTACAGACCGAAGCACAGACGGGCCGCGTCACCATGCCGTCCTTCGAGGTGGCGCCGGACAACGCAATCGTGACGGCGATCAACTCTGCCTACGAGCAGGTGCGTGGCACCAAGCAGCCGACCGGCGCCATCACGCCGCCCGGCTTCTACGGCACCGATGCCGCGCACCTCTATCGCATGGCCGGCATGCCGGGAGTCGTCTGCGGGCCGGGCGGCCGCTACAACACCATGCCGGACGAGCGGGTCGACATTCCCGATTATCTCGACATGGTGCGCATCTACATCCTGACCATCCTGCAGATCTGCGGGACGGCGGACTAGCTACTCCTTGCGGCGGAACTCGCCCGCGTTGACCTTGGTCTCGGCGGCCGAGCGGAAATAGTCCTTCTCCCAGCCCTGCTTCACCGCGGTCGCCTCGTGCTCGAGCAGGCTGGCATTGAAGCGGCCGCGGCCCGCGCTCCACTGCTCGTACCGGCTCTTGAGCTCGGCGTTGTTCGCCAGGGGCTCGAGCGCCGGCTCGAACATGTCGAGCAGCCCGCGCTGTATCGGGTGGACCATGCAGATCGGCTCGTGGAGCGCGAACTCGATCGTGCAGGCGCGCGTGAACTTCCAGTTCATGGTGAAGGTCGAATGGGTCGTGTCGGTCTCGACGATGCCGTCGAGCGCCGAGATGCCGTCCTTGGGCGAGTTGGTCGGCCCGCGCACCATCATGTTCCAGCCCGGCGGTGTCTTGAACAGATAAGGGATCGAGAAGGTCAGCACGCCCGAGCCGAAGTGCGAGGTGCAGAGGGACGGGCCATCGCCGTAGAGCACCTCGATGCGGATCGCCTCCTTGGGCATGCTGCCGTCCCAGGTCGCGCGGATATGGTGCGGCGAGAGGATGTCCCAGCCGAACTGGTTGGCGATCACCATGGGCAGGCAGCGATAGGCGTACTTGTTTTCCGTATCGTCCATCCACTTGCGCTCGCGGCGCGACTGGCGGAGCCGCGCGGCGGTGTTGGGATAGAGCTCGTAGGCGATAAGCTTCTCTGTGGTCGACATCGATTGTGTCCGGAGTTTGTCGACCGACCCTATTCCGGGTCGGGCGCCGCTGCCAGCGGTCGTTGCGTCGCGCTGGGGTGCGCGATAGCTTTTGCGATAAGCTGCGGGGGCCGGGTTGTCACGCCTGTCGATTGCGCTTTGGCTGACCTTCCTGGCGCTCGTCATCACCATCGGTATCGCGCTGCTGCCCGCTTGTGGGCTGACGCTGCCTTCCAATTTGCGGCCGATGGCGTGGAATTTCTGTCCCGGCCAACCCGCCAGCCTGTCGGCTGACCGCGATCGCGCGGACGAGTTGCGTCGACAAGTGGCACGTCTCGAGGGTGAACTGGCGCGCGGGCGACTCGCTTGCGCCGCCGTGCCGCGCCCGTCGCCGCCGCCGCTCGAATTGCCTCGGCGAGCGGAAGCGCCGCGTCCGCAGCAAACAGCGGCACTGAAGCCTCCGCCGCCGCCGCCGCCGAAGGTACCTTTGCCGGCCGACCGTTGGGCGAAGAGGGACCTGTCGCTGCTCGAAGGATGCTGGGTGCTGGGCCATGAGGGCAAGACGACCCAGAGCGCTCCCGGAGGTCCGCTCGTGCAATGCACGGTCAAGGCAGGCCGAATCTGCTTTGGCGGCGATGGCCGAGGTCAGCGGCACGTATCGACGATCTGTCCCGCCGAAGGTGACATCACCTGCGCGGCGCCGCTCACCGCCGTATTCGCGGATGACGGCAACCTGCACACCACGCAGCCGACCGTCACCTGCCAGCCGACGAGTGTCACCTGGAACGATGCGCCGAATGCCCTGACGTGCCGGCGACAGGGTGATTCGCTCGCGCTCTGCACCTCGGCCAGTGGCTTCGACTACGAGTTTCGCCGGGAGGCACCATAAACCAGAGCATATTCCGTTCGGCTGGAGTGCCGAGCGGAATGTGCCGACGGTCGAGGCGCTTCGATCGGAAGCCGCTCTAGCCATCGTTGCGTGACAGATGCGCGCGCGATAGCCTCACGCCGGCCATTGCAAGGACCCTCTCTTTGCGTCTGTCCGTCGCGCTGTGGGCGGTGTTCCTCGCCCTCGTTGTCATCACCGGTATCGTGCTGCTGCGGGCCTGCGCCCTGGTGATGCCGGTCGCTGGTTGGAATTTCTGCCCCGGAGTGCCCGCCGCGCTGGCCGACGACCGCAAGCACGGCGATGACCTGATCCGGCAATTGACCCGGCTCGAGGGCGAGCTGGCGAAGCAACGGCTCGCCTGCGCCGCCATTCCGCCGCCCGCGCCGCCGCCGCTCGACCTGCCGAAGGAGGCGGGCCCGCCGCGGCCCCAGCAGACGGCCGAACTCAAGCCGCCGCCCCCGCCCCCAGCGCCGCCCGCACCGCTGCCGGCCGACCGCTGGGCGAAGAAAGACCTCTCGCTGCTCGAAGGCTGCTGGACCCTGGGTCACGAGACGCAGTCGCTGATGGGCGGCGCGGGCCGGTCGGAGACCTGCACCGTGAAGGCGGGCCGCATCTGCTTCGACAAGAACGGCCAGGGCCAGCGCGAGATGGACGAGATCTGCCCGACCTACGGCAACATCCAGTGCCGCGCACAGATCACCGCGTCCTTCGGCGGCGAGGGCAGCCTGCACACCACGCAGCCCGCGACGCCCTGCCGGCCGACCAGCACCTGGCTCGCCGAGCCGAACTTCCTCACCTGCCGGCGCCAGAGCGACACACTCGCCGTGTGCAAGGACGGCAAGGGTTTCGACTACGAGTTCCGGCGTTAGCGAATCGCCCGGCTGCGCTGCGCCAGCATGAGCATGGCGCCGAGCGAGACGGCGGCGAAACCGAAGCAGAGCCAGAGCGCGCCCGCCGTGCCGAAGCGGCTCAGCACCGCCGCCATGATCGGCGGCGCCACGGCCGAGACGATGCCCTGCGACAGGGCGAGGCGGCCCATATGGGCGCCGAACTGGGCGCGGCCGAACAAAGCGAGCGGCAGGGTCGCGCGCTGCACGGCCTTCAGGCCATTCGACATGCCGTAGGTCGCGACCACCAGCAGCGCCACGACGAAGCTGCCGCCGCCCACGATCGCGAGAGCAAGCCCCACGGGCAGCATCAGCGAGCCGAACACGGCCGAGCGCATGATCGAATAGCGGTGGCCGAAGATCAGCTCGAAGATGCGGATGCCGACCTGGGCCGGGCCGATCAGCGAGGCGAGCAGCAGGGCCGAGGCCGGCGGGTGGCCGAGGCCGCGCAGCATCTCGATCATCTGCAGCTGCACGCCGGTGAAGACGAAGGCGCCGAAGGAGAGCGTCACGTTCAGCAGCAGGAAGATGCGGCCCGCCTCCTCGGGCGCGACGGCGGCCGAGGAGGGCGCCGTCGCCGCCGCGAGCGGATGGCTGGGCGGGCGGCGCGGCAGGATCAGCCAGTGGACCGGCGCACAGGCCAGCAGATGCACGGCGGCATAGATCAGCAGCACCGTGCGCCAGCCGAGCGCGGCGTCGAGCGCACCGGTCACCGGCCAGAACACGGTCGAGGCGAAGCCGCCGATGATGGTGAGCATGGCGATCGCCCGCCGCGCGCCCGGTCCCGCGACCTGCGCGATCGCGATGCTGGAGGGCGTGCTGAGCGCCAGCGCCGAGGCGATGCCCATCAGCACCCAGGCGGCGAGATAGGTGAGGGGACCCCGCGCGGAGGCGACCGCGACCAGCGAAACGGCATAGACCAGCGAGCCCGAAGCCATCAGGCTGCGCGCGCCGATGCGGTCGACGATCCTGCCGATGCGCGGCGAGCAGACCGCGTTCAGGCCGAACATCACGGTGATGCCGGCGAAGGCGAGCTCCGGTGTGAGGCCCAAGTCGCGCTGCAGCTCGCGGCCCAGCACCGAGGGCATCAGGTAGGTCGTGCCCCAGCCGACGATCTGGGTGAAGCCGAGACCCGCGATCGCGCGGGCCGTGGGCGTGAGATTCACGCCGGGCAATTCACGCCGCTTTTGCCTGCTCGGGATAAAGCGACAGCAATCCCGCTTCGCTCGCCGCGCACACGCCGCGCTCGGTGATCAGTGCCGTCACCAGCCGCGCCGGCGTCACGTCGAAGGCCGGGTTCGCGGCCGGGCTGCCTTCGGGCAGGATGTCGACAGTGACGACTTCACCCGATGGCGTGCGGCCGGCCATGCGCGAGACTTCCGTTGCACTCCGCTCCTCGATCGGGATCTCGCGATGGCCGTCCTCGATGGTCCAGTCGATGGTCGGATAGGGCAAGCCGACATAGAAGGGCACGCCGTTGTCATGTGCGGCCAGCGCCTTCAGGTAGGTGCCGATCTTGTTGCAGACATCGCCGCGCCGCGTCGTGCGGTCGGTGCCGACGATGCAGAAGTCGACCCGGCCGTGCTGCATTAGATGGCCGCCGGCATTGTCGGCGATCACCGTGTGCGGCACGCCGTGCTTGGAAAGCTCCCAGGCCGTGAGCGACGCGCCCTGGTTGCGGGGCCGCGTCTCGTCGACCCAGACATGGATCGGGATGCCGGCATTGTGGGCCTGGTAGATCGGCGCCAGCGCCGTGCCCCAGTCGACGGTCGCGAGCCAGCCCGCGTTGCAATGGGTGAGCGCATTGATGCGCTTTCCATCGCGCGGCTTCAGCTTCTTGATCAGGCCAAGCCCGTTCTCGCCGATGCGGCGGCAGATGTCGGCATCCTCGTCGCAGATTTCGGCCGCGCGCTTGTAGGCCGCATCGCGGCGCGCGGTCGGCGCGAGAGGCGACAGCAGCGCCCGCATGTCGTCGAGCGCCCAGCGCAGGTTCACCGCTGTCGGGCGGGAGGCGAGCAGCACGTCATGGGCCTGCTTGAGGTTCGCATCCGACGGATCGGCCGCCATGGCGAGCGCCATGCCGTAGGCCGCCGCCGCGCCGATCAGCGGCGCGCCGCGCACGATCATGGTGCGGATGGCCTTCTCGGCGTCCTTCATCGACCGGAAATCGCGCACGATGAACTTGTGGGGGAGGAGCGTCTGGTCGATCGCCTGCACGGTCGCGCCGTCGGCGCCGAGCCAGATGGTGCGATACGGCTTGCCGTCTACTTTCATGCCGCCATTTTAGACGGCGCGCGCCACCGCGTCGATGATGGCGGCCGCATCGAGCTTATAGGCGCGATAGAGGTCGGGAATGTCGGCGGACTGGCCGAAGGTCTCGATGCCCAGGGGCACGACCCGCTGGCCGCGCACGCTGCCGAGCCAGGAAAGGGCCAGCGGATGGCCGTCCATCACGGTGACGATGCGGGCATCGCGCGACAAGGGCGCGAGCAGGCGCTCGACGGGTGCCGAGGAGCGATCGATCGTGCCTGACGTGCGGCCACGCTCGCGCTGGGCGGCCAGCCAATCGCCGTGCAGACGGTCGGGCGAGGTCAGTACCAGCAGGCCCGCGCCGGCAAAGTCCTTTGTGACAGTTCGATGAGCCTCGATTGCCTCCGGCGTGACGGCACCCATACAGACGATGGCAATGTCGGCGCCGGCCTCGGGCTCGGCGTACCAGTAGCCGCCCGAGACGATATCGGCCTTCTGCTGCTCGCTGAGCGCACGCTGCGGCTGGGCGAGGGAGCGCGTCGAGAGGCGGAGATAGATCGAGCTGCCTTTCGGTTGCTGCATGTGATCCAGCCCGAAGCGCATCAGCACGGCCAGCTCATCGACATAGGCGGGCTCGTAGGAGAGCAGGCCGGGCTGGCCGATGCCGATCAACGGCGTGTGGATGCTCTGATGCGCGCCGCCTTCGGGTGCGAGCGTCACGCCCGACGGCGTGGCCACCAGCATGAAGCGGGCGTCCTGGTAGCAGGCATAGTTCAGCGCATCGAGGCCGCGCGCGATAAAGGGATCGTAGAGCGTGCCGATGGGAACGAGACGCGTGCCGAAAAGGCTGTGTGAGAGACCCATCGCGCCCAGGAGCAGAAACAGGTTCATCTCGGCGATGCCGAGTTCGATGTGCTGGCCCCTGGGGCTCGTCTCCCAGCGTTGCGCCGACGGGATCTTCTGCTCGCGGAACAGGTCGCTCAGTTGATCGCGCCCGAACAGGCCGCGCCGGTTCACCCAGGCGCCGAGATTGGTCGACACCGTCACGTCGGGCGAGGTCGTCACGATGCGCGCCGCCAGCTCCGACTGTTCGCGCCCGATCTCGTTCAGGATGTTGCCGAAGGCAGCCTGGGTCGAGATCGTCTTCTGCTGCGGCACGACGAGGGACGGCGGCACCGCGATCTGCGGCGCGGAAAGCCGGCGGATCGGATCCTGGACGAAGGGTACCGCGGCGAGGAACGACTTGAGCGTGTCGGCCGGTTCACTCAGGCCCTCGAACGGCTCCCATTCGTGGCCTTCGCGCACGCTCATCGTCTCGCGCAATTGCTCGATCTGCGCCTCGCTCATCAGGCCGGCGTGATTGTCCTTGTGGCCGGCGAGCGGCAGACCGAAGCCCTTCACCGTGTAGCAGAGGAAGCAGACCGGCCGATCGTGATCGATGCTCTGGAAGGCTTCGAGGATGCTCGGCACGTCGTGGCCGCCCAGATTGCACATCAGCGCCGCGAGCTCGGCGTCGCTGCGCTTCTCGATCAGCTGCGAGACGTCGCCCTGATCGCCCAGATCGTCGAGCAACCGCTTGCGCCAGGCTTGACCGCCCTGGAACGTCAGCGCGGAGTAGAGCTGGTTCGGCGCGGAATCGATCCAGGCCTTGAGCTTGTCGCCGCCGGCCTCCGCGAACGCGGCCTGCTGCAGCTTGCCGTATTTCAGCACCACAAGGTCCCAACCCATGGCCGCGAACAGTTTCTCGAAGCGCGTGTGCAGATCCTCGCGCACGACCGCATCTAGACTCTGGCGGTTGTAGTCGATGATCCACCACGTGTTCTTGAGCCCGAACTTCCAGCTCTCGAGCAACGCCTCGTAGATGTTGCCTTCGTCGAGCTCGGCGTCGCCGACGAGCGCAATCATCCGCCCTTTCGGGCGCTCGCCCATCCAGCCATGCGCATGGACATAATCCTGCACCATGCTCGCGAACGCCGTGATCGCGACGCCGAGCCCCACCGAGCCGGTCGAGAAGTCGACATCGTCGGTGTCTTTCGTGCGTGAGGGATAGGATTGCGCGCCGCCGAAGCCGCGGAAGTTTTCGAGCTTCTCGCGCGTCTGGTTGCCGAGAAGATATTGGATGGCGTGGAAAACAGGGCTCGCATGCGGCTTCACCGCAACGCGGTCCTCGGGCTTCAGCACCGCGAAGTAGAGCGCCGTCATGATGGAGACGAGCGAAGCGGACGAGGCCTGGTGCCCGCCGACCTTCAACCCGTCCGCGTTCTCGCGCCGGTGATTGCCGTTGTGCACCATCCAGCTCGCCAGCCAGAGCACCTTGCGCTCGAGTTGGGCGAGGACGGCCAGGGTATCGGAATCCATGAATGCGCCGAATTGGATGTTCGTGGCCTGTCATTATAGCGTAGTTCGCGGGCACCCAACCCGCGCGAGGAGATACCAACCATGCAGAAGGTCGCGCTTGTGACGGGCGGCGGTTCCGGTATCGGCAAGGCCTCCGCGCTTGCGCTGGCGAAAGCCGGCTACGGCGTCGTCATTTCCGGCCGTCGCGCGGCGAAGCTCGAGGAAACGCGCGCCGGCGATCCGGATCGCATCGTGGCGGCGCCGGGCGATATCTCCGATCCGGCGCAGGTCGGGAAGCTGTTCGAGACCGTGCGCACGCGATTCGGCCGTCTCGATCTCCTCTTCAACAACGCCGGCACGGGTGCGCCGCCGGTGCCGCTCGAAGATCTCGACCTCGCGGCCTGGCGGCGTGTGGTCGATGTGAATCTCACCGGCGCATTCCTCTGCACGCAGGCCGCATTCCGCATCATGAAGGCGCAGTCGCCGCGCGGCGGGCGCATCATCAACAACGGCTCGATCTCGGCGCACGCGCCCAGGCCGCGGTCGGTCGCCTACACCGCGACCAAGCACGCAATCACCGGGCTCACGCGCTCGACCTCGCTCGACGGCCGCGCCTACGACATCGCGTGTGGCCAGATCGACATCGGCAACGCGGCGACGGAGATGACGGCGCGCATGACCCAGGGCATGCCGCAGGCCGACGGACGCGTTGCACCGGAGCCGGTGATGGATGTGCAGGCGGTGGCCGACGCCGTCGTCTACATGGCCTCGTTGCCGCTCGAAGCGAATGTGCAGTTCATGACGGTGATGGCGACCAAGATGCCGTTTATTGGGCGAGGATAGGGCGATGCGGCCACTTGTTTCCGCGCTCGCGCTTGCCGCACTTGCCTCGGTACCGGCAACGGGCGGGCCCAGTCTCGCGACCTACGCCAATTCCCGTTTCGGCTACACCGTCGAGTATCCCGCCGACCTGCTCGTGCCGCAGGAGGAAGCCGAGAACGGCGACGGCAGGGCTTTCGAGGCCAGGCATGGCAGGGCGCAGATCCTGGTCTATGGCGGATACAACGCGCTGAACGAGTCGCCGGCTGAGCTTGCCGGCCGCGCCGAGACGGATTGCGCAGGACATCACGCGCAATACCGCGTCGCGAAGCCGAATCTCGTGGCGATCTCCTGCACGACCACCGACGGGATCCTCTACCAAAAGACGATGATCCGCGGCGACACGCTCACGACCCTGCGCGCGGCCTATCCCTCAAGCGAGCGCAAGGTCTGGGACGGCGTGGTTGCCCGGATGTCGCGCTCGCTGGTTCCGGCGCCTGGCGGGTAGCGTTCCAGAACAGTCGTTATATTATCCGCCGCCACAGGCGGGAGGAAACCATGACGGATGGCTGGAAGTTGAGGCACCTCTATCACACGATCATCAATGCGAGGGACGTGGACGACAGCGTCGCCTTCTACGAGACCCTCGGGTTCAAGATCGTCAGCGACCGCCGCGATGCGGTGTGGCCCGACGGCAGCGGTGCCTCTTTTGCGCTCATTCCCAATCCGAAAGGGAAGGGCGTGCTGATGATCCTGCCTGACGATCCCGACGGACCGATGCTCGACATCATCCAGTGGCTCGAGCCGAAAGCGACCTTCGTCCCGAATTCGCCCACCACGATCCCGCGCGTGATCGCATTCCGTACCGAGAACGTCCGGACCGCGCACAAGGCGCTGAAGGCGAAGGGCGTGCGCTTCACGACCGACGAGCCGACCTCTATTCCGGCGGCGGGTATCCTAGCCTGCGCCGTCGCCTACGACCCCAACGGCAACCTGATCGAGCTGATCGAGCTCGAGCCTGGCCTGCGGCATTCGAAGATCAGGGAAGTCTTCACGCCGGACTCGCGCTGAGCGCCTAAACCGCGATCGGAGCCGTCTTCTTCGCAAAATGCGGGATCAGGAATTCGCCCGCGAGCCGCGTCGAGCGCATCACCGCCTCGTGCGGGATGCGGCCATACTGCATCAGGCACATCAGCCGGTCCGCTCCGATGCCCACATATTGCGACGCCTTGCGGATGCAGTGATCGACATCGCCGATGACGACCGAGTCGAGCGGCTCCAGCACTTCGTGCGCTTCTTCGTTCGAGATCGTTTCGCCGCGCGCCATGCGTTTCAGGACCGCGATCACGGGAATTTCATCAGGCGCGATCTCCAGACTCGTCGGGTCCTCGCCCTGGAACGCGGCGATGTCGCGCGCCGATTTGCGCAGGAGATGCGGATTGAGCCCGGCGCGGATCTGGTCATACCAGATCGATCGCGGCACCTTGAACGCCACGGCGGCGCCGTTGACGTACCAGAGTGCCGCGAGCGCGGCGCCACTGTCGATCGCCTGCTTGCGGCTCTCGGCCACATGCACGAAGGTGAAGACGCCCTTCTGGTGATTGCGGAACAGGCCGGCCGGCGGCTTGTTCGAGGCAAATCCCTTCTCGTATTCGTCCATCATCGCTTTCATGACGCTGACGGGACTGAAGAGCGTCGTGCCGAGCACGCCGACTCCGAGCTCTCCCGCCATGCGGAAGGAGTCCGGGCTGCTTGCCGTCTGCCACAGGCGCGGATGGGGCTTTTGCAGGGGACGCGGGACGACTTCGCGTTCCGGCATCTGCAGGAGCTTTGAGTCCCAGCTGAAGCTCGGCTCCGTCCACATCTTCGGGATCATCTGCAGCGCTTCGCGCAACTCGTCGCGGGCCGTATCGGGATCGACGCCGAACGTCTCCCATTCCTTGCCGCCGGACTTCGCGAGTCCGAGCTCGAAGCGGCCATTGCTCAGGATGTCGAGCGTCGCGGCGCGCTCGGCGACGCGCAGCGGTCCGTTGATGCGGAACGGCGCCAGCACGCCGGCATGGCCCACATGCATGCGCCTTGTGGAGAGCGCGATCGCCGTCAGCACCACTTCCGGCGCGGAGCTGTAGCTGAACTCCGGCGCGCCGTGATGCTCGACCTGCCACCAGATGTCGAAGCCCGCCTGGTCGGCTGCGCGCGCTTCCTCGATCGTGTCGGCGAGCAGCTTTTGCTCGTGATTGGGCGGGAACGGTTTTGCCAGCTGGATTTCGCAGAAAATGTCGAACTTCACGTGAGCGCTCCGGGATCTTTCTTCTTTAAAGAACGGCAATCGGATTGACGGGCGAGCCGGTGCCCTTCTCGACGCGCAACGGCGCCACAGTCAGGAGGAACTCCCAGCGACTTTCTTTCGCGCACGCCTCCTGCAGATCGGCGAGATAGAGATTGTCGAGCAGTGGCAATCCCATCGAGACGAGCCCGCACATATGCACGGGGATCGGCCAGTCTTCGATCGGCGCGGGCGAGGGCGTCGGATCATGCACTGCGTCCGAGCCGAGCGTCGCGATGCGCCGCTCGAACAGCCAGGGGATGCAATCGGGGGAGAGGCCCGCGAGGGGAGGACCTTCGCCGGGATTGAGCTTGTGCGCCGCGCGATGCGCGTCGCGGCCGACGGCTATGAGAAGAATGTCGCCCTCGCCGACGCGCACGTTCTGGCGTTCTTCGGCGGCGGAGAGTTCGGCGGCCGTGACGGGATTCTTGGGATCGACAAAGGCCATGCCGCGCAGCCGCGGGATGTCGAGCAGCACGCCCTTGCCGCAGATGCCGTCCTTGGCCGACATAATGCTGTTCCTGCGCGCGCCGGTCGAACGCACATCCGTCGCGGGAAAGCCGTTGTACATCTTGCCTTCGAAGAAGACGTGGCAGAGCGCGTCGATGTGGCTCGAGGCGAGCCCGTGATAGGCGATACCGATGAAGTCGAGCGACACTTCCATGCCCGGAATGCCGTGCGCGCACGGATCGTCGCCGCCCATCACGATGTGATGCAGCGCCGGCGTCGGGTTGTCCGGTCCCGGGTGTACGGGAAAATTCCGCGCGCAGCTCACCGAGCGGCCGCTCTTCACGAGCTTGGCCGCGGCAAGGGTCTTCGCAGGCGTCAGGTAGTTGAGCGTGCCGCGCTCGTCTTCCTTGCCCCAGCGACCCCAGTTCGACACCTGGTCGAACAGCCTTCGCATGTCGGCTTTGCTCTTGCTCATCTCTTCAGGCCTTGTTGAGGAGCGCTTCGTTGGCCTTGCTATGCCGCTGGCCGGGAAGCAGCTCGATCAGCTCGATGAGGTTGCCGTTCGGGTCGTAGCAGCAGCAGCTGCCGACGATGCCGAGTTCCCTGTGCTCGAACAGGTCGCGCGTAAAGCGCACGCCCTTTGCCGTGAGCGCATCATAGGCGGCGCGGACGTTCTTCACGCGGAAGGCGATGATGCGGGGAACCTCGCCATCGGCGACGGGAATCGCGGCGATCTTCGCCCTGGGCTCGACCCATTCGATGATGTCGATCATCGGCCCGTTCGGATCGGAGGGCAGCACCATCAGCACGCCGCGGCCCTTGGCGCGCTTCATGCCGAAGATGGTGGCGACGAAATCCGGCCAGACGACGTCGCGGCGGTCGTTCAGGACATCGAAGCCGAGGAGGCGGTAGAACGCCACCGACTCATCCAGGTTCCGCGCATTGACAACCGTGTGGTAGAGCCGCTCGAGCGACCAGTTCTCAGCCATGTCATCCACCCCTGCATTCGGTCATTTCCGGAGCGTCAGCGCGCCTTCTTTGTCCGGGACCGTCGCGGCCGGATATATAACAAGCGTTATGGAAATACGCAAACCGCTCGGATTGCGGTATTCTTGGTCATTCCTGGCGCGGGAGGCATGACCCATGGCATCGGAATTCGACCTCATCATCCGGAACGGAACCGTGATCGACGGCTCGGGCGGCCAGCCGTTCGAATCGGACATCGCGGTCAGGGACGGGCGCATCGCCGAGGTCGGTCGCATCGCGGCCAGGGGCAGGGAAGAGATCGACGCGAAGGGGCTCGTCGTGACGCCCGGCTTCGTCGACATCCACACACATTATGACGGCCAGGCCGTGTGGTCGGATCGCCTCGCGCCGTCATCGTCGCATGGCGTGACCAGCGTCGTGATGGGCAATTGCGGCGTCGGTTTCGCGCCCTGCCGCGCCGGCGACCGCGGGCTTCTCATCAGCGTGATGGAAGGGGTGGAGGACATCCCGGAAGTCGTGATGACCGACGGACTTACCTGGGACTGGGAAACGTTCCCCCAATATCTGGACGCGCTGGAGCGGCGCCCGCACGACATCGATTTCGCGACGCAGATTCCGCATTCGGCGATCCGGGTCTTCGCCATGGGCGCGCGCGCCCCGACCGAGATTGCCACGGACGAAGACAAGGCCAAGATGCAGGCGCTGGTGCGTGAGGCGCTCGATGCCGGCGCGCTTGGCTTCGCGACCTCCCGCCTCTTCATTCACCGCACCGGCAAGGGCGCGTTCATCCCGAGCTATGCCGCGGAAGAAGCCGAGCTCGGCGCCATGGCGCAGACGCTCAAGGAAGCGGGCCGCGGCGTGCTGCAATTCGTGCTGGGCCGCCCCGGCACGCGCTTCATCGACGATGTCCGCATGGTCGCGCGCCTGGCGAAGGAATCGGGCCGGCCGGCCAGCTTCTCCTTCGCCCAGGACAATTCCAACGCCGACGCCTGGCGTGAGATCCTCGACGTTGTGGCGAAGGCGAACGCGTCGGGCTCGCGCATCCGCGCGCAGATCTTCCCGCGTCCCGTCGGCATGATGATCGGCTACGAGCTCTCGGTGAACCCGTTCTGCCTGTGCCCGAGCTACCAGCCGCTGCTTGCGCTGCCGTTCCCCGAGCGCATCAAGGCTCTGCGCGATCCTTCACTGCGCGCGCGGCTTCTTTCCGAAAAGCCGCTTGATCCGGTGGCGCCGCTCGCGCTGCTCGGGCGCAATTTCGAGCGCATGTTCCCGCTCGGCGATCCGCCGAACTACGAGCCGCCGATGCAGACGAGCATCGCGGCGCAGGCGAGGGCGCAGCAGGGCCTGACGCCGGAAGAACTCGCCTACGACACGTTGCTGGAAGAGGGCGGCAAGAAACAGCTCTATGTCGCGCTCACCAACTATGCGCGCGGCAATCTCGACGCGGTGCTCGAGATGATGCGCCGCGACGACACGGTGCTGGGCCTGGGCGACGGCGGTGCCCATTACGGGATGATCTGCGATTCCGGCTACCCGACCTTCCTGCTCGCGCATTGGACGCGCGACCGGCATGGCGACAAGCTGCCGTTGCCGCAGGCGATCCGGATGCTGACGCGCGATCCGGCGGAAACGGTCGGACTGAACGACCGTGGGCGGATCGGGCGGGGCTACAAAGCCGATCTCAACATCCTCGACTACGACTCGCTCGAATTGCCGGCGCCGACGGTCGCCTACGACCTGCCTGCTGGCGGCAAACGTCTCATGCAAGGCGCCAAAGGCATCAAGACGACGATCGTGAGCGGCGTCGCGATCGCGCGCGACGGCGAAGCAACCGGCGCGCGTCCCGGCAAACTCGTGCGCGGCGCACAGGGGGCACCAAAATAGGGGAAATAAGGGGATAGCATACCTATTTCCCTCATTTCTCAGGTGGTCCGGCTTCGCGAATTGGGGAAATAGGTATGCTGTCCCCTTATTTCCGCAGCGCCACGACGTTGTCCAATTGCACCCCGCGCTTCAGCCCGCGGCAGAGCACGCGGTCGATCCAGGCGTCGATCTGCTTCTTGAGCTTCTTCGCCGATTGCGGGCGTCCGCTGATCAGCGCGTGCACGCCAATTCCGTCCATCTGGCAGATCAGCGCCTGGGTCGCGTCCGCGACCGGGATGTCGGCCGGCACGTCGCCCGTCTTCTGCGCCGCTTTGATCAGCCGCCCGTAGCGGCGATAGGACTCGTCGTAGCGGTCATGCGTCGCTGCGCGGATGAGTTCGCTCGTCTCCGACAATTGCCAGAAGCCGAACCAGATCTTCCAGTGCCCGATCATCTCGTCGTCCGCGGGCAGGCCTTCGTAGAGCACGTGGCGAAGCGCCTCGATTCCCTGGTGGCTTTGCTCGGCCTCTTCCATCCTTCCCCGGATGACGACGCTCGAATACTCGGCCGCCTGCAGGAAGATGTGGTCCTTCGACGGGATGTAGTGCACGACCGCGCCGACGGAGGATCCGGACTCGCGCG
>DATJWN010000365.1:0-21209 GCA_035501235.1 Reyranella sp.
ACGATACGCCAGCCCTCCGGCGTGCGCATCCAGGTGTGGGACTGGCGCCCGACCCGGGTCTGGCCGTGGCGGCGGAACTCGCAATTGGCCGTGCCGAAATCGTGGCCGTAGGTGACGATCCAGAGCTTGAGCAGGTCTCGATCGACAACGAACCCCGGATCGCGGCCGGCGCGGAAGGCCGCGATCTGGTCATAGCCGTAGAGCTGCTCGCCCGCGCCGTAACGGAGCGTGTGGGGGCTGTTCCAGAACAGCTCGTCGAGCGTGGCGACGTCGTTGCTGTTGAGCGCCTTCTCGTAGCGCTGGAACGCCGCCGTCACCTCGGCGACGACGGACGGGATGTTGATTTCCATAAAGACTCCCTTTCCTTAGCTCCCCTCCCCTTGGCGGATTCCGCCAAGGGGAGGTGTCGCGGTAATCCGCGACGGAGGGGTCATGGGCACCGGTCGCGTTGCTCATGACCCCTCCGCCCGCGAAGACGCGGGCACCTCCCCTTCGCGGATTGCGCGAAGGGGAGGCTAAAAGACTAAGCGGGCGTCGAGACGCAGACGCCCTGCTTTTCGAGATGGGCGGCGACACGTAGCGCGGCCGTTTCGTTGTACGGCCGCGCGATCACCTGAACGCCGATCGGCATCGCACCCGCCTTCCGCGTCGGCACGGCGACGACCGGCAGGCCGATGAAGGAGATCGGTTGCGTGAAGACGCCGAGATTGGCGCGGACGGCGAGCTCCACGCCGCCGAGCGTCATCATCGTCTGGCCGAGCCTGGGCGCGCTGCAGGGCGTGGCCGGCGCCAGCACGATGTCGACCTCCTCGAAGAGCTTCAGCACCTGCGCGCGATAGTGCCGGCGGAACCGCTGCGCCTTCACGTACCAGGCGCCGGGCAGCAGCGCGCCCGCCAAGAAGCGCTCGCGCGTGTCGGGATCGAAATCCTGCGGCCGCGTCCTGAGCCTCTCGAGATGGAGCTGCGCGCCCTCCATGGCGGTGATGACATAGGCCGCCGCACGCGCGGCCGCCGCCTGAGGCAGCACGACCGTGCGCGTGGCGCCCAACGCCTTGGCGACCGTCGCCACGGCCTCGAAGCATTCCGGCTCGCCCCCCTTGGCGAAATAGTCGCCCGCAATGCCGATGCGCAGGCCGCCGATGCCCTCGTCGAGCGAGAGCATGGTCATGTCGGCCGGCTTGTCGGTGCAGACCGGATCGTCGGGATCCCAGCCCTGCATGGCGTCGAACGACAAAGCGAGATCCTTGGCCGAACGCGCCAACGGTCCCAGATGATCGAAAGCGTCGACGAAGGGGAACGAGCCCGCACGGCTCAAGCGCCCGTAGGTCGGCTTCAATCCGAACAGGCCGCAAAGCGAGGAGGGCACACGGATCGAGCCGTTGGTGTCGGAGCCGAGCGCCAGCGGCACCTCGCCCGCCGCCACCGAAGCGCCCGAGCCGCCCGACGAGCCGCCGGTCATGCGCGTGGGATCGTGCGGATTGCGCGAGGGGCCGTAATGCGCATTCTCGCCCGTGAAATCGTAGGCGTACTCGCCCATGTTGAGGCCGCCCACGAGGACCGCGCCGGCGGCTTCCAGCTTGCGCACCAGGGCGCCGTCGCGCTTGGCGATCGGGCCCTCGGCGTTGATCTTCGAGCCGGCGCGCGTCGGCAGGCCCTTGATGTCGAACAGGTTCTTGACCGCGAAGGGCACGCCGACGAGCGGGCCCTGGTGGCGGCCCGCGTCGATCTCGGCGGCGCGGCGGCGCGCCCGCTGGCCCACGATGTCGGTGAAGGCGTTGACCGTGGGCTCGGCGGCCTCGATGCGCCTCAGCGTCGCCTCGATCACGTCGACCGCCTTGGCCTGTCCGGACGAGACGGCGCGCGCGATCTCCGCCGCCGTGGCGGTTTTCGAGGTGGCGTCGGTCATGGACGGTAGACCGGCAGCGGGGTCAGCTCGTCCTCGAGCTCGACGGCGAGCAGCGGCGCCACGATGGCCAGCGACCGCTCGATATTCACAATGACGTTGGCGCGATATTCCGGCGCGATCGGCAGGCCGATGGCCTTGGCCTCTTCGTCGACCCAGCGTGCAATATCGGGCTTATCGGCCACGGTCCCCTCGTTTCAGGCTTGTCGTTTCAGCTTGGCGAAATCGCGGGGAGTATGCCAATGGTCGGGCGCCATGACCATCGACCTCGGCATCCATCGTCTGCGTGCCGCTTACACTGCCGGGACCCTCACCTGCCGAGCCGTCATCGACGAAGTGCTGAGCCGCATCGCGGCGGCCGGCCAGGACAATGTCTGGATCTCGCGGCTCCCCGACGCCGATCTGCGCCAGGCCGCCTCGGCGCTCGATGCGCGGCGCGGCGAGATCGACGCGCTGCCGCTCTACGGCGTGCCGTTCGCGGTAAAGGACAATATCGACGTCGCGGGCATGACCACGACGGCCGCCTGCCCGGGCTTCGCCTACATCCCCGAAGCCTCGGCCGAAGCGGTCCGGCAGCTGGTCGAGGCGGGCGCGATCATGGTCGGCAAGACCAACCTCGATCAGTTCGCGACCGGCCTGGTGGGCGTGCGCTCGCCCTATGGCGTGCCGCGCAATCCCTTCGACGCCGAGTTCATTCCCGGCGGATCGAGCTCGGGCTCGGCCGTCGCCGTGTCGTCGGGGCTGGTGAGCTTCTCGCTCGGCACCGACACGGCGGGCTCGGGCCGCATTCCGGCAGGCTTCAACAACGTCGTCGGATTGAAGCCCACACCGGGCGCCATCAGCACCGAAGGCGTGGTGCCGGCCTGCCGTTCGCTCGATTGCGTCTCGCTGTTCACCCTGTCCTGCGTCGACGCCGCGCTGGTCTGGCAGGTCATCGGCAACGCCACCTGGCCCGCGCCCAAGGAAAGCTTCCGCTTCGGCGTGCCGCGCCAGCTCGAATTCTTCGGCGACACCGAATACGCCGCGCTCTACGCCGAGGCCATCCAGCGGCTGCAGGCGATGGGCGGCGAGGCCGTCGCCTTCGATTACACGCCCTTCAACAAGGCCGCCGAGCTTCTCTACAACGGCCCCTGGGTGGCCGAGCGCACGGCGGCCGTCGGCGCCTTCATCGCCGCCGCCGGCAAGGAAGCCGGCGTCTGGCCGGTGACGCGCGACATCATCCTGGCCGGCCGCGAATACAGCGCCGTCGACGCCTTCGAGGGCCAGTACGAGCTGCATACGCTGCGCGCGCAGGCCGAGCACGAGATGAAGGAGCTCGATTTCCTGGCGCTGCCCACCGCCGGCACGATCTATCGCGTCGCCGACCTCCGGCTGGAGCCGGTGCTCTACAATTCGAACCTCGGCTACTACACGAACTTCGTGAACTTCTTCAGGCTGAGCGGCCTTGCGCTGCCCTCCGGCTTCCGCAAGGACGGCCTGCCCTTCGGCATCACCCTGATCGCGGGCGCCTACGACGAGGAAGCGCTCCTGCGCTTCGGCGCACGCTGGCAGGAGCGCAACGCCCTGCCGCTCGGCCGGACGGCGAGCGCCCTGCCGCCCGCCGACGCCATTCCCCCGCACATCGATCGACGCGTCTCGCTGGTCGTCGTCGGCGCGCATATGAGCGGCCTGCCGCTCAATCCCGAGCTCCTCGAGCGGGAGGGGCAGCTCGAGGCCGCGACCAGGACGGCGCCGCTCTACAGGCTCTACGCGCTGCCCGGCGGCCCGCCGGCGCGTCCGGGTCTCGTGCGGACCGCGAGCGGCGGCGCGGCGATCGACGTCGAGGTCTGGAGCCTGCCGGCCTATGCCTTCGGCCGCTTCGTGCAGGCGATCCCCGAGCCGCTCGGCATCGGCCGCGTGCAGCTCGAGGACGGCACGACGGTGCAAGGCTTCCTGTGCGAGGCCTATGCCACGGCCGACGCGCAGGACATCACCTCGTTCGGCGGCTGGCGGGCCTACCTGAAGTCGTTGGCCTAAGCGGGCTTGGCGCCCGGCTGGCCCGCCTCGACCACGAAGCTCGCATCCGTCGCGACCTTCGCATCGGCGCGTTTCACCGTCTCGACCGTGCGTACTTCCATCGTCGCGAGCTTGGGCGAGAGGTTGACCAGCCCGTAACCATAGACCTGGCTGCGCGCGTACTTCACGTGCGGATTGAAGGCGCGCATGGCCTGGAAGTTCCGCTCGGGCGGCCCTTCGGAGGTGATCGAGCCGCCGACGAATTCCGTCGCCACCGTGCGCGACTTCGGATCCGTGAAATCGGTCTTGAGATCGGTGATCCAGAAGGAATGGACGTCGCCGCCCAGGATCAGCGTGTCGCGCACCGGCGAGGCGGCGACCGCCTCGAGCAGGCGCTGACGCCCGGCGGGATAGCCGTCCCAGCCATCGGCCCAGAAGACGTGGCGGCCGCCACCGGGCCCGCGATCGAGCTCGGCCATCAGCGTCTGCTGCGCGATCACGTTCCATTTGGCCGAGGCGCGCTTCATGCCCGCCGCGAACCAGGCCTCCTGCTCGGCGCCCAGCATGGTGCGCGCGGGATCGGTGCGCTCGGCACAGTCGACGAGATTGCGCTTGCCCGAGAACTCGGCGCGGCAGGCATTGTGCGAGCGATACTGCCGATCGTCGATCGCAGTCAGCTCGGCGAGATCGCCGTAGCGGTAGCGGTCGTAGAGCCGCATCGACGGACCGGTGGGCCGCATCGCGTTGGGCAGCGGCATGTGCTCCCAATAGGCCCGGTAGGCCGCGGCGCGGATGGCGAGGAAGGCCTCGGGGTCGTGATCGGTCGGCGAGATGTCGTTGGCGTAGTCGTTCACCACCTCATGATCGTCCCAGGTGACGATGAACGGATGCGCCGCATGCGCCGCCTGCAGGTCGGGATCGGACTTGTAGAGCGCATAGCGGTCGCGGAACTCGCGCAAGTCCGTCGGCCGGCCGGTACCGTGATGGCGCACATGATCGTGGCCCCACGACGTCTCGTAGATGTAGTCGCCGACGAACAGCACGGCATTGAGCTCCTCCGCCGCCATGTGGCGCCACGAGGCGTAGAAGCCCTGTTCGTATTGCTGGCAGGAGGCGATGGAGAAATTGAGCTTCTGCACCTTCTCGTCTGGCGCGGGCGCGGTGAGCGTGCGGCCGACCGGGCTCGCTTTGCCGTTGACCGTGAAGCGATACCAATAGGGCCGGTTGGGCCTGAGGCCGCCGACATCGACATGCACCGAATGGCCCGCGCCCGCTTCGGCCGTCGCCTGGCCCGAACGCACGACCTTTTGCAGCTTGTCGTCCTCGGCGATCGTCCAGCTGACGGTCTGCGGCGCGCCGAGCGTCGCCGTGGGATCGGCCGCCAGCAGGCGGGTCCACAGCACGACCGAGTCGGGGCCGGGATGACCCGAGGCGATGCCCAGGCCGAAGGGATTTTCGGCCAGCGGAGCCTGTGCGCGCGCCAGCGACGGCAGCCACAGGCTGGAAAGACCGGCGACGAAGGAACGGCGATGCATGGGTCCGAGGTTACCCGGCCTACGCGACACTTCAATGGCGGGCGCGGGGTCTGCTAGGGTCGGTCCTTCGAGGAGGAACACGCAATGAGCGGCAAGATCGCAATCGTCACGGGCGCAGGCAGCGGCATCGGCCGGGCCTCTTCACTGGCCCTGCTGAAGAACGGCTACAAGGTCGCCCTGGCCGGCCGGCGCAAGGATGCGCTCGACGAGACGGCCAAGATGGCGGGCAACAACGCGCCCAATGCGCTCGCCGTGCCGACCGACGTCACCAAGCGCGACGACATCGTGGCCCTCTTCGCCAAGGTCAAGGCGACCTGGGGCCGGCTCGACCTGGTGTTCAACAATGCCGGCGGCGGTGCCCCGCCCGTGCCGCTGGAGGAGCTGCCCTACGAGACCTGGCTGCAGGTCGTGTCGGCCAACCTCACCGGCCCGTTCCTGTGCACGCAGGAAGCCATGAAGATCATGCGCGACCAGAAGCCCAAGGGCGGCCGCATCATCAACAACGGCTCGATCTCGGCGCACGCGCCCCGGCCCTACTCGGTCGCCTACACCTCGACCAAGCACGCCATCACCGGCCTCACCAAGTCGACCTCGCTCGACGGCCGGCAATACGACATCGCCTGCGGCCAGATCGACATCGGCAATGCCGTGACGCCGATGACCGAGCGCATGACCAAGGGCGTATTGCAGCCCGACGGCAGCACACGGGTCGAGCCGCGCATGGATGTCGAGGCCGTCGCCAACGCCATCGTCTACATGGACAGCCTGCCGCTCGACGCGAACGTGCAGTTCATGACCGTGATGGCCACCAAGATGCCGTTCGTCGGCAGAGGCTAGCCAGGCAGGCCCCGATGATCGATCACACCGGCATCGGGGTCTCGGACGTCGGCCGCTCGGCCGTGTTCTACGACGCAGCGCTCGGCGCGCTCGGTCTCAGGCGCGTGCGGCAGATGCCGGACGGTGTCGGCACCGACGGCATCGGCTATGGCATCGACTATCCGGTGTTCTGGATCGATCGCTTCCATCCGCATTCGGTCAAACAGCACACGGCCTTCGTCGCTAAGGACAGGGAAGAGGTGAAGGCGTTCTACGCCGCCGCCCTCAAGGCCGGCGGGAAGGACAACGGCGCGCCGGGCCAGCGCCGGCCGCACTACTACGCGGCCTTCGTCCTCGATCCCGACGGAAACAATATCGAGGCGGTGTTCCGCGGGGATTGAGCGACGTCTTGGAGCCCGATGCGAACGTGCAGTCCTTGCAAGTGATGGCGACCACGATGCCGTTCGCGAGTCGCGAACAGCCTAACTCTTATCGGACATATCAATTTGCCGACTGCCTGGCGCAAAAAGACTCCCCACTTCGGGCTCGAAGTTGATGACGTGTTTCCCGTACATCCATAGAAACATCGGTTCGAGCGCTTCTTGCTTGACGACAGGCACCCCGGAAAACTGCAATTTCAGATCCGCAAATAGTTCCTGATTCCTCCCTTCATTCTGAAACCACTCAGACCAGTTACGCGCTTTCTCAGCGTTGCCGAATACAGGTAAGTGCAGCTTCATGCTTTGGTCTCTGTACTGAACATGCTGGCTGGTCTCGCCTCGTTTCAAGGCTGGTACATAGAACGTCTTGGGCAGATCATCTCTTGTCATCAGTTCTCCTGGCTCAGCGACCACCTTTACCTCCCGCACGAAAGCGCCAGCCCGAGGCGGTGGACGGAAATCTTCCTAGTAACCCTCGTGCATCAGCGGAAACGCCGAGTGCACGCCGGGGATGTTCGTCGGCATGGCCTGGCTGATGTAGCTCTTGTCGAGCTGCTTCAGGCTCGAGACGCCCAGAAGGCCCATGACCTCCTTCATCTCCTCCTCGAGGAGCTCGACCACGCGCTCGATGCCGGCGGCGCCGGCGGCGGCGAGGCCGTAGCAGTACATGCGGCCCATGCCGACCCAGTCGGCGCCCATGCAGATCGCCTTCACGATGTCGCTGCCGCGCGCGAAGGATCCGTCGACCACGATCTTGGCCTTGCCCTTGGCGACCTCGACGATCTCCGGCAGCACCGCGGCCGAGCCGCGGCCATGGTCGAGCTGGCGGCCGCCATGGTTGGAGCAGTAGACCGCCCACACGCCTTCCTTGATCGCGAGCTCGGCATCCTCGCCGCAGCCCAGGCCCTTCAGCATGAACTTCACGTCGGGGAACTTGTCCTTCACGCGGCGGAAATTGTCCCAGGCGAAGCGCGCCTGGTGATCCTGCCCGGTGGCCGCCGTGCGCCACGACTTCACGAAACGCTTGGCGATGTCGCGCTCGCGGCGCGAATAGACCGAGGTGTCGACGGTGATGCAGAAGGCGTCGTAGCCCGCGCCCATCGCCTGCTTCACGCGCTCGGCCACCCAGGTGTCGTCGCCGCGCACATAGAGCTGGTAGACCTTGGGGCCGTTGCCGCCCTTGACGATGTCCTCGAGCTTCAAGGTCGTCACCGAGCTGATCAGCATGCCGACGCCGCCCGCGCCCGCACCCCTGGCCACGGTGATGCCGCCGCCCGGCTCGAAGGATTCGAGCGAACCGACCGGCGCCAGCAGCAGCGGAATGCGGAGCTTCTTGCCCAGGATCTCCGAGGAGGGATCGATCGCGCTCACGTCGCGCAGCACGCGCGGCTTGAAGGCGATGGAATCGAGCGCCATGCGGTTGCGGCGCAGCGTCGTCTCGGTCTCTGTGCCGCCGATCAGGTAGTCCCAGATATTGCCGTTCAGCTTGACCTTCGCGGCCTTGACGACCTCGTGAAGGGTGACGAATTCGCTCTCCAAGCCGCTTGCCATGGTTCCCCCGGGATATTCGGGCTAGGATTAGCGCAATAAGCAGTCGGAGGAAACGATGGCAGGCCAATCGGCAGCCGTGCTGCAGAGCGAAGCGGAAATCCGCGTCAGGCCGATCAACGGCTTCATCGGCGCCGAGATCGAGGGCGTCGACCTGCGCCGCAAGCTGACGCCGGCCCAGTTCAAGGTCGTCCGCGACGCCTTCGTGAACTACGAGGTGATCGTGCTGCGCGACCAGGACATCACGGTCGACCAGCAGATGCAGTTCGGCGCTTTGTTCGGCGAGCTTTCGATCCATCCCTTCTCGCCCAACCTCGCCGACAAGCCCGAGGTCATCATCCTCGACTATTCCAAGGACAATCCGCCGGCACTGACCGACATCTGGCATGTCGACGAGACATTCCGCGAGGCGCCGCCGCTCGCCACCATCCTGCGCGGCAAGGTCGTGCCCGAAGCGGGCGGCGACACGCTGTTCGCCAGCATGAGCGCGGCCTATCGCGGCCTCTCCGAGCGCATGAAGCAGCACATCCACGGGCTCGAGGCGCAACACGACTTCAAGCCGTGGCGGCCGCTGTTCGGCGAGAAGGACCGCGCCAGGCTGCGCGCGCTCGAGGACGAGTTCCCCAATCCCTGGCATCCGGTCGTGCGCGTGCATCCCGTGACGGGCCGCCGCGTGCTCTACGTCAATCGCCAGTTCTGCACGCGCATCAAGGGGCTGAAGGCCGACGAGAGCGACGCGCTGCTGGAATTCCTCTACCGCCAGGCGACGATCCCCGAGTACCAGCTGCGCGTGAAGTGGCAGCCCAATACCTTGGTCATGTGGGACAACCGCTCGGTCCAGCACTATGCGAGCCACGACTACTATCCCGCGCGCCGCACCATGGAGCGCGTGACGGTGAAGGGCGATCGGCCCAAGGGCGTGACCGGCGACTACACGGTCGACACGGTGCCGGCCAACGGCACGGTCAAGCCCAGCATCGCCGACGGCACGCGGCCCGGCCCCAAGCGCGCCTTCGACCGCTACTGACATGACGCTCCGCCGGCGAACGGCGCTCGCAGCGCCCCTTCTCGCGCCGCTTGCCGCGCGCGCCGAAGCCCCTTGGCCCAGCCAGCCGATCAAGATTGTCGTGCCCTATCCTCCCGGCGCCATGACCGACGCGCTGGGCCGCATGGTCGGCGAGCGCCTGCAGACGGCGTTCGGCCAGCCGGTGATCGCCGACAACAAGCCGGGTGCCGCAACCCAGGTCGGCGCCTCGTTCGTCGCCAAGCAGCCGGCCGACGGCTACACGCTGCTGCTCGCGACCGTGAGCACGCTCTGCATCACGCCGGCCCTTTATGCCAAGCCGCTGATCCGGGCCGCCGACTTCGCGCCCGTGGCGTTTCTCGGAAATGTGCTTCTGATCCTGGTCTGCCGCCCCAATCTGCCCGCGAGCACACCGCAGGAGCTGATGGCCCTCCTGAAGGCCAAGCCCGACGGCTATACGTACGGCTCGCCCGGCACGGGCACGGTGCATCACCTGCTGGTCGAGCTGTTGCGCAACAAGGAACACTTCTCGGCCACGCACGTGCCCTATGTCGGCTCGACCAAGGCCATGGTCGACCTGATGGAGGGGCGGTTCGACTTCATGTTCCTCGACGCCACCGTCGCCCTGGAACAGGTCAGGGCGGGCAAGCTCAAGGCGCTCGCCGTCACGGGATCGAAACGTGCGTCCGTATTGCCCGAAGTGCCGGCCCTGATCGAAACCTTCCCGGGCTTCGATCATCAGCCCTGGATGTCGGTCGTCGGCCCGCGCGGCCTGCCGACGGCGCTCGCCGAGCGCCTCAATGACGCCACAAACAGGTCGCTCGCCGATCCCGCTTTCGCCAGCCGCCTGCGCGACATCGGCGTCGATGCAGCACCATTGACGCTGGCCGCGTTCGGCGATTTCATTGCGCGCGAAATCGGCCGGTGGGCCGAGCTCGTAAGAATTTCAGGCGCAAAAGCCGAATAGTCAGGGTCAGGCAGGTGAGGTCGACATGAAGCGGCGTGCGTTCGCGGCGGCGGTGGCTCTCGGTACGTTCGTCCCGCCCTCGCTGCTCAGGGCCGAACCGACCTGGCAGGAGACGCCGTCGTTCGCCAACCAGGTGAAGTCGGGGGCCCTGCCGCCGGTCGACAAGCGCCTGCCGCAGCAGCCCTTCGTGGTGAAGCACTTCGCGGGCGGCGACGGGCCGGGCCAGCAGGGTGGCGAGGTCAACATGCTGATCGCCAACTCCCGCGATACGCGCCTGATGACGCTCTACTGCAATGCGCGTCTCATGACCTACGATGAGAACTTCAAGCTCTTTTCGGACATCCTGGAGAGCTACGACGAGAAGGACGGCCGCGAGTTCACCCTGAAGCTGCGCGCCGGCCACAAATGGTCCGACGGCCATCCCTTCACGACCGAGGACTTCCGCTATTTCTGGGAGGACCTCGCCAACAACAAGGAATACACGCCGGGCGGGCCGCCGGTCGTGCTGATGGCCGACGGCAAGCCGCCCAAGGTCGAGATCGTCGACGAGGTCACGATCAAGTACACCTGGGACAAGCCCAATCCGAACTTCATCGAGTCTCAGGCGCAGGCAGCGCCGCTCTGGCTGTTCCGGCCGGCGCACTACCTCAAGCAGTTCCACGTCAAGTACACGCCGATCGAGGAGATCGCCAAGCACATAAAGGGCGGCGAAAAGCCGAACTGGGTGCAGATCCACCGGCGCATGGACGTGATGTACAACAACGACAATCCGGACCTGCCGACGCTCAACCCCTGGAAGCTGGCGACCCGGCCGCCGGCGCAGCGCTTCGTCTTCGAGCGCAATCCCTACTATTACCGCGTCGACGAGAAGGGCCATCAGCTGCCCTACTTCGACAAGATCGTCCTCACTCTCGCCGCCGCCAACCTGGTGCCGGCCAAGGCGGGTCTCGGCGAGGCCGACCTGCAGTGCCGCTACCTCAACATGCGCGACTACACCTTCCTGCAGAAGAGCGCCAAGAGCTCGGGCGTGCAAGTGCGTCTGTGGGAGCAGGGCTCGTGCTCGCAGATGGCGCTCTACCCCAACCTCAACGCCAAGGACGAGACCTGGCGCAAGCTGAACCGCGACGTCCACTTCCGCCGCGCGCTGTCGCTCGGCATCGACCGCGACGAGCTGAACGAGGTGATCTTCCTCGGGCTCGCCAAGCCGTCGGCCAACACGATCATGCCGCGTTCGGCGCTCTTCAAGCCCGAATACGCGACCAAGTGGGCGACGCATGACCCGAAGCAGGCCAACAAGCTGCTGGACGATATCGGCCTCAAGAAGAAGGGCGACGACGGCGTCCGCCTGCTGCCCGACGGCCGCCCCGCGATCATCGTCGTCGAGCACCAGAGCGAGGCGACGGAGGATACCGACGCGTTGTCGATGATCGCCGATCAGTGGAAGAAGATCGGCATCAAGCTGCTCACCAAGCCCCAGACGCTGAACGCCTTCCGCCAGCGCGTCTTCGCGGGCGAGGCGATCATGACGGCCTATGCCGGCTACACGACCGCCGTGCCGTCGGCCGAGTCCGACCCCAAGGAATTCTGCCCGACCATGCAGGGCGGCCTGCAATGGCCGCGCTGGGGCATGTATGTCGAGTCCAAGGGCAAGCAAGGCGACCAGTGCGACATGCAGGATGCCTGCGTGCTGCTCGACTATCTCAAGGATTGGTCCAACGCGACCGACACCAAGCAGCGGCGGGCGGCATGGGACAAGATCCTCGAGGCCAATGCCGAGCAGGTCTTCGCGATCGGCACGATCAACAGCATCCTGCAGCCGATCGTCGTGTCGCCCAAGATGCACAACGTGCCCAAGGAAGGCTATTACGCCTGGGATCCGGGCGGCTACATCGGCCTCTACAAGCCCGACACCTTCTGGCTGACGCAGTAGCCCTTATTCAGGCGACCAGCCGTTCTCCGGAAGCCGTGGCCGGCGCCCAACCGAGCGCCGGCGCGACCTTCTCCGCCATCAGCTCGATCGAGCGCAGGATGAAGGGATGCGGCGGGTCGATCGAATGCACCTGCATGGTGATGTCAGTCGAGCGCGCGAGCGTCGCGTCCTTCAGCAACGACTCGATCACCTCCTGCGGCGTGCCGAGATGGACGTCGAACGCCTTGATGAGATCGTGGACCGAACCCTTCGGCGCCGGGCCACCCGCGGCCGCGCGCTTGTTGACCAGGCGCGGCAGGCCCCATTCGGCGAAGCGGATCGCGTCCCTGGTATCGTCGATGGCGAAGATGGTGCGTGACGCCAGGATGCGCGGCTCGCGGCCCGCCGGCAGCGCCTCGCAATAGGCATCGATCATCGGCAGCTGGATGTCGGCCAGCGAAGCCTGCGGCGCCTCGGGCGATCGAGGCTGCGTGCGCGACAGCATCAGCCCGTCACCCGCGGCGCCGGCGCGGCGTGCACCCTCGACGGAGAAGGTCGCCTGCCAGATCCGGTCGGCGAGGCCGGGGCTCGACGGGTAGAGCCTGTCGCCGCCCGGCAACGCGCCACCCGACCAGGCCGTGCGCATCAGGTCGAGATTGGCGTTCATCAGCAGATGGCGGTCCCTGCTGTCCCGGCCGAAAGCCGTGAACGCCGTGAGGTTGCCGCCCGGCCCGACGCCGACCTCGAGCCGCTGTTCGCACAGGAGATCGAGCACCGCCGCATCCTCGGCAACGCGCACCGGCAGCTCGAGGGGCAGCGTCACGATGCCGGTGCCCAGGCGGATGCGCCGGGTCGCGGCCGCCGCATGCGCCAGGAACACGAACGGCGACGGCAGGCCACCCTCCGCCTCGTGAAAATGATGCTGCGCGATCCAGGCCGAATCGAAGCCCGCATTCTCGGCATGGACGATCTGCGCCGTCGCCAGACGATACCGATCGGCTGCATCGGTCTCATCCAGCAGACGGGTGAAAAAGCCCAGACGCTTGGGCAACGCTCCTGTTGTCATGGTCCGACAGTCGCGCGCAGCGCGGCCGCACGCAAGGACCAGCCGCACATCGCGCGCGTCTTCGGCTGGTATGGTCCGTGCATACATCCTATGGTCAAGTCATTGCACGGTGCGAGGATGTGCTTTCGAGCCGTCGCTTTTCGATGCGAACATTCTCTTTGCCGGTCGTCTCCCACCTGACAGGTTCCGCGTCTTCTTTTCAGAGGTCTCGAATGTCCGTCACCCGCCGCCAATTCCTCCTCGGCTCCTCCGCACTGGTCGCCCTCGCCGCCGCGGGTCCTGCCTTCGCCGAACCCGCCAAGGGCGAGCCGATCTATCTCGGCGTCAGCGGCCCGCTGACCGGTCCCAACGCACAATACGGCGCGCAGTGGAAGCAGGGCTTCGATCTCGCGCTCGACGAGATCAACGGCGCGGGCGGGGTCAAGGGCCGGCCGCTCGCCTACATCTTCGAGGACACACAGAGCGATCCGCGCCAGTCGGTCGCCGTGGCGCAGAAGTTCGTCGCCGACAAGCGCATCGTCTGCGAGCTCGGCGACTTCGCGAGTCCCGCCTCGATGGCCGCCTCGCCGATCTACCAGCGCGCCAAGCTGGTGCAGTTCGGATTCACCAACTCGCATCCCGACTTCACCAAGGGCGGCGACTATATGTGGAGCAACTCGGTGAGCCAGGCCGACGAGCAGCCGCTCAGCGCGAAGTTCGCGGTGTCGCGCCTCGGCCTGAAGCGCATTGCCGTGCTGCATCTCAACACCGACTGGGGCCGCACCAGCAAGGACATCTTCGTGAAGGCCGCCAAGGAGCTGGGCGCGGAGATCGTCGCCACCGAAGGCTACCTGCCCGACGAGAAGGACTTCCGCTCGACCCTGGTGCGCGTGCGCGACGCCAAGCCCGACGGGCTGATGCTGCTCTCCTACTATTCGGACGCGGCCCTGATCGCCCGCCAGGCCAAGCAGGCCGGCCTCAGCCTGCCGACGGTCGCGGCGAGCTCGGTCTATTCGCCCAAGCTGGTCGAACTGGGCGGCGATGCGGTCGAGGGCATGTTCACCGCCTCGCGCTACTTCCCCGAGGATCCGCGGCCGCAGGTCAGGAACTTCGTCACCAAGTTCAAGGCCAAGTACGAGAAGGAGCCCGACGCCTTCAACGCCTACGCCTACGACACGATGATCCTGATGGGCCAGGTGATGAACGAGTTCGGCTTCGAGCGCGAGCAGATCCATCAGGGGCTGGCGAAGGTGAAGGACGTGCCGAGCGTGATCTTCGGCAAGGCGACCTTCAATCCGACGACGCGCCGCGTCTCGGGCGCGATGAGCGTCGACCTCCAGGTCAAGAACGGCAAGTTCACCTTCTACGAGGGCGGCGCCGCGGTCCGCTGAGGGCCGTCGCCTCCTTCGTCGTCTTCCGTCGGGATCGTCTTGGCTTCCTGGTTCGACTACACCGTCAACGGCATCATCATCGGCAATATCTACGCATTGCTGGCGGTGGGCCTCGCGCTGATCTTCGGCGTCGCCCGCCTGATCAACTTCGCGCACGGCTCGGTCTATGTCGTGGGCGCCTATGCGGGCTTCGTGGCGGTGACGCAGTTCGGCACGCCGCTTCCGCTCACCCTCCTGATCGTCGTCGTGGTCGGCGCCCTGCTCGGCCTCGGCATCGAGCGCTTCGGCCTGCGTCCGCTGCAGGGCTACGCCCATATCGCGCCGCTGCTCGCCACCATCGGCATCAGCTTCGTGCTCGACCAGCTGGTCCAGCTCTTCTTCAAGCCCGATCCGCGCGCCTTGCCGAGCGACCTGCTGAACATCCGCTTCCAGATCGGCTCGGGCACGATCGGCGCGCTCGATCTGGTGATCGGAGGCATCGGCCTCACCAGCGCGGCGCTTCTTTATTTCTTCCTGCGCTTCACCAAGCTCGGCTGGGCGGTGCGCGCCACGGCGCAGGACCGCGATGCCGCCCAGCAGATGGGCGTCGACGTGAATGCGGTGAACCGCACCGTCTTCGCCATCGCCTCGGCTCTGGGCGCGGTGAGCGGCCTGCTGGTCGGCATGTACTACAACTACATCGACCCCTCGATGAGCTTCCAGGCGACGCTCAAGGGTGTCGTGGCGCAGGTCGTGGGCGGCGTCGGCAACGTGCCGGGGGCGATCGCAGGCAGCATCCTGCTGGGCGTGGTCGAGAGCTACGGCATCGCGCTGTTCGGCACCAGCTATCGCAACCTCTTCGCCTTCGTGCTGCTGATCGTGGTTTTGGTGCTGCGGCCCAACGGCCTGTTCGCAAGCCGCCGCCAGACGCCGCCCGAGCCGATGACGGGCACCTTCATCGCGCCCAGCAAGCCGGTGCGAATTCCTCCGAGAACGCTGCTCGGCATCGCCGTCGCGATGGCGCTGCTGCCGCTGGTACTGCCCAATCCCTACGTGCTGCAGACGCTGACCAACGCCTGGCTGTACGGTCTGCTCGGCCTCAGCCTCACCCTGATCGCGGGCACGGTCGGGCTCATTTCGCTGGGGCACGCCGCGCTGCTGGCGATCGGCGGCTATGCCTCCTCGTTGCTGGCACTGGATCTCGGCGTCCCGGTCGGGCTGGCGATCCTGTCGGCCGGCCTGATCACCGCCTTCCTCGGCACCGCGCTGGTCTTCCCGTCCTTCCGGCTCCGCGGCCACTATCTCTCGATCGCCACCTTGGCCATCGGCGAGATCGTGTCGCTGGTGATCCTGAACTGGGAGAGCCTGACGCGCGGGCCGATCGGCGTCACCGGCATCCCACCGCTCTCGATCTTCGGCATCGACCTCGACACCGACCGCTCGATCTACTGGTTCGCCCTGGCCGTGCTGGTCATCCTGGCTGCGCTGCAGTTCCGCCTACTCTCCTCCCATCTCGGCCGCGTGCTGCGCGCCATGCGCGACGACGACGTGGCCGCCCGCTCCTACGGCATCGGTCTCGACCGCTACAAGGCGCTGGCCTTCGCCGTCGGCAGCTTTGCCGCCGGAATCTCCGGCGCCATCACCGCGCACCTCTACTCCTACATCAACCACGAGACCTTCAACTCGCAGCTCTCCATCCTCGCCCTCACCATCGTGATCCTGGGCGGCATGGGCAATGTCGCGGGCGCGATCCTGGGCTCCGTGCTGCTGGTCGGCCTGCCCGAGGTGTTCCGCGTCGCCGCCGAGTATCGCGTGCTGATCTACGGCCTGGTGCTGCTGCTGCTCGTGCGCTTCCGGCCGCAGGGCCTGCTGGGTACGGTATGAGAGTCGCGGTATGAGCGCATTGCTCGAAGTCCGCGGCCTGACGCGCCGCTTCGGCGGCCTCACCGCCGTCGATGCCGTGGATCTCGATCTCGCCGAGAGCGAGTTCGTCAGCATCATCGGCCCCAACGGCGCGGGCAAGACGACGCTGTTCAACCTGATGACCGGCCACGATGCGCCCGACGCCGGCGCGGTGCGCTACGCGGGTTCGGACATCACCGGCTTCTCGCCCGAAACGCTCGCCGCGCTCGGCATCGCCCGCACCTTCCAGCATGGCCGCGTGTTCGCGAACCTCTCCGTCATGGACAACGTGCTGGTCGGCGCCCATGTCCGCTTCAAGACCGTGCGGCCGCAATGGCGCTTTCCGCTCAATCTCCTGTCGCCCTTTGCCGAAGTCATGCTGGCGCTGGTGCGGCCGGGCAAGGTGCGCGCCGAGGAGGCCGCGATGCGTCAAGCCGTGATCGGGATTCTCGAACGCTTCGGCGACCGTCTGATCCCGCGCCTCGACCATCCGGCCTACAGCCTCTCCTACGCCAACCGCCGCCGGGTCGAGATCGGCCGTGCCCTGGCACTGGGTCCCCGCCTGCTGCTGCTCGACGAACCGACGGCCGGCATGAACCAGACCGAGACCACCGAGATGCAGGCGCTGATCGGCGACCTCAAGAAGAGCGGCCTCACCATCCTCCTGATCGAGCACAAGCTCGACATGGTGATGCAGCTCTCCGACCGCGTGATCGTGATGGACGAGGGCAAGGTGATCGCCAACGGCAAGCCGAACGACGTGCGCAACGATCCCGCGGTGATCGAGGCCTATCTCGGCCATCGCCGCGCGCCTGCGACGGAGGCCGCGGCATGACTGAGCTGCTTCAACTCGAGAAGATCAACACCTTCTACGGCCCCGTGCAGGTCCATTTCGACCTGAGCCTCTCGGTCGGGCTCGGCCAGATCGTCTGCCTGCTGGGCGGCAACGCCTCCGGCAAGTCGACCACGATGAAGATCGTGCTCGGCCTGGTGAAGCCGCAATCGGGCACGGTCCGCATCGACGGCCAGCCGACCAACGGCCTCACCACGCCGCAGATCGTGCGCCGCGGCGTCGGCTCCGTGCCCGAGGCGCGCCGGCTGTTCGGCGAGATGAGCGTGCGCGAGAACCTGCTGATGGGCGCCTTCACGCGCACCGACAAGACCGCGGTTGCGCAGGACCTCGACCGGGTCTTCACGCAATTCCCCAAGCTCGCCGAGCGCCAGGCGCAGCGCGCCGGCACTCTGTCGGGCGGCGAGCAGCAGATGGTCGCCATGGCGCGAGCCTTGATGGCTCGCCCCAAGATCATCTGCATGGACGAGCCGACCATGGGCCTGTCGCCTTTGTGGGTCGACCGCGTGCTCGAACTGATCGCCTCGATCAACAAGGAAGGCACGACGATCTTCATGGTCGAGCAGAATGCGAGCCTCGCCCTCGAGATCGCCCACCACGCCTATGTGCTGCAGACCGGCCGGATCGTGCTCGACGGGCCGGCCTCCGAACTGCGCGCCGATCCGCGCATCCGCGACGCCTATCTCGGCGGCCAGGAAGCCGCCTAGCGGGCCACCTTCCAGCCGATTTCCCTGGCGAAGCTCTCGAAGAAATCGACATCGTAGGCGCGCTCCGGCGTCGCGCGCACCAGCTCGTCGATGCGCTCGGCATCCTTGCCGACCAGGATGCGCCAGCGGTCGGCCTTCACCCCGTCGAGGATGACGGTCGCCGCCTCCGCCGCGCTCATCGGCGCCTCTTCCAGGAAGCGCCGCGTGCGCTCGCGCATGGCGCGCTCGAAGTCGGCGTCGGTCATCCTGGAGACGTCGACGCCCGACGCCGCGAGGCGTGCTTTGCCCTGGCGGAGCTGCTCGGGCGAGAGCGCATCGCTGTCGTTGTTGCCGGCCTGCACCTTGCTGGTGTTGGCCGCGATCCCCGTGCCGATGTGGCCCGGCATAACGACCGAGCATTTGACGTGTGGCGCATGCAGGCGGAGATCGGTCTGCAGCGCCTCGGAGAAGCCCTTCACCGCGAACTTGGCGGCGCTGTAGGCGGTCTGCGGCAGGTTGGCGCCGATCGATGCCCAGAAGCCGTTGATGCTTGACGTATTGACGATGTGGCCCTTGTCCGCCTTCTGCAGCATCGGCAGGAAGGCCCGGGTGCAGTAGTAGACGCCGAACCAGCAGATGTTGAACGTCCGCTCCCATTCGCGACGCTCGTTCACGAACAGGCTCGCGCCGCCGCCAATGCCGGCATTGTTGAACAGCAGGTGGATGCGGTCGATATCGTGCTGCTTGGCAACCTCGTCGCGGAAGCGCAGGACCTGCGCCTCGTCGGCCACGTCGACCACGTGCGTGGTGATGCGCAAGCCCTGCGGCAGGCGCTCCTGCTCGCAGAGGCGCCTGGTCTCGGCCATGCCGGTGGTCGACACGTCGCACAGCGCGACGCTGCAGCCTTCAGCGACGAGCTGGCGAACCAGCTCGCGCCCCATGCCGGAGCCGCCGCCGGTGACGACGGCGAGACGGTTCGCGAGGTCCTTCACTTCAGCTCGCGGATCAGCACCTTGCGGAACTTGATCACGCCCGAACCGTACTGAAGGCCGACATTGCCCGCGTTGGGCAGCCTTGTATCGTCGACATCGACCGTCTTCTGCCCGTTGAAGATCACGGTGAAGTGGTTGTTGTAGGCGGTGATGTCGTAGTCGTTCCACTTGCCCGCGGCCTTGGGCATCGGGATGACCTTGGCCACGTCGACGATCGCGCCCGTGCCGTAGCTCGGATCGGGCCGCTTGTCGAAGATGTTCACCTCGTAGCAGAGCTTGGCGTCGATCTTGGCGGGATCGGAGCAGCGGATGAAGATGCCGCTGTTGGTCTCCTCGTCCGACCAGAACTCCGAATGGATCTGGAAGTTCTTGTACTTGGTCTTGGTGACCAGATAGGCCGGATCCTTGCCTTCGAGCTTGTCGGCGACGATGGCGCCGCCCTCGACCCGCCAGTTGGCGGTACCTACGCGCGTGAAATTGCCCATGCTCTTGCCGTCGACCAGGACGGTCCAGCGCGGCTCCTGAGCCTGGGCAACGGTGGCCAGCAACACAACGGACGCAACTGTGGCGATTAGTCGTTTCATGGCGTTTCTCCCCTCGTCGTTTATTGGGAGAAAGACTAGCGCGTCCGCCTACCAGGTGTCGATATTGGGCCGCCTCTTGCGCGCATGGCCGGATTTGCGCGGCGCCGACAGAAGCGCCGTCGCCACCCAGCGGCGCGAATCGGCGGGGTCGATGACTTCGTCCACCTCGAAATAGGTCGCGGTGCTGAGCGCCTTGCCGCGCGCATAGGCCGCCGCGACCATCTTGTCGAACAGCGCCCGCCGCTCGGCGGGATCGCTCACCGCCTCCAGCTCCTTGCGGAAGCCGAGCTTCACCGCGCCTTCCAGCCCCATGCCGCCGAACTCGCCGGTCGGCCAGGAGATGGCGAAGGTGCCGGCATGGAAGCTGCCGCCCGCCATCGCCTGGGCCCCCAGCCCATAGGCCTTGCGCAGCACGATCGTGCCGAACGGAACGCCGAGATTGGCGCCGATCACGAACAGCCGCGAGCAATGGCGCACGAGCGCCGTCTTCTCGATCTCAGGCCCCACCATCATGCCCGGCGTGTCGCAGAGGAAGAGCACGGGCAGGTCGAAGGCATCGCAGAGCTGCAGGAAGCGCGCGGCCTTGTCCGAGCCGTCGCTATCGATCGCGCCGGCAAGATGAGTGGGATTGTTGGCCACGATGCCGAACGGCTTGCCCTCGATGCGGGCGAGCGCCGTCACCATGCCGGGCCCGAAGGCGCGACGCAGTTCGAGCACGGAGCCTTCATCGCAGAGCGTGTCGATCACGGTGCGCACGTCGTAGACGCGCAGCCGGTTCTCCGGGATGGCGCGGCGCAGCAGGCGCTGGTCGGCGCAGCGCCAGTCGGGCAGCGCGCCCTGGAAGTAGGAGAGATACTTCTTGGCGACGGCGACCGCCTCCGCCTCGTCCTCGACGGCGATGTCGACGGTGCCGTTGGGCACCTGCACGCTCATCGGCCCCACTTCGTCGGGCGAATAGACGCCCAGGTTGCCGCCTTCGATCATCGCCGGCCCGCCCATGCCGATGGACGAGTTCCTGGTGGCGATGACGACGTCGCAGCAGCCGAGCAGGGCCGCGTTGCCCGCAAAGCAGCGGCCGGAGTTGATGGCGACCAGCGGCGACACGCCCGACAGCCGGCCGAAGATGTGGAAGGCCATGGTGTTGAGGCCGGCCACGGACTGCACGTCGATGTCGCCCGGCCGCCCGCCGCCGCCCTCGGTGAAGAAGACCAGCGGGATGCGCTGATCCTCGACGATTTCGAACAGCCGATCCTTCTTGTGATGGTTCGTCTTGCCCTGCGTGCCCGCGAGCACCGTGTAGTCGTAGAGCGCCACGGCGACACGGCTCTTCTCGGGTCCGAACGCCGCGCCGTTGACGCGGCCGACACCGGTGATCAGCCCGTCGGCCGGCGTCTTCTCGATCAGGTCCTCGATCGTGCGGCGTGTCCTCTGGCTCGCGATGGCGAAGGCGCCCCATTCGACGAACGAGCCCGGATCGACCAGGTCGTCGAGATTCTGCCGCGCCGTGCGCTGGTTGGTCTTGCGCCGCCGCGCCACCGCTTCGGGCCGCCGATCGTCGAGGGTGATTGCGCGGCGCTCGAAATACTCGGCGAGGTCGGGCCGCACGTGGTCGAGGTCGATTTTCTCCTCGGCCGCCGCGCCCT
>DATJWN010000366.1:0-3139 GCA_035501235.1 Reyranella sp.
GCTCAAATATTCCTCGGGCTTCGTCTATTTCGTCTCGGTGCTCGGCATCACCGGCACCAAGTCTGCAACGGAAGACGCAGTCCGCACGCATGTGGAACGTATCAAGCGCCATACCAGGTTGCCGGTCGGTGTCGGCTTCGGCATCAAGACACCCCAGCAGGCCGCCGCGGTGGCGCGTCACGCCGATGCGGCTGTCGTCGGCAGCGCCATCGTCGATCGCGTCAAGACGGGACTCGATGCTTCCGGCAAGGCCAAGAGCGATCTGGTTCCCGGCGTTCTCGCTTTCGTAAAAACTCTTGCCGACGGTGTGCGCTCGGTGCGCAAGGCCTGACCGTGTTGTGACCTTTGCACTGGCGATTGTCGCTCGCCATTGTATCGCCGAATTCCCGCTCCCATATGCGCCGCGTCATCTGGCGCGCAGGAGGAAGCGAATGGAGCTGTCCAACAACGAACAGAAAGACAAGCTTCATCGTACGTTCATCGTGGCGCTCGATCTTCTCGACGAACAGCATCGCGAGCCCGACCGCTGGGAGGAGGAATGCCTCTCCTATGCGCTGGGCGCGATGGCGTGTGGGCTCTATCTGGCCGCCGAGGTCGAGCTCGCGGCCTTCGCGCGGCCGCTCGATGAGCGTTCGGCAGAAGAGCTCGCGGTGCTGCAGAAGAAGCCACGCCGCTTCACCAAGCTGATGCTGCGCCACGGCCTCGACTACGTCGTCAATCGCGAGCAGGGCGAGATGCCGCCGCCGGCGATCGACCAGAGGCTCGTGCGCGATTTCCTCGGCGCGTCTCTCTAGGGACTTCCAATACAAGGCGGAGTGCTTTCCTCCCCATTCATATGGGGAGGTGTCGCCGTCTTCGGCGACGGAGGGGTCATGAGCATCCGCACCGAGGTCTCCGACCCTCCGCCAGCGTAAGACGCTCGCCAGCTAATCGTCGAACAACAGATCGGCGACGAACGGATTGGTCTTGCGCTCCCAGCCGAAGGTCGAGGTCTGGCCGTGGCCGGGCACGAATTGGATGTCCTCGCCGAGCGGCCAAAGGCGGCCGCGGATCGACTGCAGCAACTGATCGTGATTGCCGCGCGGAAAATCCGTGCGGCCGATCGAGCCCCGGAACAGCACGTCGCCCACGAAGGCGATCTTCGCTTGCTTGTTCACGAACACGACATGGCCCGGCGTGTGGCCGGGGCAATGCACGACGTCGAGCGTCAGGTTGCCCAGGCTCACCGTGTCGCCGTTCTCCAGCCAGCGGTCGGGCAGGAACGGCTTGTAGACCGGGAAGTTGTACTTGCGGCCAGAGTCGGGCAGGCCCTCGATCAGGAACTGATCGTCCTTGTGCGGCCCCTCGATCTTGACGCCATAGTGCTCGGCCATGGTGCCGGCGGCCGAGGCATGGTCGACATGGCCGTGCGTCAGCAGCACCTTGGTGATCTTGATGCCCTGGTTGGCGATCTCCTGGCTCAGCAGGTCGAAGTCGCCGCCGGGGTCGACGGCGGTGCCCTCCATGGTCTCGCTGCACCAGACGAGGGAGCAGTTCTGCTGGAAGGGCGTCACGGGCGCGATCAGGACCTTGATCATGGAACCGATGTAATGGCTCCCGCGCCCGACGGGAAGAGCGTATGCTGCGGCGGCGTCATGGCTTTCCGGTAATGAAATCGATTCGCTGGCTCGCCGCCCTCGGCCTGTTGCTCCTTGCCGCCACCCCCGCCGCGGCCCAGTTCTCGACCATCACGACGCCGACAGGATCGATCGTCGCCGGGCCCTACGTCATCATCGACGCCGCGACCGGGGAGACGCTGCTCCAGAACAATGCCGGTGCGGCCTGGTATCCCGCCTCGCTCACCAAGCTGATGACGATCTACCTCACCTTCGAGCAATTGAAGGCGGGCCGGCTCACCCTGGCGTCGCGCGTGGTTTTTTCCGCCCATGCCGCCGGCATGCCGGAATCCAAGCTCGGCGTGGGCGTCGGCGGCTCGATCACGGTCGACCAGGCCCTGCAGGCGCTGGTGGTGCATTCGGCCAACGACGTGGCGACGGCGCTCGCCGAGGCGATCGGCGGCTCCGAACCCGCCTTCGGGCAACTCATGACCCAGACCGCGCAACGGCTCGGCATGACCGCGACCCAGTTCACCAACGCCAACGGCCTGCCCGATCCAGGCAATGTCACCAGTGCCCGCGACCTCACCCTGCTCGCGCTCGCCCTGATGCGCGACTTTCCGCAATATTACGGCTACTTCCTTGCCCATGATTTCGTCTTCGGCAAACGTCGCTTCGTTTCCTACGTGCACTTCGTCGAGATGTACGCGCCCTATGCCGACGGGCTGAAGACCGGCTTCATCTGCAATTCCGGCTTCAATGTCGTGGGCAGCGCGGTGCGCGACGGGCGGCGGCTGATCGGCGTCGCTTTCGGTTTCCGCCGCGCCGACCTGCGCGACGAGTTCCTGGTCCGCCTGTTCGACGAGGCCTATGCGCTGAAGACCGGCGGCAACCGCCCCAAGGTCTGGCAGATCCGCAACGAGGGCGGTGAGCCCGCCCGCGTCTTCGGCCCGGGCGAATGCGGCGTGCCGAGTTACGACATGCCGGGCGATGCGGCATGGCTCGGCAACTATGCGAGCTGGGCGGCCGCGCGCCATGCCTTCGATGTCGGCCAGGCCGATCTCACGACCCTGGGTGTCACGCGGCTTGGCAAGGAATGGATCCTGCCGATCACCGCCAACAAGGTGACGCATCAAGCCGCCATCATCGCCGATCTCGAGCCCGACGCCGCGCAGAAGCTGTGTGCGGCCTACAAGGCGAAGAAGGCCTTCTGCGAGGTCCACAAGGCGACGGAAATAACGCCGCCCTTCAACGTGTTCCGGCGCTGACTTGGCCCGTTTCCCCATTCATGCGATAGAGCCGCCATGAACTGGCTGACCAATTTCGTCCGGCCCAAGCTCCGTGCCCTCGTCAATCGCAAGGAGGCGCCGGAGAACCTCTGGGTGAAGTGTCCCAAGTGCGAGCAGATGCTGTTCACGCGCGACTGGGAGGCCAACCAGGAAGTCTGCACCCATTGCGGCCACCATATGCGCGTGCGGCCGCTCAAGCGGCTGCCGCATCTGTTCGACGACGGCCGCTACGAGCTGCATCCGCTGCCCAAGGTG
>DATJWN010000367.1:0-20200 GCA_035501235.1 Reyranella sp.
CCTTGGCGTGGCGGCGCATCATGTTGCGATGGGCGCCCTTGACCATGCCGCCGAAGGGCGTGTGGAAGCAGAGATACTGGAAGGTCGAGCGATAATCGGTCTCGGGCACCCGACGGCAATATTCGACGAAGCTTTCATTGCAGCAATCGAGATAGGAGAGCAGGGACAGGTCCGAATTACCCGCCTCGCTGTCGGGAACCGGCCGGCAGGTGTCCATCACCTCGAAGCTGTAGTAGCCGTTGGCGCCGACATCGAGCTGGAAGATCTCGGGCCGCTCGCTCACCAGCACGGCGACCGCGCCCGCGCCGCCGCTCGGCTCGAAGAACATCCAGTCCATCGTCAGTTCGTCATCCTTGTCGCCGCCGGTCACCATGAATCGGGCCAGGTCCGTGGCGATCACCAGGGCCTTCGCGCCGGGCGAGGCCTGCGACAGGATGAAGTTCGCCGCCATCTGCAGGCCGGCGGTTCCCGAGTAGCAGGCCTGCTTCAGCTCGAACAGCCGGCAATTGCGCTTCAGCCCCAGGTAGTGGTGCACATAGGTGCTCAACGACTTGCCGAAATCGATGCCCGATTCGGAGCAGGTGATCAGGAGCTCGATCCGGTCCCGTTCGGCCTCCGGCAAGGCGTCCACGATCGGCTTGGCGGCGTTGACGGCGAACGTCACGGGATCTTCATAGGGCAGCGCCACCGACTTCTGCTTCATCAGCAGGTTTTCGAAGCGCGTGGTATCGTGCTTGCGCCAGGCCGCGAGCTGCATGACATCGACCACCGCGCTGCCGGCGAAAAGATTCATTGACTCGATGCCGACCGGCGTCACGATTTCCCCTCAACTCTGCCCAGGTCGATCATATCCGGACGGTGCTTATGGCGCATAGCAAAACCAGGGACGACGTGTTCGAGGTCGTCAGGAAAAACATCCTCGAGGTGTTACCGGACCTGTCGCCCGGCATGGTATCGATCGACAAGAGCATGTCCGACCTCGGCGCCAACTCCGTCGACCGCATGGAAGTCGTCACGCAGTCGATGGAGGATCTCGACCTCAAGATCCCTCTCATGAGTTTCGCCGCCGTGACCAACATCGAGGGCTTGGTCGGCGTGCTGTTCGAGAACCTTAGGTGAGCGGCAGGCCCGTCCAGATCACCGGGATGGGCATCGTCTCGTCGATTGGACACGACATTGCGAGCTTCGGCCAATCGCTGGCCGAGGGCCGGTCGGGCATCAAGCGGCTGGATTGGCAAACCACGCCCGTCCCGCCGGTTGCCGTTGGGGCGCCGATCGCGGACTTCGATATCGAGGCGGCGCTCGGGTCCGATGCCAAGCTGGCCCTGCGAATGGCCCGGCGCGCCCCATTCACGGTTCAGACATCGATCGTCGCGGCGACACAGGCCTGGCGGCAGGCGCAGGCCGGCGAGATTGCCGCCGAACGCATAGCTCTTGTCGTGGCGGGCAACAACACGACACAGAACTATCAATATTCGCTGCAAGCGGCGTTCCGTCAAAACCCCGAATATCTGTCACCGCGCTATGCGCTGCAGTTCATGGACACCAACCTGATTGGGGCCTTGAGCGAAACATTCGGCATCAAAGGTGAAGGCTTCACCGTGGGCGGCGCCTCGGCGTCGGGCAATGTCGGGATCATCCAGGGGATGCGATTGATCCAGGCGGGGCTGGCCGATGCGTGTCTCGTGGTCGGTGTGGCGGCCGATCTCTCGCCCATGGAGATCCAGGCCTTCTACAGCGTCGGCGCCATGGGCGGCCGGCGGTTCCACGACCAACCCGAAAAGGCCTGCCGGCCATTCGACGCCGCACACGAAGGATTCATCTATGGGCAAGCCGCCGCCTGTGTGGTGCTGGAAGCGGCAGGAATACGGAAGATATCGAGCCTTGCAACGGTGATGGGTGGGACCACGGCGCTGCATGCCACGGCCTCCTCCGATCCCAGCATCGAGGGCGAGGCACGCGCAATGCGTGGGGCCTTGCGGCAGGCCGGGATCGACGCGCTCGAGGTCGACTATGTGAATACCCATGGCAGCTCCTCGCCGCTGGGCGACAAGGTCGAGATCGAGGCGATCGAGCAGGTGTTCTCCGAACGTTTCCCGCAGGTCTGGCTGAACGCCACGAAGGGCCTGACCGGCCATTGCCTGAACTCGGCGGGTGTCGTGGAGCTGATCGCTTGCGTGGTCCAGATGCAGCATGGCTTCATCCATCCGAACATGAATCTCGAGACGCCGATCAACGCCAGAGCGCGCTTCTGTGGAGGACAGGCCGTTCGCACCCAGCTGCGCACCGCGCTCAGCAACTCCTTCGGCTTCGGCGGCATCAACACCAGCATCGTGTTGCGCAAGTGAGACTTCGCAGCGAACCGCCGATCGCCTATCTCAATCTCGGCCAAGCGCACATCGATCGTGCGCTCGTCGAGGATTGCCGGCGGGCACTGGATCAGGTCGCACGCGACGAAGCCGTTCATGTCGTCGTGCTCGAAGGCTCGAGCGAGGCCTTCTGCCTTGGTGCCAGCCTCGAGGATCATGCCGCCGGGCGTGGCGACCAGCTCGTCGAGCCGGAGGCGCTCTACGATCTCTGGGAACAACTCGCCCGTGGCCCCTTCGTCGCCATCGCCCATGTGCAGGGCAAGGTGAATGCCGGCGGCGTGGGCTTCGTCGCGGCCTGTGACATCGTCCTGGCCGACCGCTCCGTCGAGTTCAGCCTGTCGGAGCTCCTGTTCGGGCTGAGTCCAGCCTGCGTCCTGCCTTTCCTGATTCGACGCGTCGGTTTCCAGAAGGCCCATTACATGACGCTCACGACCCGGCCCGTGTCGGCCGAGGAGGCGCGCGGTTGGGGCCTGGTCGATGCCTGCGAAGACAAGAGTGCCGAACTGCTGCGCCGCCATCTGCTGCGATTGAGGCGCCTGTCCAAACCGGCGGTCCGACGCTACAAATCCTATATGAGCAGCCTCGGCACGATCCTGATGCAGGCGCGGCCGGGCGCGATCGCGGAGAATAAGGCGCTGTTCTCGGATCCCGACAATCTGGCGACAATCCGCCGCTTTGCTGAGACCAAGCGCTTTCCCTGGGAGAGCTGAGTGTCGATGACTTGGGCGTTCGGCCGGTCGAACATCGCTCGACTGCTCAAGACAACCGAACCCGGAACGGTCAGGCGGCTGCTTTTCGTAACGGCGCTGGCAGGCCTCGCCAATGCCTTGCTGCTCGGGTTGATCAACATCGCGGCCGCGAGCGCCGCCGCCGCCCGGCCGCTCGCCGCCCGGGTCTTCATCGCCTACCTCGTCATCGTCGTGGTGTACTTCCTGGCCAACCGGGCGTCGCTGCACGGCGCCAACGATCTCCTGCAGCGCCGCTTGATGGAGCTGCGCGTGCGCGTGGCGGAGAAGGTCCGGCACTCGGATCTGAGGGCGCTCGAACGCATCGGACGACACGAGATCTACGCCACGCTCGTGCAGGAAACGAACTATCTCGCCCAGAACTTCCCGATCCTCGTAGGCGCCGCCCAGAGCCTCTTCCTGGTGCTGTTCAGCCTGCTCTACATCGCGACGCTGTCGCTGATCTCCTTTGCCGTCATCGCCTTTTTCGCCGTGACGGGCTTGCTCTACTTCAGGAGCCGCCGCAGCCGGCTCGACGCCGAAATGAGCGCCGTGCACGTCGACGAAGCGGCGATGATCGGCTCGCTCACCAACTTCACCGACGGCTTCCAGGAGATCCGCCTGAACGCCGACAAGAACGATTCGCTGTTCCGCCGCTTCGTGGCCATCGTCGATGCGCTGGAGGCCGCGATCGTCAGCATCGGGCGCCAATGGGTGGTGCTGGTCGTCTTCAGCAATGCCTTTCTCTATATCCTGCTCGGGCTGGTCGTCCTCGCGCTGCCTTATCTCTTCACCGGCGAGACAGCGGTCGTCTACAAGATCGTCACCGCGGTGATCTTCTGTGTCGGCCCGATCAGCGGCATGACGCTGGTGGCGCATATATATGCCCGGGCCGATGTCGGTCTCGGCCATGTCTATCGGCTCGAAGAGAGGCTCGAACAGGGTGCCTCCACGGACGTCTCTGCGCCGGAGCTTCCAGCAACGAGCTTCCGCGATTTCCGGACCATCAGGCTGGAGCGGATCTCCTTTCACTACGAAGATGCGCAGGGTGACGTCTCGTTCGAGGTTGGCCCGTGGGACATCGAGCTTCGACGCGGCGAGATGGTCTTCCTGCGCGGCGGCAACGGCAGCGGCAAGTCGACCGTCCTGAAGCTGATGTGCGGCCTCTATCGGCCGATGGCGGGACGCATCACGGTCGACGGTGTCGCGGTGGGCCACGCCACGGCGCAGGAATATCGCGAGCTCTTCTCCAGCGTTTTCACCGATTTCCATCTGTTCGACCGGCTCTACGGTCTCGACGATGTGTCGCCCCAGGACGTGCGCGCGCTGATCGAGCGGATGGAACTCTCGGGCAAGGTCGATTTCGTCGACGGCCGCTTCTCGACGCTCGACCTGTCGACGGGCCAGCGCAAGCGGCTCGCCATGATCGCGAGCTTGCTGGAAAACCGAGAGGTTTACGTCTTCGACGAATGGGCCGCCGACCAGGACGCCCATTTCCGCGATGTCTTCTACACGGAGCTGCTACCGGAGCTTAAGCGGCTCGGCAAGACCATCGTCGCCGTTACCCATGACGACCGCTACTGGCACGTCAGCGACCGCCTGATCACGCTCGACCTGGGCGAGATCGTCTCGGCAGAGGGGCAGGGCTGATCCGATGGTGATCCTCGACTTCATCCGCAAGGGCAGCCTGGTCGAATTCCGCCGGCTGCTGCTCTATGCCGTCGTCGCCGGTCTCGCCAACGCGCTGGTGATGATGGTCGTCAACCAGATCGCGGGGTTCGTGGCCCAGGGCGGCCTGCCGAACCTGTGGCATGCGCTGGTGTTTGCCGGCGTCTTCCTTCTCTACTACCAGTTCGATCGACTGGCCGTGCTGCGCGCCAATGTGCTGATCGAGCGCCTGCTGAAGCGCCTGCGCATCGACGTCATGGATGCGCTGCGGCGGTCCGAGTTGCCGGTCATCGAGAAACTCGGCCGGGGCAATCTCTATGCGGCGATAGGACAAGGGACGAACCTGCTCTCCGTCACGTTCCCCTTGATGGTCGAGCATTTCCAGCTCGCCATCCTGCTGGCGGCCTCGTTGGCCTATCTCGCCTATCTGTCGCTCGCCGCCTTCCTCATCTTCCTGGCGGGCGCATTGGTTGGCTACATCGCCTATCAGCGTCTCAAGCTGGAGTTCGGGCGGGTGCTGCAGACCATCGCGCAGCAGGAAGGACAGATGCTCGACGCCGTTGGTGACATCATCGACGGCGCCAAGGAGCTTCGCCTGAGCGACAGGCGCAGCGAGGCGGTGCTCCGGTCCTATCGGACCCTCGCGGGGGCGACCGAGGCGCTTCTGGTGCGCTCGGGGGAACTTTCGGTGGCGATGATTCTTGTTTCCGGCCTCATCGTGTACGGCATGCTGGCCGCCGTGGGGTTCATCTTCCCCCAGTACGGCGTCTTTCAGGGCCCGGTCGTCTTCAAGCTCATCCCGACATTGCTGTTTTGCGTCGGTCCCCTCATCAAGATCGTGAGCTACGGCCCGACCTTCGTGCAAGCCGAGGTCGCCCTGAAGTCAATTCTGGCCATCGAGCATCAGCTGAAGGCCTCCGGCAGCATTTCGCCATCGGAGGCACGCGCGCTCGGAATCAAGTATCGCGACTTTAATCGCATCAACTATGCGCATATGTCCTTCAGCTTTCGGGATGCGCAGGGCGAGCCCGTGTTCACCGTCGGTCCAGTCGACCTCGAGGTGAGACGAGGTGAGACCGTCTTCCTCGTGGGCGGCAATGGCAGCGGCAAGTCGACGATCATGCGACTGGTCAGCGGACTCTATCCGGCCGAGGAGGGGCGCATCGAAGTCGATGGCCGGCCTGTCACCGGCCGCGAGATCGCGGGCCTGCGGGAGCTTTTTTCGGTGATTCTCGGCGATTTCCATCTGTTTGACCGTCTCTACGGCCTGGAAAACGCCGATCCCGCCGAAGTTACGCGCCTGATCGGCGAGATGCGGCTTGGCCGCAAGGTGCGTTTCGAGAACGGTCGCTTCTCCGACCTCCAGCTATCGACCGGCGAGCGCAAAAGACTGGCCCTCATCGCCGCGATCCTCGAAGATCGGCCGGTCTACGTGTTCGACGAATGGTCCGCCGAGCAAGATGTGCATTTTCGTGAAGAATTTTATACGAAGATTATACCCGGATTGCGTGCAAACGGAAAAACTGTACTCGCGGTCACGCATGACGATCGCTACTGGCATTTGGCCGATCGCGTGATCAAGCTGGACCTTGGAACGGTTGTATGGGAGCGTGCCGGTACCGAGCTGACGGACGGCAGTGTCTGACACGGAAGTGAGTTGAGACGCGCGCCGGGGGGCGCCACGCGCGGAGTCGAGTAAATGCCACGAGCCGACAAAGATCGAGGCGAGGGAGCCCTTTCCGGCAACGCCCGCATCCTCGCGGGATTATTCCGGCGCTCGCTCGTGGATTCGTCCGTGCAGAGCGACATCGCTCGTCTGGTCGAGCAGGCAGACGTCGAAGCGGTCGATGTGCTGCTGGCGGCGGCATCGGTCGGATTGTTTCCCGTTCATCAGCCACCCGCCGAACTCGCTGACGCCGCGGCGCGCAATCGTTATCTGCTGCGGCACCTGGAGCGCCAGGACTATCAGGTGCGCTTTGCCGACGGCGAAGACCGAGCCGAATTGAAGGAGCTCGAGAAGCTCTGCTGGTCCAAGCCGCTCCGCACCTCGAAGTCCGTCCTGAGGAAGAGGATCGAACGCTACCCGCAGGGCCAGCTCGTGCTCATGGCCGGCGATGCCGTGGCCGGCGTGATCTACTCGCAGCTTATCGCGGATATGCGGGCGCTGGAGGGGGGCACGGCCGCTGAGATCGATGCCCTGCACGATCCTGCGGGCCGCACGGCCCAACTGCTCGCCGTGAACATTCTGCCGGAGATGCAGCAGCGAAAGCTCGGCGACCGGCTGCTGGAGTTCATGCTGATCTACCGCAGCCTGCAGCCGGAGATCGACTCAGTCGTCGCGGTGACGCTGTGCCGGAACTTCGATCCCGACCGTGGGCTTGCGTTCGCGGACTACATCCATCACCGGACCGTACACGGCGCGCTGGCCGACCCGATCCTGCGCTTCCACGAGCTGCACGGCGCCACGATCGAGAAGGCCATGCCAGGCTATCGGCCAGGCGACGAGAAGAACCAGGGCAATGGCGTTCTCGTGAGCTACGACATTCGCCGTCGGCATCGCCGCGACCTGCGACCAGACGAGCTGCCGGCCATCGCCCTCTCGCCGTCCGATCTCCGCGAGACGGTTCGCCGGGCCGTGAGCCTCTGCCTCGGCGACGAGCGGAAGACGGCCTTCTCCTTCGACCATCCGCTGATGGAGATGGGCCTCGACTCTGCCGATCTGCTTCAGTTGAACGAGGAGCTCACGCGCCTTTGCGGAGTCGCGTTGGGTGCGACCTTCTTCTTCCAGCACAACACTCCGGCGAAAATCATCGGCGCCCTGGCTGAGCGTCTCGATGTCGCGAGGGCTCCGCAGGTGACCCCGGTGTCGAAGGCGGCGGCCAAGGCCGGGACATCGGGCGACGTTCGCGAGGGCGATATTGCCGTGATCGGCATGGCGTGTCGGCTGCCAGGCGGAATCGAATCGCCGGAACAGTTCTGGGTGGCGCTTGAAGAGGGCGTGTCGGCCATCGGTGCTCTGCCTGCGGGCCGCTGGACGTGGCCGGCAGGCATCGATCCCTCTGGTCAGCATCGGGGGATCGACCGCGGCGGCTTCCTGAAAGACGTGGCTTCCTTCGACGCGCCGTTCTTCCGTATCTCGCCCGCGGAAGCGGAATCGATGGACCCGCAGCAGCGTATGCTGCTGGAGCTGTGCTGGCACGCGATCGAACAGGCGGGCTATGCGCCCGAGGCACTCGCTGGCAGCGCGACAGGCGTGTTCGTGGGTGCGAGCGGTTCGGACTATGCCCGGCTGCTCGATAGATCCGGCCGGTCGCCCGAAGCACACTACGGCACGGGCAGCTCGATGGCTGTGATCGCCAACCGCATCTCCTACTTCTTCGATGTCAACGGACCCAGCCTGCTGGTCGACACGGCCTGCTCGAGCTCGCTGGTCGCGCTGCACAAGGCGGTGCAATCGCTGCGCATCGGCGAGTCGGAACAGGTGCTGGTCGGCGGCATCAATCTCATCCTCCATCCGGCCAACAGCATCGCCTACTACAAGTCCGGCATGCTGGCGAAGGACGGCCTCTGCAAGACCTTCGACCGCAGCGCCAACGGCTATGTGCGCAGTGAAGGCGCGGTCGTCCTGCTCCTGAAGCCGCTGCAGGCGGCGCTGGCAGCGGGCGACAAGGTCCAGGCCGTGATCAAGGGCACGGCCTGCAATCACGGCGGGCTGGCGAGCGGCCTGACCGTGCCGAAGCCCGAGAAGCAGGCCGAGCTGTTGCGGACGGCCTGGCGGGATGCCGCGATCGATCCGCGTCAGCTGGGCTATATCGAGGCGCACGGGACCGGCACGTCGCTCGGCGATCCCATCGAGGTCCAGGGTATCCGGCAGGCGCTCGGCGGCTCCGATCAACGCTGCGGCTTGGGCTCGGTGAAGACCAACCTCGGTCACCTCGAGGCCGCGGCGGGTCTTGCGGGGCTCCTGAAGACGATCCTCTGCCTGCAGCACGACCAACTGCCGCCATCGCTGCACTTCCGGCAGCTGAATGAGCATATCGACCTGCCGGCCAATCTGTTCGTCGTCGATCGGCTCCAGCCCTGGACCGGGCCGCGGATGGCCGGCGTCAGCAGCTTCGGCTCGGGCGGCACCAACGCTCACACCGTCGTGGCGCCTGCGCCGGCGGACGATGCGTCGGTCGGCCACGACACGGGCGAGCCAGTTCTGTTCGTGCTTTCGGCGAAGAACAGTGAGCGGCTCAGGATCCAAGCGAGCCGGTATGCTGGATGGCTGGCCTCAGACGCGGGCCGCGCGATCCCGCTCGACGAAACCGCACGCCAGCTCCAGTTTGGCCGCACGACGATGGACGAACGGTTGGCGTTTGTCGTCGATGACCGGCAAGCGCTGATCCGGCGTCTGGAGGAATATTCGGCCGGTCAGATGGGCAATACGTCGAAAGAGCAGTCCGCGCCGCTCGGCGACATTCTGGAAGGCGAGGCCGGCCGCGCGTTCATCGCTGCCCTGGTTGCGGCGCGCGACCTCGACAAAATCGCCGCGCTTTTTCTGTCCGGTGCGAAGATCGATTGGTCCTTGTTGCAGGCGGGGCCGTCGCATCGCCTCGCTTTGCCGGTCTATCCCTTCGCTGCACACACCTACTGGCTGCCGGATGCCGAGGCGCCGTCGGCATCTCCACCTGTTGAAGCACCCAAGCCCGAAGTGGCGCCAACGTTGCTGGCGCCCGTTTGGCGGTCGGTTGCTCGCTCGGGCAACACATGGCCCGCTCCAGACGCCAAGGTCCTGATCGTCGGCGGCACCGCCGAACAGCGGGCGTCGCTTCAGTCTGCCTTCGCAAACGCCACGATCTTCGATTCGGCCGATGCTCCGGGTCCGGTCGACCACGTTTTCTGGTTGGCGCCGCGCGGCGCCGCGCTGTTGCCGCTCTTCCGGCTGGTGAAGACCTTCCTGGCGGACAAGCGGCCGCTGGGGTGGACGCTGATCACATCGACGAGCCAGGCCGTATTCGAAGGCGATGCGCTCGATCCCGCGCAGGCCGGCGTGCATGGTTTCGCCGGGGCGCTCGCCAAGGAGTGCCCGCACTGGTCGGTACGCGCTGTCGATCTCGAAAGCGCGCAGGATTGGCCGCTGCCGGAGATGTTGGCGCTGCCTGCCGACCGCGACGGCGAGATGGTCGCTCATCGCGATGGTCGCTGGTTCCGGCGCTTCCTCGGCCCGGTCGGCAAGCTGCCCGAGGCGCCGGCCTATCGACAGAACGGCGTCTACGTCGTGGTCGGGGGCGCGGGCGGCCTTGGCGAAGCCTGGACGCGGCATGTGATCGAGCGCTGCCAGGCGCAGGTGATCTGGATCGGCCGGCGGCCCCTCGACGAGGCCATTGCAGCCAAGCTCGATGCTCTGGCACCTCTGGGGCCGAAGCCGGCCTATGTCTCCGCTGACGCATCCGACCTGAATTCGCTCAAGGCCGCCTATGCGTCGCTCAAGCTGCGCTGGCGGGAAATTCACGGCTTGGTGCATGCGGCCACGGGCGTCTTCGATCTCGGCCTCGCCGAGATGGATGAGCCGCGGTTCCGCGAGGTCCTGTCGGCCAAGGTCGAGGCGAGCGTCAATGTCGCCGAAGTGTTCGCCGCCGAGCCGCTAGACTTCCTCTTGTACTTCTCGTCCATCGTGGCACTGGAGAAGGATGGCGGCCTCGCGGGATACGCGGCCGGCGGCGCGTTCCAGGATGCCTTTGCGCTGCATCTCGCCTGCACGGGTCGAGCTCCCGCCAGGGTCGTCAATTGGGGGCACTGGGATATCGGCACGGGTGCTGCGATCTCCGACGCCAAGAAGACGCGTCTGCGCCGGACCGGCTATGTGCCGATCCAGCCGGCCGAGGCGATGGCGGCGCTCGAGACGCTGCTCACCTCGCCCCTGCGCCAGGTGGCGCTGGTCAAGACCTCGCGCCTCGACGCGCTGCCTCTGGTAGATACGGCCCGCACCTTGTGGGTCGATGAGGAGGGCGTGCCGTCGTGCCTCGATCAACTTCCGGCGTTCGAGGGACGCGAGGTCGAGGCGCTGAAAGCGTCGAGCCTGTTCAACAACGCAGGTCTTGAAGCGGCGCTCCTGCCGTTGCTCGCCGCGAGCCTCCAGTCGATCGGCTCGGAGGGCAGGGCCGCGGTTTCCGGCTTCCATCGGCGGTGGCTCGACGCGAGCACGCGATTGCTAGCTGAACGCGGCCTCACGATCTCGGGCGATATCGCCGAGGCATGGCAGGCGTGGGAGCAGGCCAAGCGGCAGGGCCTCGCCAACGCCGACATCCGGGCGGCGATCGAGCTGGCAGAGGCGTGCCTGAAGGCATTGCCCGATATCCTGTCGGGCCGCTTGCGCGCGACCGATGTGCTGTTCCCCGGCTCGTCGATGCGCCGGGTGGAAGGCGTTTATCGCGGCAATACGGTCGCCGATCATTTCAACGGGTTGCTGGCGGACGCGTTGGTGGCTGCTATCAAGGCCCGCCTGCGCGAGGCTCCCAACGCACGCTTCAGGATTCTCGAGGTCGGGGCGGGGACAGGCAGCACGACTTCCGTGATCCTGCCAAAGCTTGCGCCATTCCTGAGCAGCATTTCCGAATACGCCTACACCGACGTCTCGAAGGCGTTCCTGTTCCAGGCGGAAGAGCAGTTCGTTGGCCGCTATCCCTTTGTGAAGCCGCGGCTCTTCGATATCGAGAAGCCGCTCGCCGGGCAGGGCATCGAGGGGCAGCGCTACGATTTCGTGATCGCGACGAACGTGTTGCATGCGACGCGGAACATTCGCCGTACGCTCGCGAACTGCAAGGCGGCGTTGGCGTGCAATGGCCTGCTGCTGCTGAACGAAATCGCCAATACTTCGCTCTTCGCCCATCTGACGTTTGGTCTGCTGGAAGGCTGGTGGCTGTCGGAGGACCAGGCGCTGCGCCTGCCCGACGCACCGGGCCTGTCAGCCGAGCGCTGGGAGAAGGTCCTGCGCCAGGGGGGCTTCGAGCCCGTCTTCCCGGCGCCACGGGCGCACGTCCTCGGCCAGCAGGTGATCGTTGCGAAAAGCGACGGCGTCGTTTGGCAGGAAGTCGCAATGCCGCCCGCTGCCAAACCGGCGCCGATTGCCAGATCGTCTGCCGCCGCGCCCGCGGGCGATACGTCGAAGGCGGCGATCAACGATCTCCTGCGCAAGCTGGTCGCCCGGACGTTGCGCATGCAGCCCGAGGAGATCGACGTCCGCGAGCCGCTGGAGATTTACGGCATCGATTCGATCCTGATCGTGCAGATCGTCGATGCATTACGCGAGGTCTTCCCCGACGTGCGCAGCACGCTGCTGTTCGAGTATCAGACCATCGACGCGCTGGCTGACCATTTTGTCCGCAGCGGCACGCCGATGCCGATGCGTCAGGAAAAGTCCACGGATTCGGATGAGGCGATCGCGGTCATCGGCATGAGCTGTCGCTTCCCCGGCGCCGAGAATCTCGCCGCCTTCTGGGAGCTGCTGAAGGCGGGGCGAAGCGAGATCGAGGAAATCCCCGCCGATCGCTGGCCGCTCGATGGGTTCTATCGCCGCGACCCGGACGAGGCGGTCCAGCAGGGCAAGAGCTACGGCAAGTGGGGCGGCTTCCTGAAGGACGTGACCGCCTTCGATCCGCTGTTCTTCAACATTTCGCCCAAAGAAGCCCCCGCCATCGATCCGCAGGAGCGGCTGTTCCTGCAGACGGCCTGGGAATCGCTGGAGGATGCGGGCTATACGCGTCAGCGCCTCGCCAGGGATTTCGGACGGCAGCTCGGCGTGTTCGTCGGCATCACGCGCACGGGCTTCGATCTCTTCGGGCCGCAGCTTTGGCAGCGTGGGGATACGACCTATCCGCACACCTCGTTCAGCTCGGTCGCCAATCGTCTCTCCTATTTCCTCGACGCGCGCGGGCCGAGCGTGCCGGTCGACACGATGTGTTCCTCGTCGCTCACCGCGATCCATCAGGCCTGCCAGAGTCTGCGGAGCGGCGAGTGCCGGCTCGCGATCGCGGGCGGCGTGAACGTCTACCTGCACCCGTCTGGCTATGTCGGCCTGTCGGCGTCGCGCATGCTGTCGAAAGACGGCGTCTGCCGTAGCTTCGGCGAGGGCGGCGACGGCTTCGTACCAGGTGAGGGCGTGTCGGCCGTGCTGCTGAAACCCTTGTCGCAGGCGATTGCGGACAAGGATCGGATCTACGCCGTCATCCGCTCGACGCATGTCAATCATGGCGGCAAGACCAACGGCTACACCGTTCCCAATCCGCAGGCTCAGGCCGAGCTGGTGCAGGCGGCACTCAAGAAAGCGGGGATCGACGCGCGATCCGTCAGCTATATCGAGGCACACGGCACGGGCACCGAGCTCGGCGATCCGATCGAGGTGACCGGTCTCACCCAGGCCTTCCAGCACTTCACCAAGGACACGGGCTTCTGCGCGCTGGGCTCGGTGAAATCGAACATCGGCCATCTCGAGGCGGCGGCCGGCATCGCGGGCTTCGTCAAGACCGTCCTGCAGATGCGCCACCGCACGCTCGTGCCGAGCCTGCACGCCGACGAGCTCAATCCGAATATCGACTTCGCCAGGACGCCCTTCACGGTGCAGCGGACGCTCGCCGACTGGCAACCGACGGGACCGCGCATCGCTGGCGTATCGTCGTTCGGTGCGGGCGGCGCTAACGCCCATGTCGTGCTGGAGGAATATCCGGAGGCGTCGGAGCGTACCGAGAGCCAGCGCGAGTGCGTGATCGTTCTCTCGGCGAGGTCCGAAGAACGGCTGAAGATCCAGGCTGCCCGATTGCGCGACTACATCCGGCGGCATCGGCCGCGGATGGTCGACCTCGCCTATACGCTGCAGGTCGGTCGCGAGCAGATGGACCATCGGCTGGCATTTGTGGCCTCGTCGCTCGCGGAACTGGACCGCCGGCTTGCCGATGACGGAGGCTGCGTCGGCAATGCCCGGCAGAACAGAGCCGAAATCCGGGCCATTGCCGATGATCCGGCGACACCCGGCAGGCTGAAGGCTTGGTTCGCCGCCGGCGATCATGCGCCACTGCTCGATCTGTGGGTCAAGGGTCTCGTCATCGACTGGGACGAGCTCAATCGCAGCTCGGGGCACGAAGCGCGGCGCATCGGACTGCCGACCTATCCTTTCGAGACCACGCGCTATTGGCTGCCGGTCGTCGAGGAGGAGCCGCTTAAGCCTGTCGGGGCAGCGAAGCCCGTCGGGATCAGGCTGCAGGCTCCGGCGGCGCTGCCGACGAGCTTCAGCCTGCCGACGGCGATCCAGAAGCGCATCTTGCAGCCTTTGGAGAGCTTCGGCGCCAAGGAAGAGTTGCCGTTCGCGAAAGAACCGTTCCTGACGATCCATGACCACGGTGGTGGCGTCTACTCGGTCAAGGCCGAGGCCGCGTCGGCGGGGGCTGACGGCGCATTGGCTTCGTGCATCGAATGGGTAGATTCACTGGCGCCGGATGCCCGACCGAAAGTTCTGGTGCTCGACGGCGTTGTCAGCACTGTTCGCGCAGTCCCCGATTGCACCGTGCCGATCGTGGGCGTCGGCAACGGCGACGTATCGGCGGAGACCGAAACCGATGCCCTCGATCTCGCGCGGAACATCGCCCGGGCATCGGTCACGGCCCTGACCGGACTGAAAAAGCAGCTATCGCTGACGGGTCTGCCGGCGGCGAGGGGCGACCAATGGGAAGCCGGGTTCGTTCCCAAGCCGCGTGGCGCGTCGGCGGCTCGGCGCGTCGGGTTGCAGTCCGGCGTCGTGACCTTGGAGGCTCATGCCAACGGCGTCGCGGTCGTGACTTTGCACGATCGCGCCGCCAGGAACACCTCCTCGCCGGCGTTCGTGCAGGGCGTCGTCGAGGCGTTTGAGCACATCGCGCGCACGCCGTTCTACAAGGCTGTCGTGCTGACGGGCTACGAGCACTATTTCGCTTGCGGCGGCACCAAGGAAGGGCTGCTCGCGATCCAGAGCGGCACGTCGCGCTTCACCGATGAGCAGAGCTATGCTCTGCCGCTCGCCTGCGAGGTTCCCGTCATCGCCGCCATGCAGGGGCACGCCGTCGGCGCGGGTTGGGCGATGGGGCTGTTCTGCGATGTGACGATCTACAGCGAGGAGAGCGTCTATCGCAGCCCCTACATGCTCTACGGATTCACGCCGGGTGCCGGCTCGACCTTGATCTTCCCGCATCGTCTCGGTGGCGCGCTCAGCCGAGAGATCCTGTTCTCCGCGCGCGACTTCCGGGGACGCGAGCTAAAGCAGCGCGGCGTCGAGCCCGTGCTGCCGCGCGAAGAGGTGCTGGACCGTGCCCTGGCGCTCGCCGATCACCTGGCGTCGTTCAGCCGGCAGGAACTGGTGGAGCGCAAGCGGCGTCTCAGCCACGCCTTGCGCGAGCGTTTGCCCCTCGTGCTCGGCCAGGAACTGGCGCTGCACGACCAGACCTTCGTCGGCAACAAGGACGTGATCGCCAACGTCGAGCGCTATTTCGATGCCGCGGACGGCGAAGTCCGGGCGCCGGCGAAGGCTTTGCCGGCGGACGAGCGGTCGCCGCAGCAGATACTGGAGACCCTGCAACAGAGCCTCGCCGACGAGCTCCTGATGCAGCGCAACGATGTCGACATGGACTCGGCTTTCACCGACATCGGCATGGACTCCATCAGCGCCGTGATGTGGGTGAAGAAGATCAACAGCCAGTTCGGCCTCTCGCTGACGGCGACCAAGGTCTATCACTATCCGACGCTCCGGCAGTTCGCCGACTTCGTGCTTTCGCAGATGGGCGGCACACCTGCTGAAGAGCCGGCGCCCGAATCGGTTGCGGAGCCCGTGCTGCTGCGGTCCTTCCCCTTCGTGGCGGCCAAGCCGGCGCGAGCTGTCGAGCCGAAGCGTGCCTCGCGCTCCATAGCCATCGTCGGCATGTCGGGACAATTCCCCAAGGCCGCCAACGTCCGGCAGTTCTGGGACAACATCGCGCAAGGCCGCGATTGCGTCTCGGAGATCCCGGCGGCGCGCTGGTCGATCGACGCCTACTACGACGCCGATCGCAGCGCGCCCGGCAAGACGGTGTGCCGGCGCATGGGCGTTCTCGAGGACGTCGATCTCTTCGATCCGCTGTTCTTCAGCATCTCGCCGTCGGAAGCCGAGCTGATGGATCCGCAGCAACGGCTGTTCCTGGAGAATAGCTGGCGCTGCATCGAGGATGCGGGCTACGACCCGAAGAGTCTGTCGGGCAGCCTGTGCGGCGTGTTCGTCGGCTGCGCGGCCAGCGACTACGGCCAGCTGCTCGACGACAAGACGGTCAGCGCGCAAGGGCTGATCGGCGAGTCGGTCTCCATGCTGCCGGCGCGGATCGCCTATTTCCTCAACCTCCAGGGGCCGTGCCTTGCCATCGACACGGCCTGCTCGGCCTCGCTGGTGGCGATCGCCAGCGCCTGCGACAGCCTGCTGCTCGGCAACAGCGACGCAGCGCTGGCGGGCGGTGTCTATGTGATCAACGGGCCGGACATCCAGGTGAAGATGAGCAGCGCCGGCATGCTGTCGCCGGACGGCGCTTGCTTCACCTTCGACCAGCGAGCCAACGGCTTCGTGCCGGGCGAGGGCGTGGGCGTGCTGCTGCTGAAGCGGCTCGAGGACGCCGAGCGCGATGGCGACGACATCTATGCGGTGATCCGAGGCTGGGGCGTCAACCAGGACGGCAAGACCAACGGCATCACCGCACCCAACCAGGACTCGCAGACACGCCTTGAGACCGGCATCTACCGCAAGTTCGGCATCGATCCGGGTCAGATCCAGCTCATCGAGGCGCACGGGACCGGCACCAAGCTCGGAGACCCCATCGAGGTTGACGCGCTGTGCGACACGTTCCGGCAGTTCACCGACCGCCGCCAGTTCTGTGCGCTGGGGTCGGTGAAGACGAATATCGGCCATCTCGCGACGGCGGCGGGCGTTGCGGGTGTGGTGAAGGCGGCGCTGGCGCTCCAGCACGAGCGCCTGCCGCCGACCATCAACTATCGGAACCTGAACGAACATATCAGGCTGGGCGACAGCCCCTTCTACGTGAACACGGAAGGCAAGCTGTGGCCGGTCGATGCCGGCCGTAAGCGCATGGTGGCCGTGAGCTCGTTCGGCTTCAGCGGCACCAACGCGCATATGGTTCTCGAAGAGCCCGCGACTCGGGGCGCCGTCTCGGCGAGGGGCGGTCGGCCGCATTTGTTGCCGCTGTCGGCCAGAAGCGAGGCGCAGCTCAGGATCTATGCCCGCACGCTCGCCGAGCACTTGGCCGTCGAGCCGGTCGACCCGGCAGATCTTGCCTTCAGCTATCAGGCGGGCCGTACGGCAATGACCCATCGTCTGGCCGTCGTGGCGACGACCCTCGATGAGATGAGACAGCGGCTCGCCGACTATGCAGCCAGGGGCGTTGCTGGAGAGAATTGCTGGATCGGCGAGGTCGCCGATAGGGCGGTCGCAAAGCGCTCGGCCGTTGAAGACACGACGTTGCCGGAAGTTGCCCGGCGTTGGGTCGCGGGAGAAGCGATCAATTGGTCGTCGCTGACCCCACCGGGAGTGCGGCGCCGCCATGGACTGCCGACCTATCCGTTCGAGCGCGAGCGCTACTGGGTGCCAGTGGCCGAAGTCGAGGTTCCTGCGGCTGCCTCCGTCGACATGTCGCTCTGGCAGGCCGGCGAGCTTGCCGCGGATACGGACTGGCAGGGTCGGCTGCGTCAGCGCCTCAGCCAACGCCTTCTCGTCGTTCACGCCGAAGAGGCGAAGCGAAAGGCCTTTGCCGATCTCCTGGCTCAACTGGCCGCTGCCTGCGATTGGAGCGGGCCGTTGTCCGTGCATTATTCCCGGCCACAGGATATCGGGCGTACGCCGCATGACTGCTTGATTGCGCTCGACGTCGATTTGGCCACGCTTCTCAATGTCGTGGGTGACGTGCAGACGATCGTGCTTACGGCGCAAGTCGATGCGGCGCAGGCCGAGCCGCTTGGCCGGTCCATAGCGGAAGCGATCGGCGCACGACAGGCCTGGCTGCTGATCAGCCAAACGGCCGAAGCGGACCTGACTGTGGCCCTGCAGCGATTGTTTCAGGAGTGGTTGGCGTTCGATGCGGCCGCACCCCATGAAGTGCACTACCGCGTCGGCCAGCGTCTCGTGCGGATCGCTCGTGTCGAGCGCCGCGCCGATCCGATCTGCTGCCTCGAGAAGGAATGGCGGCTGAAACCCCTGGAAATCCTCGCGTCGCCGCCGGCACGGGGTACGGTCGTCGTGCTCGCCAATACCGAATCCTCGCTGATCGCCAACAGGCTGCTCGAAGAGGGCGACTTCAGGAAAATCGTCGTGGTGACCGACGCCAGCTTCGGCGATGCCCCCACGGGGAGCGCCATCGGAAAGCTGCTGCTCGCCAACCCCGGCGATGTCACCCATATCGTCGATCTGGCGGACCTCTACGATGCTCCCGTCGAGCAGGATGGCGATCCGTCGGGCCGCGTCGCGCTTTATCAGGCAATCGTTGGCACTGGCGAAGACCTCTCAGTCCTGTACGTGACCAAGGGTCTGCAGTCGTTCCGGTCGAACCGGACGACGCTCGCAGGCGCCAAGTTCGCCGGCCTGATGAAGATGTTGAGCGCGGACTATCGGCAGGTGAATGCCCGGTGTGTCGACATCGATCAGGTCGTCTTCGATGAGCCGCGCCGGCTGCGCGACATCGTGCTTCGGGAATTCTCCGCCCCCCTGCAGGAGACCGAGCTCTGCTATCGCGAGGGCCATCGTTTCGCTCCGGTGTTGACGGCAGGCGGGATCACGGATGGCTCGGTTTTCGAGGTCGATCCGGAGGCCGTCTATGTCGTGAGCGGCGGCACCAACGGCGTTGGCCTCGAGATCGCCAAGCATCTCGCGGCAAAGGGCTGTCGCAAGCTCGTGCTGATGGGCATCACTGAGCTTCCGCCCCGGGAGAAATGGGCGGAGACCGCTGCGAGGCGCGATCTGCCACCTTACGTGGGCAACAAGCTGCGCGAGCTGATCGCGCTCGACAAGGCGGTCGATCATCTCGGCATCTATACCGGCCCCTTGTCCGCCCAAGCCGCGTTACGAAGCTATTTCATGAAGGTTCGCGCGACCGTGGGGCCGATCCGCGGCGTGATCCACAGTGCGGCGGTCTACTCCGATGCCGAGTTGCCCGGCTTCGCGACCAAGAACATCGACAGCATGCGCCGGGTCTGGGACGCCAAGGTGGGCGGGCTCGAGAGCCTGCAGGCGGTCTTCAAGGCCGATCCGCTGGACTTCTTCGTCGCGTTCGCGTCGATGACTGGCCTCGTGCCGCGCTTGGCACGGGGGGCTGCCGACTACGCAATGGCGAATTCCTTCGTCGAGTTCTTCACGGCCCATCAACGGCGCATATCGGGCAATGGCCGCTTCAGGGCCATCGTCTGGTCGGACTGGAACCAGACGGGCGGCATCACACGTGTCGACGCCGCGAAGGCCGCTACGGTGATCGACACCTTCGACCAGCTCGGCTTGCGGACCTTCTCGAACGTCGAAGGCTGCGCGCTGTTCGACCGGGCGATGGCGCACAAGGCAGAGGGCACGGTAGTGATTGGTTATCTCGACCGTACGCGCTTCGAGCGGGTGAGGCCGCAGCTTCTGTTCGCCCAACCCGAAACCGGCGATACGCGGCGTATTTCGCTTCCGGTCCGGCCAGCGCCACCGCTCAAGGCACTGCCCCGCTCGATCCTGCATCACCTCGAGCGGTGGGAGGCCGAAAAGGGCGCGGGCGGAAGGGTATCGGCGCGGCAGATTCTCGACGTGATCAGCCTCGAGGAAATCCGGCAGATCGACGCGACGCAGATCCATCGCCTGCACAAGCTGATGTTCGGTGGCCAATCGATGCCCGACGTGTTCGCCGCTGACCGGATCGACTATGCGGCGATCATCGCGGCTACGGTCAAGGAGGTATTGAAGCTCAAGAGCGTCGATTCGACAAAGGCGTTCCAGAGCTATGGGCTGGATTCGATCTCGGCTACCGTTCTGGCGACGCGGTTGGAGAAAAGGCTGAAGCGCGAACTCCAGCCCAAGTGGCTGATCGAGTTTCCCACGGTCGATGCGCTGACGGCGTACCTCGTCTCTGAGGATAGCCGGAATGCCCGGATCGCGGCGGCGCCGGCGAAGCCCGCCGAATGACCCGGACCATCGAGCAGCTTCTCGGCATCCGGCCGGCTGCGCGGCGGCCTCAGGCGGCACGCTCCGAGATGAAGTTCAGCTTCCTGTTTTTCTCGGACGTGCGCCAGGACATCACGGATTCGGAGAAATACGGCTTCATGCGCGACATCGCGCTGTTTGCCGACGCGGCGGGCTTCGAGGCGATTTATCTGCCCGAGCGGCATTTCCATGAATTCGGATCGGTTTACGCCAATCCCGCGATCGTGGCCGCC
>DATJWN010000368.1:0-14317 GCA_035501235.1 Reyranella sp.
CCCCTCTTGCGGCCGATCCTGACTGAGCCCTTGATTTTTCCACAAGAAAAGAACATAAAGGGAACATCAATCGGAGAGCCTGATGGACGGCCTTTTCTCAATGCCTCGCGAGTCCTTCCAGCCTTGGGGCTGGACCAAGCCGTCCATGATGGCCGCCGAGCGTCTCCGGGAGCGGCATGCAACCTTGGTGCGCTCTCACGTGCCGCCGAGGGACCGCCTGTTCTTTGCCGTCCTGCCGGACGCCGAGACCACCGGCCGGATTGCCGAAGCCACGCAAAGGTTGCGGCGCGCCCACGGCCTGAAGGGCAAGCTCATCCGGCCCGAGCGTCTGCATGTGACGCTGCTTCATGTCGGCGACGAGGCCGGTCTGCCGGACGGGTGGATCGAGGAGACGGCGGAGCGCGCTGCCGGGGTCTCGATGCCGCAATTCAAGGTCGGCTTCGATCGTGTCGTGAGCTTCAAGCAGGGCGCCCTGGTGTTGCGCGGCGACGAGAGCCTGATCGGGCTCGAGATCCTGCAGCAGCGCGTGAACGACCTCTTCGACGACCGTCCCCGCAAGGCGCGTCCCTTCACGCCGCACGTCACCCTGCTGTACGGCAATCGCCGCATCGAGGAAGAGGCGATCGAGCCGATCGAGTGGACGGTGAAGGAACTTGTGCTCGTGCACAGCCGGCTCGGCCGCACCGAGCATCGCCACGTCGCCCGCATCCCGCTCGGCTAGTCAGTCGAGGCGACCAGCCGCGAACAGGCTGACGACGGTGCCCGTGTAGGCGGTGTCGTCGGCGAGCGGCAGCCAGTGTCCGCCCTGAGGCACGTCGATGAACTTCTTCGGCGATCGCGCCGCTTCGTAGACCGCGCGGCCCTGATGGAAGGCGATCGTGCCATCCCGCTCGCCGTGAACGATCAGCACGGGGCAGTTGGCTCGACCGATCTTGCCGACCGTATCGAGCTGGCTGTGCATCGCGCGGTATAGGAACGACGGTACGTAGGGGAGGACATCCGCCGCCTGCTGACGCGCCGATGCAAGCGGCGCGATCAGCGTCACGGCGCGGCACGGCCACGACACGGAGATCTCGGCCGCGACGGTCGTGCCCAGCGATTGGCCCAGCAGGGCGATGTTCGCCGCATCGACGCCGCGTCCAGCGGTGAGGTAGCGCATCGCAGCATCGCCATCGAGCTTCAGCGTCACCTCGTCTCGCGACTCGCCTTCGCTCTTGCCGTAGCCTCGATAGTCGATCGCGAGCACGTCGAAGCCATGCTTCTGCAGGTAGAGCGCATCGCCTTTCACGCCGGTCAGGTCGCCGCCATTGCCGTGCAGCAGCAGAACGGTGATGCCATTCCGGGGCGTCGTGGCGGTGTAGGACCAGCCATGAAGGCGAACGCCATCGGCCGTCGGGAAGAAGACGTCCGCGGTATCGGCCGGCAACTGCCAGGGATGCCGCGCATCGTATTTGTCGGGATGAAAGGTCATTCGCCGTTCGAGCATCGGCACGCCGATGAAGAACAGGGCGCTGCTCGCCACAATCAGCAGCACGAATGAGATGAGGAGTCGCCGCACGCCCGGCAGACTACTCCGCCGCTTCCTTGTCGAGGAAGGTGAGGGTGCCGTCGCTGCGTTCGCCCTTCAGGTACCGGAACGTGCCGGTGCCGGTGGCGAGGAGATCGCCGGCCTGATTGTAGATCTCGGTCTCGGCGGCGAAGGTGCTCTGGCTGGTTGATGGTCGCCAGGCGCCGAGGATCGAAAGCGTGTCGCCCTCGCGGCCGGCCTTGATGAACTGCGTCGTGAAGGCGAGCGTCACCGAGAGCCGCCGAGCGGTAGCGGTCTCGTTGAAGGTGCAGGCAAAACCGCTCGCGCCGTCGAGCAGGGTCATCAGCACACCGCCGTGCAGCAGGCCGTTGGCGTTGCACAGCTCGGGCCGCACCTTGAGACGCATCTCGACGAAGCCCGGACGCCACGAGACGACCTCGTGGCCGATCAGGCCGTTGAACCCGCGGAACTCATAAGGAGCGACCGGCCGAGCGTCGGCCGGTCGTTGAATTGCCATCTCTTGAAGAGACGCGCTGGCTTAGCGGCGCGCCATCGCCGCCATCGGCGGACGATGCCCGTTGGTCGCGGGCGCCGCGGGACGCGCGGCCGGAACCGGCGCGGCCGAGGTGCCGGACGGCTGGGCCGCCATGGCGGTGCGGATGTCGCGCGAGACCTTCACCAGGCGCGGGCCCCAATCGGCCTCGAGCCGGTCGCGGCTGATCTGGTAGATCGGCGCCGAAGCGTTGATCGCGTAGGCCGCCGTGCCGTCGGTGTTGCGCAAGGGCGCGCCGACGCCGCAGAGCTCCGGCAGCCATTCGCCCCAGGTCACGCAGAAGCCGTGATCGGCCAGCTCCTTGAAGGAACGCTCGATGCCGGTCTTGACCTTCGTCCAGTCGTCGCGCCAGCGGCGGCGGATCGCATCGATGTGCTTGTTGCGATCGGCGTCGGGCAGCGAGAAGAGATAGGCACGGCCCATCGCCGTGCTCGCCATCGGCACGCGCGTGCCGACATCGTGCGTGATCGCCACGACCGAGGGGCCGCGGCAGGCTTCGAGATAGATCATCGAATGACGATCGCGGCCGCCGAGCGCGGTCGAGGCGTTGAGCGCATGCGCGAGCTGCTCGAGCGGCCCACGCGAGGCGCGGCGCACATCCATGCTCGAGATCGCGGCGTAGCCGAGTGCCAGCACCGAAGCGCCGAGCTCGTACTTGCGGAAGCGGCGGATGTAGTTGAGGTAACCCAGCTCGGTCAGCGTGTGCGTGAGACGCGCGACCGTCGGCTTGGGCAGGCCGGTGCGATGGGCGATCTCCTGGTTGCCCAGCATGCCTTCGCCGGCATGGAAGGCACGCAGGATGTCGAGACCACGGGCAAGCGCGGTGACGAACTGCCGGTCCTTGGTGGGCATTCCATCGGTAGGGCCGGCTTCGGCCGAGCTCTGGAAGGCTGCTGTACGGGTGACGAGGTGGCTGACATTGCCCATGGGCGTTTTTCTCCTGTGAACGACCGTTTATTTGTGTGCGGCGAAGCTGCCACTGCCTCTGCAGTGCCGCAATGCGCGAAGAGGGTTTTGGTATGCGAACGCGCAAAGCCGCCATGTCCCAGGCGCGGATTTCAGCCGCGTAGGTTGCAAAAGCCGCCCGAATCCTCGCGAAATCCGCAGCTTTTGCACCATTTCTGGACATCCCGGCTGGCCCGACGCATACCCCGCGGCTAGCATTTGCCACCCCTTAAGAGAGACCCAGAAGTGGCCAAGGAACCCGCCGTCCCCAAGGACATCTCGGCTTTGTCGTTCGAAGACGCGCTGAAGGAGCTGGAGGCTATCGTCCAGCAGCTCGAGCGCGGCCAGGTGAAACTCGACGAGGCGATCTCCGCCTATGAGCGAGGCGCGCTGCTGAAGCGCCACTGCGAACAGAAGCTCGCCGAGGCCAAGATGAAGGTGGAGAAGATCGTGTTCGCGGCCGACGGCTCCGTCAGCAGCCAACCCGCCGACCTCAGCTAGTCCAGGCCGCTCCTCATGCCGCTCTCCGCGCATCGCGAGTTCGATGCCGCCCTGGTGTTTGCCGCCACCTCGGTCGAGCGCACCATGGATCGCCTTCTGCCGAAGGGTGACGCGGGCGAAGCGCGGGTCTTCGAGGCCATGCGCTATTCGAGCCTCGACGGCGGCAAACGGCTGCGCGCCTTCTTCGTGCTGGCGAGCGCCACGCTGTTCAAGGTCGGCGTGATGCCGGCGCTGCGCACCGCGAGCGCGGTCGAGTTCGTGCACGCCTACTCTTTGATCCACGACGACCTGCCGGCGATGGATGACGACGATCTCAGGCGCGGCAAGCCCTCCTGCCACAGGCAGTTCGACGAGGCGACGGCGATCCTGGCGGGCGATGCCCTGCAGGCTCTGGCCTTCGAGGTGCTGGCGCACGAGGAGACGCACGGCGATCCGGCGGTGCGCACGCAGCTCATCGCCGAGCTGTCTCGGGCCGCCGGCGCGCAGGGCATGGTGGGCGGCCAGATGCTCGACCTGCTCGCCGAGACCCAGGGGCCCGACATGTCGATCGGTGCGATAACGCGCCTTCAGCGGCTCAAGACCGGCGCGCTGATCTCCTTCTCCTGCACGGCCGGCGCGATGCTCGGCAAGGCAGCCGAGCCGCCGCGGGCGGCGTTGTCTGCCTATGCGCACGATCTCGGCCTCGCCTTCCAGATCGTCGACGACCTTCTGGACGTCGAGGGCGATGCCGCCCAGATCGGCAAGACGCCGGGCAAGGACGCGGCGGCCGGCAAGGCCACCTTCGTCTCCATCCTGGGCCTCGAACGGGCGAGGGCGCAGGCCGGGATGCTGGCCCGGCAGGCCTCGGCCCACCTTGATTCCTTCGGTCCCGCCGCCGACCTGCTACGACAGGCCGCGCATTTCGTCGTTTCGCGCAGGGCATGAGCCTGGGCGCAGGGGTATAAAGTGACATCATGACCGGGCAAGGCACGCCGCTCCTCGATACCGTCGACATCCCGGCCGACATCCGTCGGCTGAAGCCCGACCAGTTGCGCCAGCTCGCCGACGAGCTGCGCCAGGAGACCATCTCGGCTGTCTCCGTCACCGGTGGCCATCTCGGCGCGGGCCTCGGCGTCGTCGAGCTCACCGTCGCGCTGCATTATGTCTTCGACACGCCGAGCGACAGGCTGATCTGGGACGTCGGCCACCAGGCCTATCCGCACAAGATCGTCACCGGCCGCCGCAGCCGCATCCGCACCTTGCGCCAGGAGGGCGGCCTGTCGGGCTTCACCCGCCGATCCGAGAGCGAATACGACCCGTTCGGCGCCGCGCACTCCTCGACATCGATCTCGGCCGGCCTCGGCATGGCCGTGGCGCGCGATCTTTCGGGCGGCACCAACAAGGTGATCGCCGTGATCGGCGACGGCGCCATGAGCGCCGGCATGGCCTACGAGGCGATGAACAATGCGGGCCACCTGCGCAGCCGCCTGATCGTGATCCTGAACGACAACGACATGTCGATCGCCCCGCCGGTCGGCGCCATGTCGGGCCATCTCTCGCGTCTGCTCTCGGGCCGCCCGTACGTGCAGCTGCGCAATCTCGGCCGCGCCTTCGCCGAGGTGCTGCCCAAGCCGCTGGAGACGGCGGCGCGGCGCGCGGAGGAGTTCGCGCGCGGCTTCGTCGCCGGCGGCACGCTGTTCGACGAGATGGGCTTCTACTATGTAGGCCCCGTCGACGGTCATAATCTCGACCATCTGCTGCCGGTGCTGAAGAACGCGCGCGACAGCAAGATCGACAAGCCGATCCTGATCCACGTCGTCACCAAGAAGGGCAAGGGGTATCCGCCGGCCGAGGCGAGCGCCGACAAGTACCACGGCGTGGTGAAGTTCGACGTCGTCACCGGCAAGCAGAGCAAGCCGGTCGCCAATGCGCCGGCCTACCAGGCGGTGTTCGCCAAGGCGCTGATCGCCGAGGCCGAGACCGACGACAAGATCGTCGCCATCACCGCCGCCATGCCCTCGGGCACCAGCCTCGACAAGTTCGCCGAGCGCTTCCCCGAGCGCTGCTTCGATGTCGGCATCGCCGAGCAGCACGGTGTCACCTTCGCCGCCGGCCTCGCGACCGAGGGCTACAAGCCCTTCGCCGCGATCTACTCGACCTTTCTGCAGCGCGCCTACGACCAGGTGGTGCACGACGTCGCGATCCAGAAGCTGCCGGTGCGCTTCGCCATCGACCGCGCAGGGCTCGTCGGCGCCGATGGCGCCACGCACGCCGGCTCCTTCGATCTCGCCTACCTGGCCTGTTTGCCGGACTTTGTGGTCATGGCCGCGGCCGACGAGCTCGAGCTGATGCACATGGTGGCGACGGCGGCGCAGATCGACGACCGTCCCTCGGCCTTCCGATATCCGCGCGGCGAAGGCGTCGGCATCGAGCTGCCGCCCAAGGGCACGCCGCTGGAGATCGGCAAGGGCCGCATCCTGCGCGAAGGCACCAAGATCGCGATCCTCAGTCTCGGCACACGGCTCGCCGAATGCCTGGTGGCAGCCGAGGATCTCGCCGCCAAGGGGCTCAGCACGACCGTGGCCGACGCGCGCTTCGCCAAACCGCTCGACACCGACCTGATCAACCGTCTCGCGCGCGAGCACGAGGTGCTGATCACGGTGGAGGAGGGCTCGGTCGGCGGCTTTGCCAGCCACGTGCTGCAGCATCTCGCGACCGCGGGCATGCTCGACCATGGCGTGAAGGTGCGGCCGATGGTGCTGCCGGACCGCTTCATCGACCACGCCTCGCCGCAGAAGCAGTACCAGCAGGCCGGCCTCGACGCGCCGCACATCGTGGCGACGGCCATTGCCGCGCTCGGCCGGCAGGTGGAGCGGACGCGGGCCTAGGCCGCCACTGGCGGTCCAAATGCTTACATTTGCGCTCCCTCTCGATTGTCGAGCAATAAGGGGCAATCGACACAGGTCGCGACCGACAATCATGCGCGGAGTCTAGGGCTGGCACCGCGCAACAGCCGATTCTGATCAATGGACCTCGTCCAAATGAAGCGGGCGGCTCCCGGTGTTCATCCGGGGCCGCCCGCGTGAAAAGAGATCCCTCGCTCTGCTCGGGATGACCGCTTACGCGGTCACTTCGGCATCGGCACGATGCGGAGATAGGGCTTCGGTGCCTTCCAGCCGTTCGGGTACTTGGCCTTGGCGGCCTCGTCGTTGACGGCCGGGACGATGATCACGTCCTCGCCGTGCTTCCAGTTCACCGGCGTCGCCACCTGGTGCTTGGCGGTGAGCTGGCAGCTCTCGAGTAGCCGCATCACCTCGTCGAAGTTGCGGCCGGTGCTCATGGGATAGGTGAGCATCGCCTTGATCTTCTTGTCCGGGCCGATGATGAACACCGAACGGACGGTGGCGTTGTCGGCGGCCGTGCGGCCTTCCGACGTCGTGCCGGCGCCCTCGGGCAGCATGTCGTAGGCGGTCGCCACCTTGAGCTCGGGATCGCCGATCATCGGGTAGGTGACCTTGTGGCCCTGGGTCTCCTCGATGTCCTTCGACCACTTCTCGTGATTGCCGACCGGGTCGACCGAGAGGCCGATGATCTTGGTGTTCATCGCCTCGAACCTGGGCTTCAGCCCGGCCATGTAGCCGAGCTCGGTCGTGCAGACCGGCGTGAAGTCCTTCGGGTGCGAGAACAGGATGGCCCAACCGTCGCCGATCCACTTGTGGAACTCGATCGGTCCCTGGGTGGTCTCGGCCTTGAAATCGGGCGCGGTGGAATTGATGCGTAGCGTCATAGTCTTGTCTCCTTTAGACGGCCCATCATCGCGTTTGGAATGCTAAGCCACAACTGGCCGGGCGCTAATTCTTGCTAATCACGGCTTGGGCGGAATCCAGCTGATCAGACCGAGGCCGCCATCCACCTCTATCGTGGTTCCGACCACATAACGACCAAATCTTTCTGACAATACGGCGACGGCCATTTGCGCCACGTCGTCGGGCGTGCCCGGCCGGCCGAGCGGGATCTGGCGCAGCATCTCGGCCGGGTCGCGCGTGAATCCGCCGCCGGGGATCGAGCCGGGGGCGATCGCATTGACGCGGATGCCGTCCGGCGCCAGCACGCGGGCGAGTTCCTTCATCACCATGGTCATGCCGGCCTTGGAGGCCGAATAGTGCGGCAGCGTGCGCGGCGTCTCGCGGTGCATGGAGGTGACCAGGAGAATGCGTCCCTTTATCTTCTTCTCCTTCATCTGCCGGCCGATCTCGCGCGCCAGGAAGAAGCCCGAGCGGAGATTGATGTTGGTCATGCCGTCCCAGGTCTCCTCGCTGACGGTGAGCGGCGTGTCGGTCTCGATGCGGCGCGGGCTCGCGGCATGGACGAAGAGCGAGATGGTGCCGAGCCTGGCCGTGGCTTCGCGCAGCAGGCCCTTCCAGCCGTCTGGCCTGGAGAGATCGGCCGCGACGTAGTCGAATTCATCTTCCGCCGGCGGGGCCGCGATGTCGCTGCCCAGCACTGTGGCGCCATCGGCCATCAGGGCCCTGGCGATGCCGCGGCCGATGCCGCCCGCGCAGCCGGTGACGAGGGCGCGCTCGCCCTCCAGAAGCTTCGTGTCCATGGTATCCTCCCCAAGAAGCGACGGAGCATGACGATGGCCCCTGCCGCACCGGTATTCGGTCAGATCAACATTGTAAGCGGCGATCTCGACAAGAGCATCGCCTTCTATCGCCTGCTCGGCGTCGACACGCCGGCCGATCGCGTCTGGCGCACGAAGACCGGCGCGCATCACGCCAACGCGGTGATCGCGGTCGAGGATGGGAACATCCATCTCGATTTCGACAGTCCCGCTCACACGCGGCACTGGAACAAGGGCTGGGCAGGCGAGGCCGGCCTCGCGGGGCGCATCGTGCTCGGCTTCGACGTCGCCTCGCGCGCCGAGGTCGATGCGCTGCACGGCAGGATCGTCGCGGCAGGCTATCGCAGCCTGCAGGCGCCATGGGATGCCTTCTGGGGCGCGCGCTATGCCGTCGTCGAGGATCCCGATGGCGTCGCTGTGGGCCTGATGAGCCCGATCTCGGCCGCGCATCGATCGACGCCGCCCAACGTCTAGCTATGGCAAAGACCCGACTCGATGTGGCGTTGGTCGAACGAGGCCTCGCGGAAACACGGGCCGCGGCTCAGCGGCTCGTCATGGCGGGACTCGTTTTCTCCAACGACAGGCGGCTCGACAAGGCAGGGCAGGCCGTTGCCGTCGAAATGCCGCTCGAGGTGCGCGGCCAGCCGCATCCCTACGTCTCGCGCGGCGGGCTGAAGCTCGAAGAGGCGCTGGACCATTTCGCCATCCCGGTCGAGGGCCGCATCGCGCTCGATGTCGGCTCGTCTACAGGCGGCTTCACGGATTGCCTGCTGCAACGGGGCGTGGCCAAGGTCTATGCCGTCGATGTCGGCACCAACCAGCTTGCCTGGAAGCTGCGTTCGGATCCGCGCGTCGTTTCGATGGAGAAGACCAACATCCGCGACGTGACGCGGGCACAGATCCCCGAGCCGATCGACATGATCGTCTGCGACGCCTCGTTCATCGGTCTGCGCACCGCGCTGCCCGCTGCGTTGGCGCTGGCCGGTCCGGGCGCGCATCTGGTGGCGCTGATCAAGCCACAGTTCGAGGTCGGCAAGGGCCGCGTCGGCAAGGGCGGCATCGTGCGCGAGCCGGAGCTGCACAAGGAAGTCGTCGACACGATCACCGCATGGCTCGGCGAGCAACCGGGCTGGCAAGTGCTGGGTGTTACCGACAGTCCGATCACCGGCGCGGAGGGGAACAAGGAGTTCCTGATCGCTGCACATCTGTCATCCTGAGCGAAGCGAAGGATCTAACGCTTCAACGGCGCCTTCGGTCGATCTGCCAGGTCTTTCGCTGTGCTCGGGACGACAGGGGCTAGCGGGTCGCCAAGCTCACCCGGAACTTGTTGTTGTCGGCGAGCGTCGTGAACGAGGCGAAGTGCGCCTTGAGCAGCGGCTCATAAGGCAGGCCGCGATTGGCGACCATGTAGAAGCGGCCGCCGGGCTTCAACGCTTTCGCCGCCGCCTCGATCAGGTTCTGGCCGAGCGACGGCGTCGAGGCGCGGCCAGTGTGGAAGGGTGGATTGCAGACGATGGCGTCGTAAAGCTCGAGCGCGGGCTCGCTCGTGAGGTCGAGCCAATGGAACGAGGCACGCTTGTCGTCGACGTTGGCGCGTGCGGCATCGAGGGCGAGATGTTCGGCGTCGATCAGGTCGATGTTCTCGATGGCAGCAGAGCGCGCCAACACCTCGCGCGCGAGATAGCCCCAGCCGCAGCCGAAGTCGGCGACGTGGCCTGCGAGATCGTTGGGCAGATGTCTCGCCAGCAGCGCCGAACCGTCGTCGATCTTGTCCCACGAGAATATGCCGGGCTGACTCAGCCATCCGCCGTTGACGGGCTGCGGCTTGGCGAGACCTCGCCAGTAGTCGGGCGGGGCTGTCTTGCCCTTGGTCAGCCAGAAGACGCGGCTGTGAAACTTCGGGGCCGAGCCCTCGAGGCCCAGCGCCTTGCCGACCTGCTTCTCCAAGCTTGGTGCACCATCGTCGTTGCTGCCCGCGCACACCAGAGTGCCGCCGTCGGCCAGCAGCGCCCAGCCGCGGGCGAGGTTCGCGAAATTCTCCTCCTTGTGCTTGGTCGCCAACACCAGGCCGAGCGCTTGGCCGCCCTCGGCGAGACGCGGCACGACATTCCAGCCGGCGCGCTGAAGGCGCAGGAAATCGGGCCGGAACGACTGCTCGGCCACGGTATCGCGGAAGGGTCCTAGCTCCGCCCGCAGGAAGAACGCCCGTTGGGGAACGAGCGCTTCGGTGTCGAAGGCGTGGGCGAGGGCGCGGCTGGCCTGGCTCACGGCACCAGGACGGCGCGTCCCATGATCAGCCCCTTGCGCAGCTCCTGGAGCGTCGCGTCGGCCTCGTCGAGCTTGCGCTTGATGACCGGCACCGGCTCGGCCTTGCCCGCGGTGACAAGGTCCATCATCTCCTTCATCTCGGCGGGCGTGCCGGTCACGGAGCCCATGACCGCGTTGCCGGTGAAGGCAAACATCGGCATCGGCGTCGAGAAGGTGCCGCCGAACAGGCCGACGACGATCAGCCGTCCGCCACGACCCAGCGCGCGCCAGCCGAACTGGGCGGAGGCTTCCGCACCCACGAAGTCGATGGCGGCGGCGACACCCGCGCCGCCGGTCAGGTCCATGATCTGCTTGCGCGCTTCCTTCTCGCGCGGATCGACGACGGCGCACGCGCCGTTCTTGAGCGCCAGCTTGCGCTTGTTCTCGTCGATGTCGGCGACGATCGGCTCGCGGCCCAGCACGGCCTTGGCGAAGCGCACGCCCATCAGGCCGACGCCGCCCGCGCCGATCACCAGGATCGGCTTGCCGCCGTCATGGCCCTTGGCCTTCTTCACTGCGCCGAACGCCGTGATGCCCGAGCAGGCATAAAGGCAGGCGAGCTCCTCCGGCAGGTTGCCGTAGGGATAGAGATATTTCGGATGCGGGCAGAGGACATGGTCGGCATAGCCGCCATCGTCGTTGACGCCGAGCGCATGCGGTGTCGGGCAGAGATTCTCGGTGCCGTTCTGGCAGTACCAGCACTTGCCGCAGCCGATCCAGGGATAGACCACGGCCTTGTCGCCGACCTTGGCGCCCTTGGCGTCGGGGCCCAGTGCGACAACTTCACCCACGATCTCGTGGCCCATGGTGCGCGGCGGGTTCATGGTCTTGGCGGTCGAATACTTGTTGCCGCCGCCCATGTCGAAGAAGCCTTCCCAAAGATGGACGTCGGAATGGCAGACGCCGGCGGCCGTGATGCGCACCAGCACCTCGGTGCCCTTGGGCGCGGGGTTCGCCTCCTCGACCTTTTGCAGGGGCTGACCGAACTCGACGACCTTATAGCTCTTCATCGGGCGTTTCCTTGTGTGCTAGAGAGCAGGCAAATTAGTTGGGAGGACTAACAATGTTAAGGCGCGAAATCTTCACGATCACGGCGCTCGCGTTGTTGCCGAGCGTCGCGTCCGCGCAGGAGACCGTCAAGATCGGCCTGATCCTGCCCATGACCGGCCAGCAGGCCTCGACCGGCAAGCAGATCGACGCCGCGGTCAAGCTCTACCAGGCCCAGCACGGCACGACGGTCGCCGGCAAGAAGGTCGAGGTGATCCTCAAGGACGATACCAGCGTGCCCGACGTCACCAAGCGCCTGGCGCAGGAGTTGGTGACCAACGACAAGGTGGTGGTCCTCGCCGGCTTCGGCATCACGCCGTCGGCCAAGGCGACGGCGCCGATTGCGACGCAGGCCAAGGTGCCGGAGATCGTGATGGCCGCGGGCACGTCCTCGATCACCGAGGACTCGCCCTATATCGCACGCACGAGCTTCACGCTCGCGCAGTCGTCGGTGCCGATGGCGCAATGGGCCATCAAGAACGGCATCAAGAAGGTCGTGACCCTGGTCAGCGACTACGGTCCCGGCGTCGATGCCGAGAAATCCTTCAGCGACACGTTCAAGGCCGAGGGCGGCACGATCGTCGAGAATTTGCGCATTCCCATGCGCAGCCCCGACTTCTCGCCGGTGCTGCAGAAGGTCGCCGACACCAAGCCGGACGCGCTGTTCGTCTTCGTGCCCTCGGGCACCGGCGCGCAGTTCGTGAAGCAGTTCACCGAGCGCGGTCTCGACAAGTCGGGCGTCAAGTTGATCGCGACCGGCGACGTCACCGACGACGACCAGCTGAACGGCATGGGCGATGCGGTGGTGGGTGTGATCAACGCGCACAATTACTCGGCCAACCACAACAGCGCGCTGAACAAGGAGTTCGTCGCGGCCTTCAAGAAGGCCAACAACGGCCTGCGCCCGAACTTCATGGCCGTTGGCGGCTATGACGGCATGCACCTGATCTACGAGGCGCTGAAGAAGACCAATGGCGACACCAACGGCGACAAGCTGATGGCCGCCATCAAGGGCCTGTCTTGGGAGAGCCCGCGCGGTCCCATCTCCATCGATCCCGAGACCCGCGACATCGTGCAGAACATCTATATCCGCAAGGTCCAGAAGGTGGACGGCGAGCTCTACAACGTCGAGTTCGAGACCATCCCGAACGTCAAGGACCCGGTGAAGGCTGCCAAAAAGAAGTAGCGCATCGCCCATGGCCACGATCCTCTTCGACGGCGTGGCCTACGGCATGTTGCTGTTCGTGCTGGCCTGCGGGCTGGCCGTGACCCTGGGGTTGATGAATTTCGTCAACCTTGCGCATGGCGCCTTCGCCATGGCGGGCGGTTACGTGACCGTGCTGCTGATGGACAATTGGCACGTGCCGTTCCTCGCCACCGTGCCGGTCGCCTTCGTGCTGCCGGCGGCGATCGGCCTGGTGCTGGAGCGCACGCTCTATCGCCACATGTACGGCCGCTCCCACCTCGACCAGGTGCTGTTCTCGATCGGGCTCGTCTTCATGGCAGTGGCGGCGACGGACTATTTCCTGGGATCGAGCCAGCGCAACGTCCATCTGCCGGCCTGGCTGCAGGGCCGGCAGGAGATATTGGGCGTCAATGTCGGCCTCTACCGCGCCTTCATCATCGTGCTGTGCGGAGCGCTCGTGCTGATCTTGCAGGCCGGCCTGATGAAGACCCGCTTCGGCAGCCGCCTGCGCGCCGCCGTCGACGATGCCAGGGTCGCGCGCGGCCTCGGTATTCCCGTGGGCCTCGTCTTCGCCATGACCTTTGCCGTCGGCTCGGGGCTCGCGGGGCTGGGCGGCGCGCTCGGAACGGAGTTGCTCGGCATCGATCCCTACTTCCCGCTGAAGTTCATGATCTACTTCCTGATCGTGGTCACGGTCGGCGGCACGTCGGGCATCCTGGGACCGTTTCTCGCCGCGATGCTGCTGGGCGTCGCCGACGTGGCGGGCAAGTACTATCTCTCCTCGGCGTTGGGCGGCTTCGTGATCTACGTGGTGCTGATCGCGGTGCTGGTCGTGCGCCCCGACGGCCTCTTCTCGAGAGCGCGATGAGCGCAAGCGAGAGCCTCAAGCGGCGCGCGCGCTGGCGTTGGGCGGAGATCGTGTTTTGGCTGGTCGCATTCGGCGCCATCGCGCTGCCCGCGGGCCAGCACCTGATCCTGAATGAGATTGCGATCCTGGCGCTGTTCGCGCTCTCGCTCGACCTGATCCTGGGCTACGCCGGCATCATCTCGCTGGGACATGCCGCGTTCTTCGGCTTGGGTGCCTACGCCGCCGGCCTGTCCTGCAAGCTGCTGTCGCCTGATCCGTTGCTCGGCCTTGCCATCGCGATGCTCGCCGCCGCGATCCTGGGTGCGCTCACCAGCTTGCTGGTGTTGCGCGGCAGCGACCTCACGCGCCTGATGGTGACGCTCGGCGTGGCGCTGGTGCTGCATGAGCTCGCCAACGCGCTGTCCGACTGGACCGGCGGCGCCGATGGCCTGCAGGGCATGACCGTCGGCCCGTTGCTCGGCGTCTTCGACTTCGATCTCTACGGCCGCACGGCTTACGCCTACAGCATCGCCACGCTGTTCGTGCTCTTCGTGCTGGCACGCGTCCTCGTGCAGTCGCCCTTCGGCCTGTCGCTGATGGCCATCCGCCGGAATCCGCTGCGCGCCTCGGCGCTGGGCGTGCCGGTGAACGGCCGGCTGATCGCGATCTACACCATCGCCGCGGCCTATGCCGGCGCCGCCGGCGCGCTGCTCGCCGAGACGACGGCCTATGTCTCGCTCGAGGTCCTGGAGTTCAACCGCTCGGCCGACGTGCTGCTGACCTTGATCATCGGCGGCCCG
>DATJWN010000369.1:0-50606 GCA_035501235.1 Reyranella sp.
AGCTATTTTCTCGATGCGTCGGTTAGATGGATGAATAGGTATCGCGGCTAAAGCGCCCTTCGTCTAACCTATTTTCAAGCGGGAGAGACGTCGCTCTTTTATGATCTCGAGCTTTTCTTTTCGCTCAAATTTGTAGTCAAAATACTCATCGATCTTTGCGATGAACTCGCTCGAATGAAATGGCCATCCATCTTGATCGTCTATGCAGTCGACTAACAAATCGCCTGTAAAGGATGGTCCAAGGGCGTGAAACAGAAGAGCAATGACAATTGTCTCGGCGCGAAAGACTTCATTAATGCACTCTCGCAGTTGATCAGTGCTCTCGAAGCCTATTGCTATACCTCGCTCCCTGAGGGCGAGATTGTCGGTGATCTGTTGTGGTGTAGGGTGGGCGTACTTCGTCGCTTGGGCCCATGCACCTACTACGTATTTGTGAAAGACAGGCTGCTGCTCCTTAAGCATCACCAATGACAAATCTCTAATGTTTGCAACTGAGCTATTTTTTACGTTCGAGTTTCGCTCGAAAAACAAGAGACGCTTGTCGAACGTCGCGGTGCCTGTATTTTGATCTACGTATAGTGCCTGAACGGCGAGTTCGAGCATGTAGCGAAGTTCGCGTCTCGCTGAGTTTATGGTCCCTTCTCGGATCGAAAAAGAAGCGCTGATCGCTGATGCGCCAAACTCGTCTAGCATTCGCAGGAAGAAGGAGTGATGCGCCAATAGGTCATGGCGCGTTGCTGCAAACATACAAAGCTTCAAGGTGCCGATGAAGGTATGTAGGCAAGCATCCAAGCGCGCAATTTCGGCACGGTAGCTTTCCGTCGACCTTAGCTTCTCGTGTTCGGATTGCTTTTTCTCATTTTCGATATCGATCTTGCGAAGCGCTTCTTGCAATGGATCGAGTGATGTTTCTGTCATCTTAGCCGGTTCTTTTACTTTCTCTGACTAATTATAGCTCGTTTTGGGATGCAATTCTCGGGTTGGACTCGCTGTAGTGGGGGCTTACAAATTCTCAGATGGCTAGCTCTGAAATACTCCGCCTCCTCCTCACCGGCGACTCCATCCTTCAACGCCGCCTCAACGGGCTCACCGATCCGGCGCTCGCGCCGCTGTTCCGGCGGGTGCAGGCGGCGGATGTGGCGTTCACCAATCTCGAGGGGCTGGCCAACGATTATCGCGGCGATCCCGCGTTGGAGAGCGGCGGCTCGCATTTTGGCGCGCCGGCCTGGGTGCTGGATGAGCTGGTCGCCGCGGGCTTCGATCTCTTCGCCACGGCCACCAACCACGCGCTCGATTATTCGATCTCCGGCCTCGTGCACACGCTCGAGGCGCTGGAGGCGCGCGGGCTCTCCTTCGCGGGCACCGGCCGCACGCTCGAGGATGCGCGCCGGCCCTGCTATCACACCTCGCCCGCGGGCACGGTGGCGATGATCTCCGCCTGCTCGTCCTTCGCCAAGGGCCAGGAGGCGGCGGCGCAGCGGACGGACATGCAGGGACGGCCCGGCCTCAATCCGCTGCACTTCGAGACCGTGCACGAGGTGACCGAGCCGCAGCTCGCCGCGCTGCGCGAGGTTGCGGACCAGCTCGGGCTCGAGGCCGAGCGTTTGGCGAAGATCAAGATGGGCTTCGGCTTCGCGCCGGCCGATCCTGCCGTGTTCCCGCTCGGGGACCTGAAGTTCCGCGCCTTGTCCGACAACAGGCCTCCTGGTGTGCGCACCACGGCCAACGCCAAGGACATCGCCGCCATGGTGCGCTGGGTGAAGGAGGCGCGCGGCCTCGCCGACGTGGTGATGGTGTCGCTGCACGCGCATGAGCAGATGCCGGAGTCCAAGGAGCTGCCGGCCGAGTTCATCCCGGCGTTCGCGCGCGCGATGATCGAGGCGGGCGCCGATCTCGTGGCGGGGCACGGGCCGCACCTGATGCGGGGGATGGAAATCTACCAGGGCAAGCCGATCTTCTATTCGCTGGGCAACTTCATCGGCCAGAACGAGCTGGTGCCGAAGATCCCGGCCGACGGCTACGACCGCTTCCGCGCCGATCCCGAAGCCACGCCGGGGCAGGTCTACCAGACGCGCACCAAGGGCGATCAGGCGGGCTTCCCCGCCGACCGCCGCTACTGGGAGTCGGTGCTGCCCGAGCTGACGTACGAGGGTGGTGAGCTGCGCGGCATCGAGCTGGTCCCCGTGTCGCTCGGCTGGAAGGACGCCCGCCACCGTCGCGGCCGCCCGCGTCTCGCGGAAGGCGAGGAGGCGGCGAGCATCCTGGCGCGCTTCGCCGAGCTGTCGAAGCCCTACGGCACGGTGGTCGAGGGCAATCGCGTCAAGCTCTGAACGGGACCGCGGACATCCAGGTCCGCATCAGATTCATGAGCGGACCTGGAGGTCCGCGGTCCCGTAATGACTCAGACGGGCGGCGGCGCCCGGTCGGGGTCGACGGCGCGGACGACGTAGTCGGCGGTCATCGGCTGGTAGAGCTCCCAGAGGAAGCGCAGCTCGTCGAGCGGGCGCGGGTTCAGGTCCACGCGCAGGTCGACGAAGGGGAAGCTCTCCTTGTGCGCGACGACCAGCCCGGCCGACTTGATCTGCTTCAGCTCGCCGCCCGCGGCCTCGCCCGCCTCGATCGCGCGCAGCAGACGCTCGGCGAGCGGCTGCGCTTCGTTGGCCTCGAAGGTCTCGACCATGGCGTCGATGACATCGGTCGTGCGCAGGATGTTGCCGATGCCGACACAATCCTTGCCGACGCGGCCCTTGGCGATCGAGGTGATGTTCCTGCCGTTCAGGTATGCCGCCGTGCCGTCGGCGGCGAGCACGGCGAGCTGGCGCCAGCCGATGCCCGGTTCGTTCGCCTCCAGATCACGCACGATTGATGACGGCGTCTCGCCGCGTTTCAGCGCCGCCAGCATCTTCGGGCCCAGTCTGGGATCGGTCCGGTGTTGCGTCAGCGCTGCCCCCAGCCCCGCTTCAGCGTAAGCGCAGCGGCTGCCCACGGCCATGCCCGAGGTCGTGACGACGGCGCCCAGCATGCCGGTTCGGGCGCAACGGCCCGCGATGGAGAAGGTCATGGCGCACTATAACTGCCTCCCCGTTCACATGGGGAGGTGCCCCGAAAGGGCGGAGGGGCATGACCCCATCGCCCCGCAGGACGGGGCACTTCCCCATACGAATGGGGAAGGAATAGAGTGCTCGGCAAGGAATCAGGGGTCGAAACGGCATGGGCACGTACCTTCGAAGCTTCAGCGTGTCGGCCGCTGTCGTTCTCCTGGCGGCGCCGGCGGCCTGGGCGCAGAGCGAGGGCGCCGACAAGCGCTGCGCGGCGCTGACCAGCCTGTCGCTGCCGGGGGCCAAGGTGGTCTCGGCGGAGTCGATGCGCTCCGGCGCCTTCCACGAGGACACCGACATCGACGGCAAGCCCTACGATCATCGCGGGCTGCCCGCCTTCTGCCGCGTGCGCGGCGAGGCGACGCCGACGCCCGATTCGCATATCGGCTTCGAGGTCTGGCTGCCCTTCACCGGCTGGGACGGCCGCCTCCACATGGTGGGCAACGGCGCCTACTCGGATCGCATCTATTACGGGCAGATGGCGGCGCGGTTGCGCAGCGGCGACGTCGCCGTGGCGACCGACACCGGCCACAAGGGCGGCGACTTGTCGTTCGGCGACGGCCATCCCGAGCGCATCGCCGACTGGGGCCATCGCGCCGTGCACGAGAGCGCGGTCGCGGGCAAGGCGGTGGCGACCGGCTTCTACGGCTACGGGCCGCGCGTCTCCTATTTCAGCGGCTGCTCGACCGGCGGCCACCAGGCCCTGCAGGAGGCGCAGCGCTATCCCAACGACTTCGACGGCATCATCGCGGGCGATCCCGGCAACAACCGGACCAATCTCAACCTCACCTTCCTGTCGCACTTCCTGAAGAACCACCGGAAGGGCGACAATGCGCACGAAATCGTACCGGCGGAGAAGCTGCGGCTGGTGAAGCGCTCGGTGGTCGCGGCCTGCGATGCGCTGGACGGCGTGAGTGACGGGGTCGTCAACGATCCGCGGCAATGTAAATTCGACGTGGCGTCACTCACCTGTAAAGCAGGTGATGACGCGTCATGCCTGACGCCGCCGCAGGTCGAGGCGGTGAAGGCCATGTACCAGGCGCCGCGCGATGCCCGGACCGGCCAGCCGCTCTATGCCGACTTCCTGCCGGGCAGCGAGGGCTCGATGCGCACGGCCCGGGACAAGCTGCCGGGCTGGAGCGCCTACTGGGCCAATCCGCGCAAGCCCGAGGAGCCGCAGCGGGTCGAGTATTTCCGCCAATGGGCCTTCGGCGATCCCAAATGGGACTGGTGGAGCTTCGACTGGGGCAAGGATATCGACCTTGTTCGCCAGAAGGTCTCGCCGATGGTCGATGCGACCAGCACCGACCTGTCGGCCTTCCGGGCGCGCGGCGGCAAGCTGATCGTGTTCATGGGCTGGGACGATCCGGTGGGCGCCGCCATGGACATCGTCGGCTGGTTCGAGAAGCTCCAGCCGCAGGATTTCGCCAAGCTCTACATGGTGCCGGGCATGTGGCACTGCGCGGAGGGGACGGGCGCCACCAACTTCTCGACCGCCACGCGCGACTCTGTGCCGCCGGTCAGCGACGCGCACCACGACATGGCCATCGCCCTCCAGGACTGGGTGGAAAACAAGGAAGTGCCGCAGGAAATCGTCGCCACCCGCTTCGAGGGGCCGGACGCGCGGGAGGGCAAGGGGCCGATCGCTTTTCAGCGTCCTCTCTGTAGCTGGCCGCTGATTGCCAAGTATAATGGTGGTCCCACAGAGAAGGCCGAGAGCTTCAGTTGCCGCCTGCCCGACGCGAAATGAAGACGACTGCGCCATGATTTTCGGCCTGATGTCGCTCAAGACCTATACGGTCGTCCATGTGCTGATCAGCCTGGTCGCGATCATCGCGGGCCTGGCGCTTCTGCGGCGCATCATCGACCACCGGCCGTTCGGTGGGTGGAACCGCGTGTTCATGGTCACCATCGTGGCGACCTGCCTGACCGGCTTCCTGTTTCCCTTTCACCACATGACGCCCGGCATCGTGCTCGGCATCCTGACGCTCCTGGTGCTGGCGCTCGCCGTCTATGCGCTGGAGGTCAAGCTGCTGATGGGGAGATGGGCCGCGGTCTATGTCTACTCGGTGGTGGCGGCGCTCTATTTCGACTTCTTCGTCGCCATCGTGCAGTCGTTCCAGAAGATCCCGTACCTGCGCGTGCGCGCGCCGACCCAGACCGAACCGCCGTTCCTGATCACCCAGCTGGTGATCCTGGTGGTGCTCGTCCTGGTCGGCTTCTTCGCCCAGCGCCGCTTCCGGCGCACCCTTTAGCTCCGCCCCAGCAGCTGGCGGATATGGCGCTCGAGGTCGCGATGTTCGTAGGGCTTGGCGAGCATCGGCCCGTGCTCGCAGAGCTCGCCCGCCTCCTCGCAGGTCTTGTGGACGCCCGAGGTCAGGATGATCTTGATCCGCGGCCAGTCGCGCCGGATGCGCTGGGCCAGCGCGAAGCCGTCGCCCTGCCGGAAGTTCACCTCGCTGAACACGACGTCGACCGGCTTGTCGGCCTCGAGCACGCCCAGCGCCTCGTCGGGACCGGCGGCCTCGATGACGATGTAGCCGCATTCGCGCAGGTAGCCCGCGACGGCGTTGCGGACCAGCACGTCGGCTTCGACGATCAGCAGGGTGGGCATGGGCTCGGCACTCGCCATGGCAGGAACAACGCCGGCCCGCGGGCCGCGGTTCCCATGCGTGCAAAAGCGGTGCAGGCTGCACCGTCTTTCCACGCCCCCTGGCGCGTCGGCCGGTGTACATAGCAGCGACCGATAAAGGCGGCTTCGCGTGCGTTCCTTCCTCCTCCTTCTCCTCTGCACACTGCTTCCCCTGGCCGTGCCCCTTTCGGCCGGGGCCGAGCAGCCGACCAACACCGCCGCCGAGCCCGAGCCTCCCAAGCATCTCACCGTCGCCGTGCTGGGCGATTCGCTGGCCGACGGCGTCTGGGGCGCGCTCTACCGCAAGCATGTGCGCGAGAAGCGGCTCACCATCTATCGCGGCGCCAAGAACTCGATCGGCTTCGGCGGCGGCGACCTGATGGACATGATCGATGCGGCCTTTTCCGCCGGCCCGGTGGATGCGGTGGTGATGATGATCGGCGCCAACGACCGCCGCGGCGTCTACGCCACCGACGGCTCGCTCGCCGCCCCCTACAAGTCGCCGAAATGGCCCGCTGCCTACGGCGCCCGGGTCGAGGGCTTCATGGACGCGATCGCCGCGCGCAAGGTGCCGCTGATCTGGATCCTGCTGCCCGTCATGCGCGAGGACGACGCCTCGCTCGACGCCAAGCGCATCAACATGCTGGTCGAGGGCGCGGCCGAGATCAGGCCCGGCGTCACTCTGGTGAAAACTTGGCCCATGACGATCGACGGCGAGGGCGCCTATTCTGCCTACCTCAAGGACGCCAAGGGCCAGGCGCATCTGGTCCGGGCGCCCGACGGCGTGCATTTCACCGACCTGGGGTACGACATGATCGGCGCAGTCGCCTTCACCAAACTGCTCGAGGTCTCGCCGCCCTTCCAGCGCATGCTGCAGCCCAAGCAGTGATGCTGTTGCGCGTACTCGCCGCGTCCCTGGCGCTCGGCGGCATCCTGCTCGCGGGCTGCATCTCGCAAGGCCAATCCGCGCCGCCCGCCGCGTCGCAGGTCGCGCAAGCCCAGCCGGTGATGGCGCTCGCCGCCTTCCAGCGCTCGCTCGAGGCCCTGCGGGCCGGCCGCATCGAGCGCGTGTCGGTGCTGCAGATCGGCGACAGCCACACGGCGGGCGATCATTTCAGCGGCCGCCTGCGCGAGCTCCTGCAGGAGCGCTTCGGCAATGGCGGCCGCGGGATGATGCCGCCCGGCTATCCGTTCCCCTACTGGCGGCCCTACCAGGTCGAGGTGAACCAGAAGGGCAGCTGGCAGGTCCTGTCCTCGAACAACACCAACTACCCGCAGGTGCCCTTCGGCATCTCGGGCTTCATCACCCAGTCGCGCCGCGCCGGCGACACGATGAACCTCGCGGCCGATTCCGGCTTCGACAGCGCCGACATCGATTTCTTCCGCTCTCCGGCGGGCGGGCATTTCAGCATCCTGGTCGACGGCCGGCCGGTCGAGGAGGTCGACACGCGCGGCCATCCCTGGGAGCTTGCGCGCAAGAGCATCGTGACCAACGGCGCGGGCAGCCTGCAGATCCGCACGCGCGGCGACGGCACGGTGGCGATCGCCGACTGGGCCGTCTATCGCCGCGAGCGCGGCGTGGTGCTGAGCAGCATGGGCTTCAGCGGCGCGCAGATCGGCATCATGGATCACTGGGACGCCAACAACGTCGCCAGGCAGCTGCGCGAGATGTCGCCGGCGCTGATCATCCTCGCCTTCGGCACCAACGAGGGCTTCGATCCGCCCGCCGTGCTGGGCGACTACGAAGCGGTCTTCGCCTCGCGGCTGGCGCAGCTCCGCCAGATGATGCCCTCGGCCTCGATCGCCGTCGTCGGCCCGCCCGACGCCAACCGGCTGCCGAGCTATTGCGGCCTGCGCGGGCCGCAGGCGGACAAGGCGGGCTGCCAGCCGCTCACGGCCAACCAGTCGGCCAATTACGGCGAGATGCTGGCCCATCGCGACCGCAGCCTCTGCCACTGGCACACGCCCACCGGCATCGCGATCGTGCGCGCGGCCCAGCAGCGGGCGAGCCGCGCCGCCGGCGTCTTCTTCTGGGACTGGGCGAGCGTGCAGGGCGGCGAGTGCGGCGCCAGCAGCTGGGTGGCGCAGGGGCTGCAGCGCGGCGACCATGTCCACATGTACGAGGCGGGCTACGGCCAGTCGGCCGAGCGGCTGTTCGCCGAGCTGATGCGCGGCTATCGCGGCCGATGAACAACGCATGGTCTTCCCGACCCTCAGCTTCCTGATCTTCTACCTGGTCGTGTGGCCCGCCTCCTGGGCCATGGTGCTGTGGCGCAAGCACCGCCTGCACAAGCTCGCGATCATCGCGGGCTCCTACGTCTTCTACTTCTCCTGGAGCACGAGGCTCGCCTCCGTCCTGTTCGCGAGCGTGCTGCTCAACTGGCTGACCGGCCGCGCGCTCGATGCGGTCAAGGGCACGAAGACGGCGAAGGCGGTCGTGATCGTGGGCGTGGCGATCAATCTCTCCGTGCTGGGCTTCTTCAAGTACTACAACTTCTTCGTCGACGGGCTGAACCAGCTGCTCCTGTCGCTCGGGATCACGCGCGAGATCTCCAATCTCGAGATCATCCTGCCGATCGGCATCTCCTTCTTCACCTTCCAGGGCATCTCCTACGTCGTCGACCTCTATCGCGGCGATCTCGACCGTGCGCGGCCGCTGATCGACGTCATGATGTTCATCTCCTTCTTCGCCCACCTGATCGCGGGCCCGATCGTGCGCGCCTCGAAGTTCCTGCCGCAGCTCGAGCGGCCGCCCCGCCGCGACCGCGTGTTCGTGAGCCTCGGCGTGCTGCTGATCGGCTGGGGCGTGTTCAAGAAGGCGGTGATCGCCAACTGGCTGGCCGTCGAGCTGGTCGACAAGGTGTTCATCGCGCCCGCGGGCTTCGCCGGCGCCGATCTCCTGTTCGCGATCTACGGCTACGCCGTGCAGATCTATTGCGACTTCAGCGCCTATTCCGACATCGCGATCGGCGTCGCGGCGCTGCTGGGCTACCGCTTCCAGCGCAACTTCAACCAGCCCTATCGCGCGGCATCCTTGCGCGACTTCTGGCGGCGCTGGCACATCTCGCTCTCGACCTGGCTGCGCGACTACCTCTACCGGCCGCTGGGCGGCAACCGGAAGGGCAGGGTCCGCACCTACGTCAATCTCGCCGTCACCATGCTGCTGGGCGGCCTGTGGCACGGCGCCTCGATGAACTTCGTGATCTGGGGCGGCCTGCACGGCCTCTTCCTCGCCGCGGAGCGTTGGCTCGACGAGACCTTCCCGGCGCTGGGCAAGCATGCGGGCAAGGTGACGGCTTTCATCTACACGTTGTTCATCTTCCACTTCGTCTGCTTCTGCTGGATCTTCTTCCGCGCCAAGGACATGGGGCAGGTGAGCGACGTGCTGACCGGTCTGCTCGACTGGTCGCAGCCCGTGCAGCTCGTGACGCCGTTCATCCTGCTGCTGCTGGCGATCGGCGCGCTGATGCATCTCGTGCCGACCGACCTGCTGCAGCGCCTCGACCGCGCCTATCACCGCGTGCCGACCTGGGGCGTCGGCGTCGCCTGCGGCCTCGTCCTGCTCGGCATCGAGCTGGTCGGCGGCGACGGCACCGCGCCCTTCATCTACTTCCAGTTCTGACCATGACCGACGATCAGGCGCTCGGCACGGAAGACCTCGAAGCGGGCATGCGCCCCTCGCGGGCCTCGAGCTTCGCCCTGATCGCCGTCATCTCGGTGGCGATGCTGGCGGTGTTCAATTCGCGCGCGCTGGTCGAGTGGACGCACCAGCCGCAGCCCGGACCGGTGATTGCCGCGCTGGAGCCGCCGGCGGTCATCTGGCACGGCTGGATGGTGAGGCTCGGCACCGCGACGGCCTTCGAGAAGCTGCGCGACCGGGTGCGCCCGCTCCTTCAGTGAACGAGATCGAGCCGCGCCAGCGCGCGCCGCAGCTCGTCGAGGCTGAACGGCTTCTGCAACACCGGCACGTCGAGATAGGGCCGGCTCAGGATGCGCGTGCCGTAGCCCGTGGCGAAGAGGAAGGGCAGGCCGCGTCCGCGCAGGATGTCGGCCACGGGAAAGCTCTGCCGTCCGTTCAGGTTGATGTCGAGCACGGCGAAATCGAATGCCTCGGCCCGGGCGAGGCGCAGCGCCTCGTCGAGATGCGTGGAGAGGGCGGCGATCTCGTAGCCCAGCTCGCGCAGCATCTCCTCGACCAGCATGCCCACCAGCACCTCGTCCTCGACCACCAACGCGCGTTTCTTGAATTGGTCGCTCACGCCCTCGCGCTCTCGTCGTGGATGGTCTTGAGCGGCGCGTCGACGGTGCAGACGACGCCCTCGGGCCGGTAGTCGATCTCGACCGTGCCGCGCAGCTCGGCGGCGAGGCCGTGGCGGATCATGCGCGTGCCGAAGCCGGTGCGCTCGGGCGGCGCCACCCTGGGGCCGCCGCTCTCCCGCCAGCTCATCAGGAAGCGCTCGCCGCTCACGCGCCAGCGCACGGCCACGCGGCCCTGCTCGGTCGAGAGCGCGCCGTACTTCACGGCATTGGTGGCGAGCTCGTGCAGCGCCATCGACAGCGTGACGGCGCTCTTGGGGCGGAGCCGCAGTTCCTCGCCCTCGATCGCGATACGCCCGTCCGGCAGCGCCTTCAGCGAGGCGCGCACCACGTCTCTCAGCAGCGCACCGTCCCAGTTCTCGTCGGTCAGCAGATTGTGCACGGCGCTCAGCGTCAGCAGCCGCTGCTCGAAGTCCTCGCGCGCGCCCGAATCGGCGCCCTTGAGGGTGAGCGTGGCGATCGACTGCACGATGGAGAGCGTGTTCTTCACGCGGTGATTGAGCTCGTTCAGCAGCAGCTTGAGATGGTCCTCGTAGCGCAGCCGCTCGGTGACGTCGGCGGCGGCGCACACCGCGCCCTGGACCTCGCCGGACGGATCGCGCAGCGGCGAGGCGCGCATCAGGAGCGTCCGGCGGCTGCCGTCGGCGAGCCGCAGCTCGACCAGCTCGTCCTTCACCTCCTCGCCATGCGCCGCCCGCTGAAGCGGCAGCGTGTCGCCCGGCATCTCCTTGCCCTGGCGGTAGAAGCGGAAGGGCGGGCGCTTGTCGGGCGGCGCGGTGAGCGTTGCGCTCGGACCGGGCGGCATGTGCACCAGCTCGGCGGCGCGGCGGTTGCCGACGAGCGTCTGCACGTCGCGATCGTAGGTGAACCAGACAGCCGTCGGGATCGTCTCGAGCACCGCCTCGAGCTCGGTGCTGCGCTTGCGCAGCGCTTCCTCCGCGCGGTCGCGCAGCGCCTCGGCCTGGCGGCGGTCGGTGACGTCGCGGAAGACGACGCCCAGCCCGTCGCCGAGCGGGAACATGCAGTAGGAGACGTAGCGGCCGACCATCGACAGCGTCTCGCCCTTGACGATCTCGCGCCGCGCCATGGCATCGCGCAGGATGCGGCCGCGTTCGTGGTTGATGTCGAAGGAGAAGACATCCCACAGGACGCGTCCCAGCATTTCGGAGGCGGGGCGCCCGAAGTGCCGTTCGGCATCGGCGTTGTAGAGATAGAAGCGCCAGTCGCGGTCGACCGCGTAGAAGGGCTGTCCGATCCCTTCCAGGATGGAGTTCAGCAGCGTCCCGTCGTCGAGTTCCGCGGCCATGAGGGAGCAACCTTAGCCAAGCGGACGGCCGGCGGAAAGATAAGTGAAGGCGGCGAGGATGCCGGCCAGCTGCAGATCGTGACGTATCGCACCCGCGGCGGGCAGCAGGCGATGGTCGACGGCCACGCCCGCGCCGCGCAGGGCCTCGACATAGGCTGTTTGCACCGAGGCGCTCACCCGGGCGTCGCGCGGGTCGGTGAGGACGATGACCTTGCGCGGCGGATGGCGGGCCACGTCGGCCACATGGTCGATCGGGTCGAGGAAATCGGCATGGCCGGTGATGTCGGTGGCCCAGCCGTTCTCGCGGTTGCGCCGGGCAACGGCGGTGTTGCCCGAGGTGATGACCGCGCAGTCGACGTCGCTGCGTCGTGCAATTATCGCCGCGACGAGATGCCCGCCGCCGGACTGGCCCACGAGGTTGAGCGATCGCCAGCCGAAGGCCGCCTTCAGTCTGCTGAGGCCTGCATCGACCAGCGCGACCTCGCGCGGCCGACGGCGGTCGAGATGATTGCCGGAGGAGCCCAGGATGCCGGGCCGGGCGAGATGCAGATAGGGCCGGCCGAAGATCGCCGCGAACTGCTCGGCCTGGGCCTGCACGTCGTGTGCCGTCGTGGCGCGATACCACTCGTTGGCGACGAGGCCCGTGTCGCGTTTCTCGACCGCGTCGCCGCGCAGGAAGATCACCGGATCGGCCGTGCAACCCGCCGGGCAGGCGCCGTAGAAGGCGAGCACGTCGCGTCGGCCGTCGACCTCGACGGCGATGCGGCCCGGACCGTCGCCGTGGTGCGCTTCGGCGATCACGCCCGTCAGCACATCGTCGCCGGAGAAGAAGGTCGTCGGCTGGTCCGCGAGAAGCGGCCAGGCGATCGCCGTCCTATTCAATCGTCACGTCCAGGCTGTAGCGCGCGTTGCCCCGCGTGCTGCCGACCACGATGATGTAGGTGCCCGAGTGCGTCAGCCGGCCGTTCCAGCGGGTGGCGTCCTCGCCGTCGGCTGCGCCGTGCAGCGCCTTGCCGCGGAATTCCAGCAGGCCGTCGGCATCGCGGGCGATGGAAGTGCCGGGTTCGTAGATCTGGAACACGGCATTGTCGTCGGGCGCGGTCATGTTGATGGTCATGATCTGGCCCGCCGCCGCCTTCAGCGAATAGAGATCGCGCGCGCCGCGCAGCACGTGGCCGCCGACCGTGCCGCGGCTTGCGCCCTTGGCGAAGAAGATCGCCTTGGGCGTCGGCACCGGCTCGGCCGCCTGCGCCATCGCGGCGCCGAGCCCGAGCAGGAGAAAGGTCAGGAGGATCCTCATCACTCGGCGGTCGCCGTCTCGAAGTCCGCCGGCAGGGTGATCTCCAGCACCTCGAAATCGTCGGAGTGGGCGATCTCCTTGTGCCGGATGCCGGGCGGTTGATAGACGGTCGTGCCCTCCACCAGCCTGTGCTCGCCGTGGCCTTCGTACTCGAAGATGGCCCAGCCCTTCAGGACATAGATGAACTGGAAGTCGAGCGCATGGGTATGGCGCGGCGCATCGGCATGCTTGCCGGGCTTGGCGCGGATCACGTGCGCACCGACCTTGCCGCCGGTCAGCTTGTCGATGCCGAGCGTGCGGTACTCGAAGAACGGCCGCAGGCCGTCCGGCTTGAAGGAAGCGGGCCCAAGATGGTTGACGATGCCGATCTCGCGCGCCTGGTCCTGCTCGGCTTCCTGGGTGGTCGGAAAGAGGTCGGGCATCGTTCCTCCGGGCTGGTTTCGCCGGCCAGCATGACACGCCGCGTCCGGGAGAGGAACGCCAACCGGTCCTTCGAAGCCGATAAACATCTGTAAATCAATGAGTTGGAGTGCCTTTTCTTCGTCATCCACAGGGCTTAAAGTGCCTCGCTTTCCCGCCCCATGGGGGCATCTGGAAGGCGTATGGCTCACATCAGACTGAATACTCACCCCGCGCAGGGCGGCCAGCCGGCTCCCGCGGTCAACTGGGGTGCGCGCGATCCCGTGATGCGCGGTCCGGTGGTCGGCACGGTTGCAGATCCCGCGCGACGCAACGCGATCGGCGTCCACTCGGGCAGCTACGGCATCTATCGCGCGCTCGCGATCGCGGCCAATGAGCTGAAACCCGGCCATCGCCCCGACTTCACCAACACCTCGCCCGCCGAGCCGATCGGCCCGTTCGAGAGCTGGTTCGACCCGAAGAAGATCGTGTCGCTCGATCCCTGGGGCCACATGGTGGCCGAGGTCTTCGCCGACAAGCTCGCCGCCGGCTGGGACATCCGCCCGACCATCGCCGTCACCAAGGCGCATGTGCAGATGCCGGAGATCAAGGACGCGATCGCGGCCGGGCGGCTCAAGCCCGACAACGACCTGCTGACGCCGAACGGCGACGTGAAAGTGACCAAGGCCGCGGTCGAGCCGGTGTGGTGGCTGCCCGGCATCGCCGAGCGCTTCGGCGTGAAGGAGACCGATCTCCGCCGCACGCTCTTCGAGCATACCGGCGGCATGTACACCGAGCTGGTGACGCGGCCCGACCTCGAGCTCTTCTTGCCGCCGATCGGCGGCTCGACGATCTATTTCTTCGGCGACGTCACCAAGCTCGGCAAGCCCGAGACGAAGATCGCCTGCCGCCTCCATGACGAATGCAACGGCTCCGACGTGTTCGGCTCGGACATCTGCACCTGCCGGCCGTATCTGGCGCACGGCATCGAGCTGTCGATCGAGATGGCGCAGCAGGGCGGCGTCGGCGTGGTGATCTACAATCGCAAGGAAGGCCGGGCGCTGGGCGAGGTGACCAAGTTCCTGGTCTACAACGCGCGCAAGCGCCAGCCCGGCGGCGATTCGGCGGCGCAATACTTCAACCGCACGGAGTGCGTGGCGGGCGTGCAGGACATGCGCTTCCAGGAGCTGATGCCCGACGTGTTCCATTGGCTGGGCATCAGCCGCATCGACCGCTTCGCCTCGATGAGCAACATGAAGAGCGACGCCTTGCGCGAGCAGGGCATCGACATCGTCGAGCAGGTGCCGATCCCCGACGAGCTGATCCCGGCCGACGCCCAGGTCGAGATGGATGCCAAGAAAGCCGCGGGCTACTTCAGTTCCACCAAGCCGGGTGCCAACGAACTTGCCAGAGCAAAGGGGCGGGGGTTGTCGGAATGATCAGTGGACCGCGGGCTTCCAGCCCGCTCATGAGCGCGCAGGATGCGCGCGGTCCGCATGAGCAAGCCTATCTCCGCACGCCTGTCGCCATCCGCGAGCGGGCGGCGCAGGTCCTGAAGTACGTCGAGGACGGCCGCTCGGTCTGGTGGTCGGTCGATGCCGGTGGCCTCGAGGCCGCGGTGCAGGCGACGCTCGCGGTGACGCGCAAACGCTTCACGAGCCCGTCGCAGATCCCTTTCCATTCGCGGTGGCGGCATTTCGAGGCCGGCGGTCACGATCGTTGGGCGGCGCTGGCGCCGAAACTCGCCTCCTTGCCCAAAGAAGAGGTCGGGCGGCGTCGCATGGATCTTGCCGTCGTGTCGGTGCTGCTCGACGCCGGCGCCGGGCCCGACTGGAGCTATCGGGAAGCCGCCACGGGCGAGACTTACGCGCGCTCCGAAGGGCTGGGCGTCGCGAGCTTTCACATGTTCGCCGCGGGTGCATTCAGCGGCAAGCCGGCCGATCCGCTGCGCGTCGATGCCGAACGGCTGGCGGCACTCACGCCCCACGATATCGCCATGGGCTTCCAGGTGAAGGCGCACAATCCGATGGTCGGTCTCGAAGGCCGAGCCGAGCTGCTGCGCAAGCTGGGCGGCGTCGGCCTTGACCGGCCAGGTGCACTGTTCGACGTCATCGAGAAGAACACTGGCATCGTGAAGGCCGAGTCGATTCTCGCGGCAGTGCTGGAACATCTGGCGCCCATCTGGCCGCAGCCGGACGTATGGAATCATCCGGTGATCGGCCCCGTGCCGTTCCACAAGCTATCGCAGTGGCTGTCCTATTCATTGGTCGAGCCGATCGAAGGGGCAGGGCTCGAGGTCGTCGAGCTCGATGCGCTGACGGGCCTGCCGGAATATCGCAACGGCGGCCTGCTGGTCGATGCGGGTGCGCTCAAGCCCAAGCAGGCAAAGCTGCTGACCGACACCTTCAGGCCAGGTGACGAAGCCATCGTCGAATGGCGTGCGCTCACCGTGGCGCTGCTCGACCGCATCGGCGAGCATGTGCGGCTGCATCTCGGGATGGATGCCAAAAGCCTGCCGCTGGTGAAGGTCCTGGAGGCCGGCACCTGGTTCGCTGGCCGCGTACTCGCCGCCGAGCGTCGGCCGGGCGGAGGACCGCCGATTGCCGTCGAAAGTGATGGTACTGTGTTCTGATCTCCGTCGCTCCGCTCAGGGTGACGGGCTACGCTTTTGTTTGGGGAATGGAAGGAAGCCCGTCATGTCGCTGCCACCGTCGATCCACGTCGTGACGCACCCGCTGGTGCAGCACAAGCTCAGCAAGATGCGCGACAAGGAGACGTCGAGCGCGAATTTCCGACGGCTGCTGCGCGAGATCGGATTGCTGCTGGGCTACGACGCCACGCGCGACCTGCCGCTGATGAAGGCGCGCATCGAGACGCCGATCGAGGGCATGGAAGCGCCGCTGCTCGACGGCAAGAAGCTGGTGATCGTGCCGATCCTGCGGGCGGGCCTCGGGCTCGCCGAGGGCGTGCTCGATCTCGTGCCGCTGGCGCGCATGGGCCATGTCGGGCTCTATCGCGACCCCAAGACGCTGCAGGCCGTCGAGTACTATTTCAAGATGCCGGCCGACATCACCGATCGCGACGTCATCGTGTGCGACCCCATGCTGGCGACCGCGCACTCCGCCATCGCCGCCGTCGACCGCCTCAAGGAGTCGGGCGCCAAGCGGATCAAGGTCATCTGCATCCTCGCCGCCGAGCCCGGTGCGCGCGCTTTCGCCGAGGTGCATCCCGACGTGCCGGTGTTCGCCGCGGCGGTCGATGCGAAACTCAACGATCACGGGTATATTGTCCCCGGCTTGGGCGATGCGGGCGACCGCCTGTTCGGCACCAAGTAAAGGGGAGAGAAACCTATGAGCCTAGATCTGAAGTACCTCTTGTTCTCAGTGATCCTCACGTTCGTTCAGATGCTGATCCACGCCATGTCGGCCAATCAGGCCGTCGGCCTCAGTGTCCTCGCGGGCAATCGCGAAGACATGCCCACGCTGACGGGCTTCGCCGGCCGTGCCCGTCGTGCGCATCTCAACATGCTGGAGAACCTGCCGCTCTTCATCGCGCTCGTGCTGATCGCGGTGGTGGCGCAGAAGGCGAACGCGACCACGGCCATGGGCGCGCTGGTGTTCTTCTGGGCACGGCTGATCTACGCCGTGATCTACCTGCTGGGCATTCCGTGGCTGCGCACGGTCGCCTGGGCGGCGTCGGTGGTCGGCCTGATCATGATTGCGGTGCAGCTCTTCTGACGAAGGCGCCGGGCGGCGGCGTCCGCCGCCGCCCGCGCGACATGTCGCGATCGCCGCTCCTGCTCAATGGCTGGGCTTCGTCGCGCCGATCGATTCGACGGCCAGTTCGATGTCGATCGAACCCGCCTTCTCGAAGGTGAGGGTCATGGGCATGCGTTCGCCCTGCTTGAGCTGGTTCTTCAGGCTCATGATCATGAGATGAAAGTGCTCGGGCGCCAGCGTGACCGTGGCGCCTGCCGGGATGTCGAGGCCATGCTCCAGTTCCCGCATGCGCATGACGCTTCCTTCCATCTTCATTTCGTGGACCTGGACGCTCCCGGCCACGGGCGAGCGCGCCGACACCAGCCGGTCGGCCGTCGTTCCGGTGTTGGTGATGGTGAGATAGCCGGCGCCGGCCGGAGCGCTGGGCGCGGTCGCGCGCGCCCAGGCATGGCTGATGACGAGCGAGCCGAGCTTGTAGTCCTGCGCGAGCGCGAGATTGGGGAGGAAGGCGACGAGAAGGGCGAGAAAGCTGAGGCGCAACGAAAGGTTCATGTCCGGCTCCTTGGGATGTCGGGGGCTAGTGGTGGTGTTGATGATCTTCGCCGCCACGAAGGCGGATGAAAGGCGCAGGCTCGGCCAGATCGTGCGGGGATTGGCCGGCCGCCGGGATCATGGTCCAGTTGTTCGTGCCGACCTCGCATTTCTGCGTGGTCGGGAAGTACAAGGTCTCGCCCGGCTGATTGGGCAGGCTGATCAGCAGCACGAATTCGTCGTACTGCGCGTTTTCCAGCCGGCCGCCGGACCAGGTCACCTCGGTGACGGCCTGCTTGATGGTGACGCCGTGCATGCCGGCGACGGGCTTGTCGAGGGGCGTCGTCTTGATCTCGATCTGCCATCCGGGCTTGGGCATGGGCTTGGCCTGGATGACGCCCTTGGGCATCCGGATGGTGAGGGCGGTGGTCGGCGAGCCCTTGCAACCATGCGTCACGCGGAACGCCGTCCGCAGGGATTGGCCGGCCGGCGCTTCGTCGGGGTCGGCCGTGGTGTGCGCGGTGGCGAGGCCACCGCCCATGGCCCAGGCAGCGGCTGCGCACAGCAGGCCCGCCGGAAGCATCTTGGTTCGCATCATGGTCCTCCGTGACTGCCTAGAAGCGCGCCTTCAGGCTCGCCACGAACGTGCGGCCCGGGAACGGGTGGAACAGGAAGTATTGGTAGTTGGCGACGTTATCGACGCCGAACTCGGCGGTAAGCGCGTCCATGAACCGATAACGCGCCTTGAGGTCGACGATGAAGAACGGGTCGAAGGCGCCTTGCACGCCGGCGACGACGTCGGAATTGTCGAGGGTCGAGTACATCTTGCTCTGGAAGCGCATCGAGGCCGCGAGCGACCAGGTGTCGGTGGGGCTGTAGATCACCTGGGCGGTGTCGCGCCATTCGGGAACGTAGGGCACGCGCTGGCCGGTGGCGATGGTGCCCGTGGCGCTCTGGAAGCCCGGATCCGAGATGATCCTCGAATCCACCCAGGTCACGCTGTTGGCCAGGCTGAGGCCCTTGAACAGCACGTCCTTCAGCTCGCCGACCAGCTCGAAGCCGCGGTTGCGGATGAGGCCGACATTCTGCCAGGTGTTCGTGGCCGTGCCGTTGATGATCTGCGTCTGCTGGATCAGCGCGTTCTGCGTGTCCTCCTCGAACAGCGAGAACCTCACGCGCGAGGTCTTGTCCTCGCGCTGGACGTACCATTCGAAGTCGAGCGCGGTCTCGGGCAACAGGTTCGGGTTCGGAATGGCGAACGTCGCACCCGTCGAGACGATCTGGTAGAGCTCCGACACCGTCGGATAGCGCGTGGCTTCACCGAACGAGAACTTGGTGGTCCACTCCGGGTTGATCTGCCAGCCTACGGACGCCTTCGGCGAGAGATTGGTCGAGGTGAGCTGCGGCTGGGCGCCCGAGACCGAGCCCGACTGCACGAACCCGCCATAGGCGGTCCAGGTCTCGCCGCGCAGGCCGAGCGTCGCCTTGACGTCGGACGTGATCTTCCAGGCATCCTGAAGCCACAGCGCCCAGGTCTCGGTCTTGCCCATGCCGTAGGTCGAGGTCAGCCCGGTGCCGTAGTCGGGCGAGGCCTGCCAGTTCGCCGCCGTGTAGGTCGGATTGTTGAGGACGTATTTGTCGTGATGTCCGCCGAAACTCACCTCGTGGGCGCCCTGCGGGCCGTCCGGACGCCAGATCGCCTTGGCATCCTCGGTCTGCCAGCCCGAGCCGTCGAGCCGGGCGAACAGGCCGTTGGTCGTGAAGTTCGTTCCGGTGCCGGCAAGCACGCCCGCCGGGCTGCGCTGGATGTCGGTCAGATAGTCGTAGCGCGTGACGACCAGCTCGCCGTCCCAATTGCCCTTGGTATCCGTCTTGAGCGACAAGGCGTTCGTCAGGTGCTGCTCCGTCCAGTTGTAGGTGTTGCTGGCGAAGCCCGAGACGCCGCCGAAGGTCGGCGTGCCGTTGGTGGCCGTGAGGTAGCTCTGCGCCGTCGAGAGCTGGTTGTTCTGCCAGTAGCTGATCGTATAGCTCGCGCGCAGCCAGTCGGTGAGGTCGACGCCGATCTTGGCCGTGTAGTTGTTCATGATCGTGTGCAGCAGGCCGCCGGCGCCGACGACGTCGGCCGACGTTCCCTGCTTGTTGACGGCGGTGAAGCCGCCGCTCGTGCCGGCCGGCATGGTCGTGTTGGTGATGAAGACGAGAGGCTGGCTGAAGCTTTCCTCGCGATTGATGGACAGGAAGAAGGAGAGCTTGCCCACCTTGTCGCCCACGGTGACGGCGCTGTTGGAGGTCGTGTAGGTGCCGTAGGTGCTGTACATGCCGAAGCTCTGGACCGCCTCCGTCTGCTTCAGCGTGGCCTCGAACTTCTCGGGCTGCCGCGTCGTGATCAGCAGCACGCCGCCCATCGAGTTGCCGGGATATTCCGCCGCGAAGGGACCATAGAGCATGTCGACGCCCTTGATCTGCTCGGGCGAGACCAGGCCCCAGCGGGGCGCGCCGTTGGTGTTGTTGTTGGAGATCAGGGCCGAGATCGGCAGGTCGTCGACATAGACGAGGCTGCGGGCGCTCGAATTGATGCCCCACATGCGCGTGGCGACAGTGGGCTGCGTGTCGCCGTAGTTGCGCTTTCGGATGAGGAGGCTCGGCAGGTATTTGAAGGCATCCTCGGGGTCGATGATGTTGATCGTCTGCTCGATCTTCTTCTGGTCGGTGCTCTCGATGGTCTGAGGCAGGGCGAAGCGATCGACGAAGGGCGACTGGGGCGGCACCTGCGACGCCGGCGCCGGCGCCACGACCGTCACGGGAGGCAGCGTTTGTGGTTGATCCTGCGCGACGGCAGCGACCGGAATGAGAGAAAGCACGGCGGCCGGAACCGCCCGACGGATAGACATGGAAATTCCCCAAATGAAGACGAACGGCAGCGACGCGCGGGGCGCGTCGCGGTTTCAGGCTTCAGACGGGGAAGGAGGGAGGACCGCGCGGTTGACTGGGGCCGTCGCGAATGCCCGCCGCCGTCGGCGCGACGAACGGCGCAGGCAGGAACTCGATCGTCGAGATGCGCGCGACGAGCGTGAAAGCCGCGGAAGGCTCGACCATGGCGGCAGCGTGCGCGAGGCCGAGGCAGCAATCGTGGCCAGTATAGGCGACCGGTTTGGACTCGCCCTTGTGGCTGTCCGGATCGGCCACCGAGGCGTTGCAGAACACTGTCCACAGCGCGCCGGGCGCGCCGTCGCGCATCAACACCGCGTGGGTCAGTGGCTGAAGGAAATTGACGGTGAGCGCCATCAGCGCAATGGCAAAGGCCATTGCGCGCCAACCCGAGACGGGGCGTGCGGCGATCATGGCGGCATTATGCGCGAGCGCAGACCTGTGGGGAAGAGTGCACCGGCGCGAGGGTCAGGCCATGCGCTGACCCGCGGCGGCCGGCCGCGATACCACTGCAAGGTCGAAAGCAGGATCAGACGGCCGTCCAGCCGCCATCCACGACCAGCTCGGCTCCGGTGACATAAGAGGCCTCGTCCGACGCCAGGAACAGGATGGCATGGGCCACCTCGTCGACCTCGCCGGCGCGGCCCATGGGCACGCCCTTCAAGGTCTTGGCCCGCGTCTCGGGATCGGCCGTGCGGCCGGAGGTGCGCATCGGCGGCATGAGGCCCGGATGCACCGAGTTGACGCGGATGCCGTCGCGGCCGTGCTGGGCCGCGCCCGCCTTGGTGATGAGGCGCACGGCGCCCTTCGAGGCGTTGTAGCCGACATGGATGTAGCCCTGGCCCACGATGCCCGAGATCGACGACAGGTTGATCACCGAACCGCGCCGTCCGCCTTTCTTCATGGCGGCGATGCCGTGCTTCATGCCGAGGAACACGCCGGTCGAGTTGATGCCCATCAGGCGGTTCCAGGCCGCCGTGTCGTAGAGATCCTTCTCGGCCGAGCCCGAGATGCCGGCATTGTTCACCAGCACATCCAGGCCGCCCGCCGTCGCGACGATCTTCTCGATGGCGGCGGCCCAGCCGGCCTCATCGGTGACATCGAGATGGATATAGGCCGCCTTGCCACCTGTCTTCACGATGTCCGCAACAACCGCTTCTCCTTCGCCGTCGAGCAGATCGGCCACGAACACCATCTGCGCGCCTTCGCGGGCGAACAGGCGGGCGGTGGCGGCACCCATGCCGCTGGCCGCGCCCGTGATCAGCGCGACCTTGCCCTTCATGCGCATGACGGCCTCCTCAGGCGAGCTTCAATCCGATGATGCCGGCCACGATCAGGCCGATCGAGACCAGCCGCATCGCCGAAGCCTGGTCGCCGAAGGCCAGGATGCCGACGGTGAAGGCGCCGACCGCGCCGATGCCGGTCCACACAGCGTAGGCGGTTCCCATGGGGATCGTGCGCTGTGCCCACAGAAGCAGGGCGCCGCTCGCCGCCATGGCGACGATGGCGAAGCCGATCCAGAGCGGACGGGCGCCTGCTTCGGTCCAGCCGAGCTTCAGGCCGACCGGCCAGCCGATCTCGCATACTCCGGCCAAGACAAGATAGAGCCAAGCCATCGTTCTCCCCCCTGCGGCTGCGGCGGCGCCGTCATTGACGGCGTTCATCCGGGCTGTTCTGATCGAGGATTGCATGCATCTTGCAGGATAGCGAGAGCATGGTTGGGAAGGCTCAAGAATGGGGTATGACCATGAATGAACAAGACTTGCGTCAATTGATCGATCGCGTGAAGACCGGGCGGCTGAGCCGCCGCGGTTTTGTGCAACGGATGGCGGCGGTCGGCTTGACCGCCCCCCTGGCAACGCAGCTTCTGTCGATTTCGGGCGTGGCGATGGCCGAGCCGACCACGATGTACAAGCCGACCAAGCGCGGCGGCGGCGGCACGCTCAAGGTCCTGTGGTGGCAGGGCGCGACGCTCCTCAATCCGCATTTCGCCGTCGGCACCAAGGACCAGGACGGCTCGCGCCTGTTCTACGAGCCGCTCGCCGGCTGGGACCCTGCCGGCAACCTCAAGCCCGTGCTCGCCGAATCGATTCCCGGCCTCGAGGACGGCACGCTCGCCAAGGACGGCAAGTCGGTCACCTGGAAGCTCAAGAAGGGCGTGAAGTGGCATGACGGCCAGCCCTTCACCGCCGACGACGTGGTGTTCAACTGGCAGTACGCGAAGGACCCCGCGACCGCCGCGGTCACCGTCGCCAACTACAAGGACATCATCGTCGAGAAGGTCGACGACCATACGATCACCATCAAGTTCGACAAGCCGACGCCGTTCTGGGCCAACGCCTTCGTCGGCGCCCAGGGCATGATCATTCCCAAGCACCTGTTCGCCGACTATTCGGGCGCCAAGTCGCGCGAGGCGCCGACCAACCTCAAGCCGGTCGGCACCGGCCCCTACATGTTCAAGGACTTCAAGCCGGGCGACCTGGTCACCGGCGTGATCAACACGAACTACCACATGGAGAACCGGCCGTACTTCGACTCCAACGAGATGAAGGGCGGCGGCGACGCGGTGTCGGCGGCGCGCGCCGTGCTGCAGACCGGCGAGTACGACTTCGCCTGGAACATGCAGGTCGAGGACGAGATCCTTCTGCGCCTGGAGAAGGGCGGCAAGGGCCATGTCGGCATCTCCAACGGCGGCAATATCGAGCACATCCAGCTCAACACCACCGATCCGGTCAAGGAGGTCGACGGCGAGCGTTCGAGCATGAAGACCAAGCACCCGACGCTGCAGTACGCCGAGGTGCGGGAGGCGCTGAACCTGCTGGTCGATCGCGATTCGGTGCAGAAGTACATCTACGGCCGCACCGGCGTCGCCACGGCCAATTTCGTGAATGCGCCGGAGAAGTTCAACTCCAAGAACACCAAGTACGAGTTCAACATCGACAAGGCGAACGCCATCCTCGACAAGGCGGGCTGGAAGAAGGGCTCCGACGGCGTCCGCGAGAAGGACGGCAAGAAGCTCAAGTACGTCTTCCAGACCTCGATCAACCAGCCGCGCCAGAAGACGCAGGCCATCGTCAAGCAGGCCTGCCAGAAGGCCGGCATCGAGATCGAGGTGAAGGCGGTGACGGCGTCGGTGTTCTTCTCGTCCGACGTGGCGAACCCGGATACCTATCCGCACTTCTACACCGACCTACAGATGTACACGACCACGCAGACCCAGCCCGATCCCGAGCTGTTCATGAACCAGTTCTGCTCGTGGGAGGCGGCCAGCAAGGAGAACAAGTGGCAGGGCCGCAACATCACCCGCTGGCGCAACGACGAATATGACGCCAACTACAAGGCGGGCCAGAGCGAGCTCGACCCGGTCAAGCGCGCCCTGATCTTCATCAAGGCCAACGACATGGTGATCAAGGACATTGTCGTGATCCCCGTGGTCGCCCGGCCCGGCGTGGTCGCCATGAACAACAGCCTCAGGGCCTCGATCAGCGGCTGGGACAACAATACCTGGGACATTCAGGACTGGTTCAAGGAGGGATGAGCGGCGTGGTCGCGGCGTCGGAATGCATTTTGCATCCAGCGGTTCCGCACCTGCGGAGCCGCTGAATGTCCCGCCAGTACCTGACCCGGCGCCTTCTGATCGCCCTCCCGAGCCTGCTCGGGATCAGCATCGTGCTGTTCACGGTGCTGGCGCTGGCGCCCGGCGACCCGTTCAGCGAGATCGCGGCCAATCCCGCGATCCCGCCCGAGGTGGCGGCCTCCCTGCGGGCCAAGTTCGGCCTCGATGACCCGGTCTGGCAGCGCTATCTGCACTGGCTGGTGGCGATGCTGCACGGCGACTGGGGTTTCTCCTTCGCCAGCCGCATCGACGTCGACACGCTGATCCTGCAGCGCCTGCCCACGACCCTGATCGTGATCGGCGCCGCCCAGCTTCTCGCCATCTTGGTCGCCCTGCCGGTCGGCGTGCTGGCCGGCACGCGGCCTTATTCGATCTTCGACCAGGTCGCCAATACGCTGGCCTTCATCGGCTTCTCGCTGCCGACCTTCTTCACCGGCCTGCTGCTGATCCTGCTCTTCTCGGTCCGGCTCGACTGGCTGCCCATCGTCTACAGTACCGATCTGCATGCCAGCGGCCTGAAGTGGCTGTGGCTGGAGGTCCGGCAGTCGATCATGCCGGTGGCGGTGCTCGGCCTCTTCCAGGGCGCCTCGCTGGTGCGCTACGTGCGCTCGGCGGTGCTCGACGTGGTGCGGCTCGACTACGTCACCACCGCGCGTTCCAAGGGCATCGGCGAGCGCCGGGTGGTTCGCCGGCACATCGTGCGCACGGCGCTCATCCCCGTGGTCACGCTGGTGGCGCTGCAGATGCCCATCGTCTTCGGCGGCGCCATCGTCACCGAGCAGATCTTCCGCGTGCCGGGCATCGGCTCGCTCCTCATCTCGGCCATGCTGGCCAACGACACGCCGGTGGTGATGGCCGTCACCTTCGTGTTCGCCTGCCTGGTCGTCCTCTTCAACCTCATCGCCGACGTGCTCTATGGCTGGCTCGACCCCCGTATCGCTTTCCGCTGATCCGCCGGCGCGCGAGGCGCTGGTCGCCAAGGCGGCAAACCGGATCCAGTTCAGTCCGGGCCGCGAGGCCTGGCGGCGCTTCCGCCGCCACAAGCTCGCCATGGCGGGCGCCGTGGTGCTGCTCGCGATGATCGGGGCCGTGCTGCTGGGTCCGCTGGTCTGGAAGGTGCCGATCAACGAGATCGACTTCTCCTCGCATCTCGAAGGGCCGTCCTGGGCGCATCCGCTCGGCACCGACGATCTCGGCCAGGACATTCTCGCCCGCCTGCTCTATGGCGGCCGCATCTCGCTCGCCGTGGGCTTCTGCGCCATGTTGGTCGCGGCCTTGATCGGCGTGACGGTCGGCGCCATCGCCGGCATGTCGCGCGGCGGCGTCGACGCCATGCTGATGTGGCTGGCCGATCTCTTCCTGTCGCTGCCGCAGCTGCCGCTCCTGCTGCTGATCATCTATCTCTTCCGCGACGCGCTCACCAAGGTGCTGGGCGTCGAGGGCGGCATCTTCCTCATGATCGTGCTGGTGATCGGCGGCCTGCGCTGGATGCAGGTGGCCCGCCTGGTGCGCGCCCAGATCCTGTCGATCCGCGAGAAGGAGTTCATCGAGGCCGCGCGCGCGCTCGGCGCCTCCAAGATGCGCCAGGTCGTGCGCCACATCCTGCCCAATGCGCTGGGGCCGGTGATCGTCGCCGGCACGATCGATGTCGCGGCTGCCATCATCGCCGAATCGACTCTGTCGTTCCTCGGCTTGGGCTTCCCGCCGGACATCCCGACCTGGGGCCGCGTGCTGTTCGATGCCAAGGACACGATCGACGTGGCGCCGCATTGGGCGATCTTCGCGGGGGCCGCGATCTTCCTCGCCGTGCTGTCGATCAACTTCATCGGCGACGGCCTGCGCGACGCCTTCGATCCCCGGCGCGTGCTTTGATGGCCGAGATGCTTCAAGAGACGCTGCTCGACATCAAGGACCTCAAGACCTGGTTCAAGACCGACGACGGTCTGGTGCGCGCCGTCGACGGCGTGGACATCAGCCTCAAGCGCGGCGAGACCTTGGGGATCGTGGGCGAATCGGGCTGCGGCAAGACGGTGACCGCGCGCTCGGTGCTGAAGCTGATCGACATGCCGCCCGGCCGCTTCGAGGGCGGCCAGATCCTGTGGCAGGGCCGCGACCTCATTCCCCTCGACACGGCCGAGATGGACAAGATCCGCGCCCGCGAGATCGCCATCGTCTTCCAGGAGCCGATGACCTCGCTCAACCCGGTCTACACGGTGGGCGACCAGATCGCCGAGGTGCTGCGGCAGCACCAGAACCTCTCGCGCAAGGAGGCGATTGGCGCCGCCGCCGAGATGCTGAAGGCCGTCCACATCCCCAATGCCGAGAAGCGCGTGCACGACTATCCGCACCAGTTCTCGGGCGGCATGCGCCAGCGCGTGATGATCGCCATGGCGCTGTCCTGCAAGCCCAAGCTCCTGATCGCCGACGAGCCCACGACCGCCCTCGACGTCACCATCCAGGCACAGATCCTGGAGCTGATGCAGGAGATGAAGGAACGGCTCGGCATGTCGATCATGCTGATCACCCACGCCATGGGCGTGGTCGCCGAGACCTGCCAGCGGGTCGTTGTCATGTATGCCGGCAAGGTGGTCGAAGAGGCGCCGGTCGAATCACTGTTCGGCGATCCGCGGCATCCGTACACGCAGGGCCTGATCCGCTCGATCCCGCGCGTCGACCGGGCGGCCGAGGCCCGTCAGCGGCTGGAGGCCATTCCCGGCACGGTGCCGAGCCTGCTCGAGCCGCCGCCCGGCTGCCGCTTCGCTTCGCGCTGCAAGTACGTGACGGAGATCTGCACAAAGGCCATGCCGCCGCTCAAGGAAGTGGCGCCGGGCCATCGCGTGAGGTGCGTGCTGTGACTGACCCGACGCTCCTCGCGGTCCGCAATCTGCGCAAGCATTTCGCCATCAAGGGCGGCGTCTTCTCGCGCGAGGTCGAGAGGGTGCATGCCGTCGATGGCGTGAGCTTCGACATCGGGCCCGGCGAGACATTGGGGCTGGTGGGCGAATCGGGCTGCGGCAAGTCGACGACCGGCCGCTGCATCCTGCGGCTGATCGAGCCGACCTCGGGCGAGGTCTGGTTCAAGGGCAGCGACGTGACGCGCCTCGATGGGTCTGCGCTGCAGGCGCTCAGGCGCGACATGCAGATCATCTTCCAGGACCCTTATGCCTCGCTCAATCCACGCCTCACGGTGGGCGCGATCATCGGCGAGGCGCTGGAGATCCACAATCTCGCCAAGACAAAGCGCGATCTCGAGGCGCGGGTGGTCGAGCTCCTGGAGACGGTGGGCCTGCGGGCAGACCACATGCGCCGCTTCCCGCACGAATTCTCCGGCGGCCAGCGACAGCGCATCGGCATCGCCCGCGCGCTCGCCGTCGAGCCCAAGCTCGTGATCTGCGACGAACCGGTGTCGGCGCTCGACGTGTCCGTGCAGGCGCAGGTGGTCAACCTGCTCGAGGACCTTCAGGAAAAGTTCGGGCTGACCTATCTCTTCATCGCCCACGACCTTTCGGTGGTGGAGCACATCTCCACGCGCATCGCGGTGATGTATCTCGGGCGCGTGGTCGAGATCGCGCCCAGCCGCGACCTCTACGACACGCCGCTCCATCCTTACAGCGAGGCGCTTCTCTCGGCCGTGCCGATCCCCGACCCGACGGTGAAGCGCAAGCGCATCATGCTGCAGGGCGACGTGCCGAACCCGATCCGCCCGCCGTCGGGCTGCCACTTCCACACGCGCTGCCCGATCGCCAAGCCGGACTGCGCCCAGAAGAGCCCCGAGTTGCGCGAGAGCCGCCCGGGCCACTGGGTCGCCTGCCACTACAGGGGCTGACCCTCAGGTCTTCGGCGTGTACTGACCGATATCGTCGGTTCCGAGCTTCTTCTCGATCCCGGCCACGACCTTGACTGCCTTCTCGAAGCCGTCGGCGCCGAACTTGGCGCCTTCCTTCTTTTCCAATGTCTCGCCGAGCTCCTCGAACTCGCCCGGCGTGAGCAGGCTGTGCAGCGCGGGGAAGATGTCAGTGTCCTCGCGCGCCACGTGCGGACGATAGAGCGTGATCGTGGCCTGCATGGCATCGGCCAGGAGCTTCTTCTGATCTGAGCTGTTGCGCGTGGTGGGCGCGAGCTTGATCACGGTCTCGGTGAGCTTGCGGCCCGCGGCATGCTGGGCCACCAGCACGTCGACCAGCGTCACCGCCTGGCCCGCCTTCTTGAAGCGCGGGAAGACCTCTTCCTCCTCGGACTTCTCGTGATAGTCGTGAATGAAGTCGCGCAAGGTCTGGGCCGCCTGCGTGAACAGATCGGGATCGATGTCCTCGCCGTGGCCGAGCCGCCGCCCGCCCACCTCGTAGATCAACAGGATGCGCTCGAGCACGCCATGTTCGCGCATCAGGTCCTCGGGTGCGTTGATGGGCGCCCGGTTCCTGGCGGCCTTCTTGGGCTCGGCCTGCCGCCGCCAGTCGGCCAGCGCGGGTGCTGCGAGCACCAGCCCGCCGAGCGCGCCCACGCCAATCAAGCCGCGCCGCCGCATGTCGAATTGGGGACTCATGACCGCCTCCTTGGCCGGATGTCCGGGTCAAGGTGAAACGGGAGGCGGCGACGCCGGTTCCTGTGGCAAAGACCACTGTCAGCCAGCGTTCACATTCCCTCGGCTTCGATTTTCCCGCGGCCGCGCTTGCCGGACGGCAGAAATTCTCTCTATGATTGTGCAACCATGGGGCGATTGACGGGGGAGAGCATGCACGCTGATGGATCGGCCAGGACGCGCCTGGGTGTCGCGGGAGTGCTTTTCCTCGCAATGACCGCGGGGGCCGGCGCGCAAAGCCCTGTCTTCGTTCCCGCTCTCGAGATCGATCAGACGAAGCTCGTCACCAACTGCCCGATCGCGACCGACGCGGCGTGCGCCTATTCCTTCAAGGACGTGCTGGCGTCGGGCGGCGATTTCTGGACCACGCCGTTCACGCCCTACGATCCGGTGGCCAAGACCGGCGACGGTTACGGCGAAGGCGTCAACGGCCCGCGTGCCGACCAGCGGCGCGCGTTCAACCCCCAGGCCCAGGATCCGCCCTATCGTTTCCTGCGCCTGAACGGTCTCGATTCGCAGAGTTGCTTCGAATGCCACAACTCGATCGGCAGCGCGCCCGTGGATGCGCGCGGCGCCATGATGCGCAAGCCGGGCGCTCCGGGCGGCTCGGCGGGCAGCAACAGCAACGCCTTCATCAATCCGCTCTATCCCACCCGCCAGACCCTGTTCATCCGCAATCCGCCGATGGTGTTCGGCAGCGGCTACCAGCAGGCCGTCGGCGACGAGATGACCATCGAGCTGCTGCTCTTGAGGGATCGCGCGCGGGCGATGGCGAAGCGCGCTCCCGGGCAGGCCTTCGTCCAGCCGCTGACGGCGAAGGGCATCGGCTTCGGAACGTTCACGACCACCTACGTCTCCGGCTCGCCGGCCAAGGTGCTCGCCGACGCCGCCTTCTGTCCGGCAGGCGTCTCCCATCCCGAATCGATCGGCGGCGCGGCCGGCTACACCGACGACCTCACCAAGCTCGACGGTGTGTCGTGCGACCTGATCATCCGTCCCTTCCAGTGGAAGGGTGTCTCCTCCGGGCTGAGGCATTTCGTGCGCGATGCGCTCGATTTCCATTTCAGCATGCAGGCCTTCGAGAAAGTGGGATTCTGCGATTGCGACCGGGACGGCAAGGGCACGCCCACCACGGGACCGGAGGTCACCATCGGCAATGTCACGGCCATGTCGTCGTTCGTGGCGATGCTGCGTCCGCCGGTGCAGTTGCCGCTCACCACGCCGGAGCAGAAGCGTGGCCAGGAGATCTTCTTCGGCAAGGCGGCCGGTTCGTATCAGAACATGTGCGCGAACTGCCATATCGGCTCGAGCAAGCTGACGACGGCGACCGCGCCCATCGAATGGCCGAGCAGCGCCCAGGGCAACGGCTCCGTCTTCATCGATCCGGCCACGTCGAGCACCTGGCCGATCACGCCGCAGCAATGCCCGTCGGGCATTCCGCCGACGACCAATTCCTGCCCGATCGAATCGTCCTATTCGGCGTCGCGCGGCGTGGCGGCCCTGTCGTCGCAGAACAGGGGCGCATTGGTGACGCCTGTCGCCTCCTCGCAGCAGCTCCCCGTGGTTCGACGCTACAAGGAGAATCTCGCCCGGCTGTCGAAGGAGGCCGGGTTCGACGTCCAGGCGTTCTCCAACGCCGATCGCCTGGCGGCGAGCGTGGCGACCCTGAGGAAGAGTCCGACGGCCGTCGCGCCGTCGGTCATCGGCCAGGACTATGTGCTGCCGCTCAATCCGCCCGACAGCGTGTTGACTCCCATGCAGTTGCCGCGGCTCAAGGCCAATGGCGACGGCACGATCGACGTTCCGCTGTTCAGCGACCTCAAGCGCCACAACATGGGACGCAACCTGACCGATCCGCCGCCGCCGGCTCCGTCGCAGGGCACGGACGTCGCCGACATCAACACCCGTCCGCAGGACTTCATGACCCGTCCGCTGTGGGGCGTGGCCGACACCGGGCCGTGGCTGCACGACGGCCGCGCCATGACGCTCAAGGAAGCCATCCTCTTCCACGGCGACCAGAGCACGGGAAGCGACGCCGGTCCGGTCATCGCGGCCTTCAAGCAATTGTCGGCTGGCGACCAGAACGCCGTCGTGAGCTTCCTGGAAACGCTGCGACTGCCGCTGCCCGGGTCATCCACTCCCTGACCGGCGGTATAAGATCTGGTACCCGCTGCCGGACTTGAACCGGCACGGCCCTTTCGGACCTCAGGATTTTAAGTCCTGTATGTCTACCAATTCCATCAAGCGGGCACGCTGGCGACGCAACCTAATGCTTTTGCCCTAACGGCCCCACGAGGTCGATGAGGCCGCGGGTCAGGGTCTCGAGCTTCTGGACCTGTGCCCGCATCGGCTCGGACATGGCGGCCTGCGCTTCGGGCGTGAGCTCGAGGTTGGAGATCACCGTCACGCAATCCCTCCACACGCGCTGGCGGAGCGCGTCGGTGTCGGGATCGAAGCCGTAGGGCTCGTTCAGCGTCGCGTGGCGGCGATGCAGCACCTCGAGCAGCGCGCCGTTCGAATCCGGCTCGTTCAGGAAGTGCTGCAGGGCGTGCTCGATCTCCTCGAGCGCGGCCGCGAGGGTCGTGATGTCCAAGCGTCGCTCCGGGCGGTCAGTGGCGGAATGAGGCGATCATTCCTTCTTCGACCCAGGCGCGTAACAGGCCGGCGGCGCGGTTCATGGCCTGGTCCTCGGCGACATGCGCGAGAAGGGTCTCGCAGAGCTCGGGGAAGGGCTTGCCTTCGAGCAGCGCGTCGAGCGTCGCGGCCTCGTCGGTCTCGAGGGAGCGGTAGTTGGAGACGAACTCCGGCCGCCAGATCACCCATTGCGTGACCTGGGCGGCAGGCTCGACCTCGAGGTCGCCTGGCTGCTGCTCGTCGCGGCGCTGCCAGGCCTGCGGCACGTCGAAGGCGAGCTCGAGGCGGGTGAGTGAGGGCAAGGCTGAGAAAGCGAGCGTCTCCCACGCCTCCGGCGGCAGCGCCATCAGCGCCTCGGCGGCGACGGGCTGGGCGTTGGGCGCGTCGAAGGCGTCGCCCATCGTCCATTCGAACAGCGCCATCTCGGCCGCGGCCGGCGACTGGTTGAAGGGCGGCGTGGTGGCGAGGAATTCGGGCATCTGCTTGCCGAACCAGCGCACCGAGGGATGGCGCGAGGGATGGGCGGCGATATAGGCGCGCGCCATGTAGTCGAAATCGGCGGGACCGGCCATCGCCATCACGCCGGGATAGTCGTTGGTCAGCACCTCGATCAGGCGCAGCGCATAGCCGTCGCGATAGACGTCGAGAAGGGTCGTCCGGTCGGCTTTCCTGGTGTCGCGCACCGCCCCGGTGAAGCCGTCGCTCTTGACCAGCAGATAGTCCTGGAAGGCGCGCTGCAGGTCGGCGAGCGAGCCCGCATTGGCGACGGCCATCATGCCGCCACCTCGCGCCGGCGGTTGGCTTCGACGCGGGCCGCGATGCCGCGCGCGACATCGAGCTCGGCCAGCAGCTCGGCATAGGGCGGGATGTCGGCGTCGCGCTCGATCATGGTGGGCACGCCGGGGAAGAGCTTCACGGCCTCGGCATAGAGCTCCCAGACATCGGGCACGATCGGATGGTCGTGCGTGTCGATGATATGGGTGCCCTTGTGCAGGTGACCGGCGAGATGGAACTGGCGCACGCGCGCTTTCGGCATGGCGCGCAGGAAGGCCATCGCATCGAACTCGTGGTTGAAGGCGCTGACATAGACGTTGTTCACGTCGAGCAGGATCTCGCAGTCGGCGCGCTCACAGAGGGCCGCGATGAAGTCCCATTCGGTGAGCTCGGAGGCGGCATAGGTGACGTAGCTCGACACGTTCTCGAGCACCAGCCGGCGGCCGATCCGGTCCTGCACGCGCATGACGCGCTCGGCAACGTGGTTCAGCGCCTCCTCGGTGTAGGGCAGCGGCAGCAGGTCGTGCATGTTGAGGCCGCGCAGGCCGGTGAAGCAGAGATGGTCGGAGACCCACATCGGCTCGACCCGGTTGATAAGCGCCGTCAGGGCGTCGAGGTAGGTCTCGTCCAGCGGGTCGATCGAGCCGATGGACAGGGACACGCCGTGCAGTGCCATCGGGTAGTCGCGGCGGAACTGGTCGAGCCAGTGCAACGGCCGGCCACCGGGAACCATGTAGTTCTCGGACAAAGCCTCGAACCAGCCCACCTTGCCCGGGTTGGCGACGATTTCCTCGTAATGCTCGGGCCGGAGGCCCAAGCCGAAATCCGTGTCTGATGACATGCGCCGCAATCTACCCGCGGAAATGAGGCAGCGAAAAGAAAATGGGCGCCGCGGTTTCCCGGGCGCCCATCTTTATCCGAGTGGTCGGACGGCGATCAGCCGCCACCCACCACGCCGCCCTGCGCCAGGCAAGCGAGCGAGGCGGTGTTCTGGACCCAGCCCTGGCCCTTGCAGGCGTTCTGGCCCTTGCAGGCGTTGGTGGCGGACTTGCAAGCGCTCTGGCCCTTGCAGGCGTTGATGCCCTTGCAGTCGGTCTTGTTCTGACCGAACGACGGGCTACCGACGGTCTGGGCGCTCGCGACCGTAGCGACGAAAGCACCGGCAGCGAACAGCGACGCGGCGACGACAAATGACTTCTTCATCCCTCTATCTCCCTGAAGGACAGGACAACCCTGCCATGCAAGATACGATACCCGATTAGCCGTGGATCGAAAGCCCCTTTTCTCAATTTTTCTTGAAGAGAATTTGAGGCCTGTTGGATGGTCATCCGTCGCGCCGTTATTCGGTCTACGTGCAAAAAGGAAAAGGGCGCCTCGGTTTCCCGGAGGCGCCCTTCGATCAGGCTCTCGAGCAGCTGGGGACTAGGCGCCGCTCACGGCGCGCCGTGCGTGGCGAGGCTGCCCGCAGGCAAAATAAAAGGCGCTCCCGGTGTCCCGGGAGCGCCCTTCGATCCGACTCTAGGTCAGATTAGAAGTTGGTCGGCGAACCGCCCTGGCCCTGGCAGTCCAGGCGGCTGGTCGACGGCAGCCAGCCCTGGCCCTTGCAGGCATTCTGGCCCTTGCAGGCATTGCTGGCCGACTTGCAGGCGCTCTGGCCTTTGCAGGCATTGATGCCCTTGCAGGCCAGCGAGTTGTCGCCGAACGTCGGGCTGGCCGGGGTCTGGGCATTCGCCAACGAGACGAACGCACCAGCAGCGGCGAACGCCGTCGCAGCGGCGATGATCACGGACTTCTTCATCTAACTACTCCCTCCTCAGGAAGACTTTCACGCCGACAGACCGGTCGTGATGCGGAGGACTGTAGTCATCGGGTTCCTGACGAACCGATCACAGGCGCGTGCAGGAGGGGTGTGAAAGTTCACTCTTCAGTGACGCGCGCGGTGCGAATGCATGGCTGTGTTGCGTTGGCATCGCCGCAAATTCTGCGAGTCGAGAGTGAGGACGCGCGATTCGGAATCGCAGGCCGACTATTGGACCTTGCCGCCTTTCGAGGTGCAGTCGTTGGCGGTCTCGGTCTGCGTCCAGCCCATGCCCTTGCAGGAGTTCTGTCCCTTGCAGGAGGAGAGGGCGGTCTTGCAGGCGCTGGTGCCCTTGCAGGAATTGATGCCGGCGCATTTGACGGACGTCCCTTCGGCCGACGCCGCCGGCGCCAGCGCGCTCAGGGCGAACACGGCCGCCGCCGACGCTGCATAGAGACCACGCTTGGTCATCAACGATCTCCTTGGACTTCGAATACCGGCCAGGTACGACCGACGCGCTTTACGCAAGAATGACTCCAGCCGCCCGCGGCGGGAAGTAACCGCACGGCAAGAGCGCGTGATTTCGCGATCACCGCTGCGTGAAGCGTGCCGGCGAAAGCGCCGATTCCCGGACGCCCAGTTCGCTGACATCGCCGGGCAGGGATTTGCCGAGGGCGAGATCGGCGGCCAGCCGGCCTGCCGCCGCGCCGGTCTGGATGCCGTAGCCGCCCTGTCCCGCCAGCCAGAAGAAGCCCTCGACGGCGGGGTCGTAGCCAACGACCAGGTTCTTGTCGGCGACGAAGCTGCGCAGGCCAGCCCATTTGTTCTTGATGCGGCGAATCTGCAGCGTGGTGTGGTTCTCGATACGGTCGACGGCGATGGCGACGTCCATCTCCTCGGGCTGCGCATCGCAGGGCGGCGAGGGCGTCTCGTCGGCCGGTGAACCCAGCAGCTGGCCGACCTCGGGCTTGATGTACCAGGTCTCTGCGAAATCGATGACGGCGGGCAGGGGCGCGAGATCGAGGCCCGGAGGGGCGTCGAAGGTGAAAGCCGTGCGGCGCTTCGGCACGAGGCCGACTGGCTTGGCGCCGGCCAGGCCCGCCACGACATCGGCCCAGGCACCCGCTGCGTCGATGAGGTTCGCGGCCGCGACGGTCTCGCCATCGGCGAGATGGATGGTCCAGCGTCCGGCCTTGCGTTCCAGCCGGGCGACTTCGGCGTTGAGCCGCAGCACGCCGCCCGCCGTGCGCGCTCCGCGCAAGAAGCCTGCATGGATTGCGGCCACGTCCATGTCCTCGGCCTCCTCGAAGACCGCCCCGCCGCTCACCGCCTCGGGCTTGAGCAGGGGCTGGCGACGGCGGGCTTCCTCGGGCTCGAGCCAGCGCACGGTCGGGACCATGGCCGCGAAGGTCGCGGCGGCGGCCTTGATGCCGGCTTCCTTGTCGGCAGGTCCCGCGATCAGGGCGCCGCGCGGTGCCAGCACCGGATGATCGGAGAAGCCCGGCGGCAGGTTCCGATAGAAGCGGCCGGCCACGACGGTGATCGCCCGGATGTCCGCACTGCCGTAGGTCTCCGAATGCAGCGCCGCCGACCGGCCGGTCGTGTGATAGGCCGGCACATGCTCGCGCTCGAGGAGGATCACGCGGGCCCTGGGGGCGAGATGGTAGGCGACAGAGACGCCGGCAATGCCCGCGCCCACGATGGCGAAATCGAATTCCTGCATGGGCGCCACATTGCAAGGTCGATGGCCCGCCTGCAATAGTTGGACCGCCATGAACATCGCCCATCTGTTGCTCGGCTCCTCGCAAGCCTTCCGCGATCGTGTCGCGCTGGCGAAAGGGGATGCGACGCATCTCACTTATCGCGAGCTGTGGCGCAAGGTGTCGGTGATGAGCATGCATCTGCGCGTGCGCTTCGGGCTGGCACGCGGCGATCGCGTGGCCTTCGCCATGACCAACTGCGTGGAATCGATCGAGGTCATGTACGCGATCTGGCACGCGGGCCTCTGCGCCGTGCCGATGAATGCCAAGCTGCATGCCAAGGAGTTCGCCTTCATCCTGGAGAATTCGGGCGCCAGGCTCTGCTTCGTCACGCCCGATCTTGCCGCGACAATCGCGGAGGCAGCGAAAGAGGCGCCCGAGCTGAAGGAAATCGTCGACATCACGACGCGGCCCTACGCCTTCATGGAAGTGGGCGATCCGGCTGCGATGGCCGATTGCGAGCCGACGGATCCCGCCTGGCTCTTCTATACGTCGGGGACGACCGGCCGGCCCAAGGGCGCGATCCTGAGCCATCGCAATCTCCTCGCGATGACGCTCAACTATTATGCCGATGTCGACCGGCCCGAGCCCGGCGGCTCGATGGTGCATGCCGCCCCCATCAGCCATGGCTCGGGCCTGTGGAACTTCCCCATGCTGGCGCGCGGCGTGGTGCAGGTCTTTCCCGAGAGCGGTCACTACGATGTGGCCGAGACCGTCGGGCTGATGAACCGCTGGCCCGACTGCAGCATCTTCCTCGCGCCCACCATGGTGAAGCGGCTGATCGAGCATCCGGCGGTCGGCGACCTGAAGCCCGGTGCGCTGCGTCTGGTGAGCTACGGCGGCGCACCGATGTACGTGAGCGATCTCAAGCGCGCGATGGATCTTCTGGGCAACGTGCTGTGCCAGCTCTACGGCCAGGGCGAGAGCCCGATGACCATCACGCATCTCTCGCGCGAGATGCATGCGATGCGCCAGCATCCGCGCTGGGAGGCCCGGCTCGCTTCGGCCGGCATCGCCGACACCTGCGTGGAAGTGCGTGTGGTCGACGAGCAGGGCCGGCAGGTGCCGGTGGGCGAGGTCGGCGAGATCGTCGTCAAGGGCGACACGGTGATGTCCGGCTACTGGAAAAATCCCGAAGCGACGGCCAAGTCGTTGCGTGACGGCTGGCTGTGGACCGGCGATGTCGGCGCCTTCGACGAGGGCGGCTTCCTGACCTTGAAGGACCGTTCCAAGGATATGATCATTTCCGGCGGCTCCAACATCTATCCGCGCGAGATCGAGGACGTGCTGAACCTGCACCCCGCCGTCGCCGAATGCTCGGTGGTGGGCCGCCCGCATCCCGAGTGGGGCGAGGAGGTCGTGGCCTTCGTCGTGGCGCGCCAGGGCACGCAGCTCACGCCCGCCGAGCTCGACAAGCTCTGCCTCGACAATATCGCGCGCTTCAAGAGGCCCAAGGACTACAAGTTCGTCGACGCCTTGCCGAAGAACAATTACGGCAAGATCCTCAAGACCGAGCTGCGCACGCTGTTGTAGGCCGTGTCGAAGGCCGGATGGACGATGGCCATCACGCAGCGCTTCAGCCAGCCGAGCAGGCGCTCCTCGACCAGGACCGTGAACAGCCAGGCCACGGCGATCGCCGCCACGAGCGACAGGCCGCCCACGACCGTCACGACCAGCCAATAAGGCAGACGGTCGACTGTCGCGAGCAGCAGCGCGCTCGAGAAGGAGCAGATCAGCGGCACGTGCGTAAGATAGAGGCCGAAGGAGAGCCGGCCGAGAAAACGCGACAGGGGCGCCGACAGCCAGCGCTGCAGCGGCGCCAGCAGGACGACCGAGACGATCGTCAGTATGGCGACCAGGTTCATCGGCAGGATGTATTCATTGCGCGAGTCCTCGAACGACACGATCTGCAAGGCCGTCGAGGCGAGGAGGGCGCCGGCCAGGCAGAGCCAGCCGAGCGGGCGGGCGCGGTTCATGCGTTCCTGCACCAGCGGCGATCGTTCTGCCGCCACCAGCAGCTCGGCGAGGCAGTAGCCGACCAGGAAGCCGGTCAGGAAGCCCTGGATGTAGGCGCCGACCCACAGCACGATCAGCACGCCCGCCACGCAAAGGCGCAGCCAGCGCCAGCGCACGACGGCGAGCAGGAGGAACAGCAGGAACGAGCCGCGCAATTCCGGCGCCATGGTCCAGAGCGGCGGGTTCCAGCTGTGCATCGTCGCCTGCAGCGGCGTGAAGGTCTCCCACAGCGCGAAGGTCAGCATCTGCGACAGGTCGGTGGGGAAGGCGTATTGCTCGGCCCACCACGCGCCATTGACGAGGTGAGCCGCGGCCGGCTGGTTCGCCATGGCGCCTGACAGCGTGAGCAGGAAGGCGACGGCGCACGAGGCGAGCACCGGCACGGCGAGCCGCGGATAGCGCCAGACGGCCATGCCGGCGAGCGTGCGGTCGCGTCGTGCGGAGCGCAGCACGGGATAGGTGAGGGCGACGCCGCTGATGGCGAAGAAGATGAAGACCGCCTGCAAGCCGTCGGTCGCGCTGCCGAGCGGTGTCCACTTGAAGAGGCTCGCCACCCAGCCCGCGCCATGCCGGCGAAGCTCCGCCGGCGCCATCAGCCAGCTGGCGAAAAGATGGTGCAGCACCACCACCAGCGCCATCCAGCCGCGCAGCCCGTCGAGATAGGCAAGACGGCCGGGACCCGCTGACATCGTTGACGGCGAAGACGGCACGTCCCGACTTGGCCGAAGCTGGCGGGAACTGTCAACGATGAGGTAACGTCGGCACGGTGCTCCTCGGAAAAGACCTCTGACCGCTCGTCCCGTCTTCGGCCTCCTCATCGTCGGATTGGGGGCCTCTCTCGCCCCGCTCGACATCGCCGTCAACGTGGCGCTGCCAGCGATCACCGGCCACTTCAAGGTGGCGCTGGGCGACGTGCAGTGGCTCGTGATCTGCTACGTGCTGGTCTATGGCTCGCTGATGCTGGTCTGCGGCAAGCTGGGCGACCTGTTCGGCCACCGTCTGATCTTCCGCACGGGGCTCGTGGTCTCCGTCATCGGCTGCAGCGCCTGTGCCCTGGCACCCGACTGGCCGCTCTTCCTGTGGGCGCGGGCGAGCCAGGGCATCGGCACGGCGCTGGCGCTTGCCTGCGCTCCGGCGCTGGCGACCTCGCTCTTTACCGAAAGCGAGCGCACCAAGGGCCTGGCGGGCTTCGCGGCCGGCCAGGCGATCGCCTCGGCGGTCGGGCCGCTGCTGGGCGGCGTTCTGGTGCAGCTCTGGGACTGGCCCTCGGTCTACTGGGTACGCGTGCCGATCGCGCTGGTCGCGCTCGCTTTCTCGGGGACCCTGCCCTCGCCCAAGCCCGACGAGCGGCCGTTCGACGCGCTGGGCGCGGGCCTGCTCGCCTTCTGCATGAGCACGCTTTTGCTCGCGCTGGTCTTTTCCCAGCGGCCGACGGTTCCCGGCCTGTGGGCGGCGGCACTTGCCCTCGTGGCGTTGATCGGCATAGCGGCTTTCGTGCGGCGCGAGAACGATTTCGCCGAGCCGATCCTGCGGCCGGCGCTGTTCGCCGACATGGCCTTCACCGTGCCCAATGTCCTCAACGTGCTCGCCAACTTGGCCGGCTTCTCGATCCTGCTGTTGACGCCCTACTACCTCATGAACGTGCTCGGCCTGTCGGCGGCGACGGGCGGTCTCGTGCTGTCCCTGCCGTTCATCGGCGGCGTCGGCAGCGCCTCGCTCTCCAGCCGCATCGTTGCAGCGATCGGCCAGAGGCGCGCGGCCTTCGGCGGCATCGTCGTCGAGGCGCTGGCCTTGCTGGCCTTGAGCCGCGCCGATGCGCAGTCATCCCTGCCCGTCGTCGCCTTGCCGCTGTTCGTGCTGGGCGTGGGGCAGGGCCTGCTGACCGTCGCCTATACCGATATCGTCACCGGCACGCTGGCGCGCCGCGACCGCGGCGTCGCCGGCGCGCTTGCGCTGCTGACGCGTACGCTCGGCATCGTGAGCGGCGCCTCGGTGCTGACGGCCCTGCATGCGCATGCAGCGGCGGCAGGGTTCCTGGCCGGCTATCGCTTCACCTTCTCGGTGGCGGGCGGCGGCCTGCTGGCGGCGCTCCTCGTCTCCTGCCTGTGGCCGCGCGCCTGGTTCGCCCGCACGTGAGGTTCGGATCATGATTTCAAAGCGTACGTTGCTGATCGGATTCGGCGGTCTCGTCTGCCTGCCGGGCGCCAGACCCGCCCGCGCCGCCCTGCCGCCGATCTCGATGGCGCGGCACGAGCAGGCGATGCGCCTTGCCATCGCGCAGGGACGAAGGAATCCCTACTGGCCCTTCGGCGCCGTCATCGTGCGCGCCGACACGGGCGAGGTGATGGCCGAGGGCGTCAACTCGCACGACAATCCCGTGCTGCACGGCGAGATCGTCTGCATCAACGACTATGTGGCAAGGCACGGCAACAAGGGTTGGGCCGACATGGTCCTCTACACGACCTGCGAGCCCTGCCCGATGTGCATCACCGCGCTGATCTGGGCCCATATCGGCGGCGTGGTGTTCGGCACGGGCAATTTCGACGGCCTTGCCAAGGCCGGGCTGGACGCGATCAAGATCTCGGCCAGGGACGTGATCGACGCCACGCCCTTCGGGCCCAAGCCGATGCTGCTGGGCGGCGTGCTCGCGGCCGAGACGGACGCGATGTTCCTCAATCGCAAGCGCTACTAGTTCAAGGTGACGTGGCCGCGCTTGATGATGTCGGCGAAGTATCTGCTCTCGGTGTCGATGGTGGTCCGCATGGCCGCCGGATCCAGATAGGTGGGCTTGAGGCCACCGGCGTCGAGCTTGTCGAGCACATCGGATGATTTCAGCGCCTCGTCGATCGTCTTGGCCATGCGATCGACGATCGCCGCCGGCATTCCGGCCGGCGCCAGCAGGCCGAACCAGCTGTCGCCGCCCTGCTTGCCGTAGCCGGCTTCCTTGAGCGTCGGGATATCGGGCTTATGCGGCCAGCGCGTGTCGGCCAGCATGGCGAGGCCACGCAATCGGCCGGCCAGGATGTGCGGCAGCACGGTCGAATCGAACTGCACCTGCACCTGTCCGCCCAGGAGGTCCTGGGTCGCCTGCGCGCTGCCCTTGTAGGGCACATGGACCATCTTGATTCCGGCCTCGAGGTTCAGCATCTCGCCGTAAAGTTGCGTGATGGTGCCGAGGCCGGACGAGCCCCAGTTCACCTTGCCCGGATTGGCCTTCACGTACTCGACGAACTCGGCCACGGTCTTCGCCGGCACCGAGGGATGGACCGCCATCGCGCCCCACGAGGTCGCGATGCGCGCGACGGTGAGGAAATCCTTGTCGGGATCGAACGGGATCGGCTGCAGGTGGCGGGTGATCGCCATCATCGCGACGGTGTTTCCCAGAAAGGTGTAGCCGTCGGCCGGCTGGGTCTTGGCGTACTCCGCGCCGATCATGCCGGAAGCACCGCCCTTGTTGTCGAACAGGATCGGCTGGCCGAGCAAGCGGCCGACTTTCTCCAGGCAGATGCGGATCGAGACATCGGTCGGGCCGCCGGGCGGATAGGGGATCACGACCTTGATCTGCCTGGATGGCCAGGTGTCGGCGCGCACGACGGAAGGCGCGGCGACCGCGGCCCCGAAAGCCGCGACGAAGTGACGGCGACGCATGGTGTTTCCCCCGATGACTTTTCTTATTTCGACTTGAAGAAGCGGCTGCGCATCTCCTGGCATTCCTGCTGCAGGACTCCCGAGGTGATCTTGATGTCGGCGCCGACGAAGGTCGCGAAGTCCTCGATCGAATAGTGGCCGAGATCGGTGCGGCCGATCGCCTTGAAGCGGCCGCCCACGACCCACTCGGCTATGCGTGCGTTGAGGATGGCACCGGCGCACATCGGGCAGGGCTCCATCGTCGTATAGAGCGTGCAGCCCGAGAGATCGTCCGTGCCGAGATTGCGGCAGGCGTCGGCGATGGCGTCGGTCTCGGCATGGATCAACGGGCTCTTGGCCGTGCGGATCTGGTTGCGGCCGCGGCCGACGATCCTGCCGTCGCGTACGATCAGCGATCCCACGCCCATATTGCCCTCGCGGTCCGCCTGGGCGCCGATCTCCAGCGCCTGGCGCATGAAGTGCTCGTGATCGACCGTCGTCATGGACTACTCTCTCCTCCCATGAGCACCATCGTCTACAACGCGCGCCGCATCGTCACCATGAATCCGAACCAGCCTTTCGCCACGCACGTGGCGGTGCGGGACGGCCGCATCCTGGGAGCAGGATCGCTGGATCAGCTCAAAGGCTGGGGCAAGCTCGAGCTCGACGAACGCTTCAAGGACAAGGTGATCCTGCCGGGCTTCGTCGAGGGCCACAGCCACGCCTACGAAGGCGGCGTGTGGAAATTCCCCTATGTCGGCTTCTTCGATCGGGTCAGTCCCGATGGCAAGCGCTCGCCCGGCCTCAAGAGCATCGAGGAGGTCGTGGCGGCGCTGCAGGCGCATGAGAAGACGATGCCCAAGGGAACGACCCTGCTCGCCTGGGGCTTCGATCCGATCTATTTCACCGGCCGGCGCATGGACCTGGCCGATCTCGACAAGGTGTCGACCGAGCGGCTGGTCGTCGTGCTGCATTCCAACTTCCATGTCGTGAACGCCAACACGCCGGTCTTCGCCAAGGCCGGCATCACGCGCTCGACCAACGTGCACGGCATCGTCAAGGACGCGCAGGGCGAGCCGACGGGCGAGCTGCAGGAGACCACCGCGCAATATCTCGCCTACCGCGCCGCCGGCATCCAGCTGGCGGCGACGCTGTCGGACGAGCCGGCTCTCTGGGGCTTCGCGCGGGTGGCCCAGCTCGCGGGCGTCACGACGGCCACGGACCTGCACAACGAATTGCCGGAGAGCACCGTCGATGCCTATCTGAAGGCCACGAGTTCGCCCGATTTTCCGCTGCGCATGCTGCCTGCTTTCGCGGCCGCCTCGGTGCCGCCCGAGCAGGGCATTTCGCGCCTGCAGGCGCTGATGAAGAAGAACAACGAGCGGCTGCGCTTCCAGCTGGTGAAGATCGTCACCGACGGCTCTATCCAGGGCCTGTCGGCGCGCATGCGTTGGCCCGGCTACTACGACGGCACGCCCAACGGCGTGTGGAACATCGGGCCCGACGACATCGACCGTATCCTGCTGGCTTGGCACAGAGCAGGCTTCCAGGTGCACATCCACACCAACGGCGACGAGGCGTCGGAGGTCGCGATCGAGGCCGTCGAACGCGCGCTCGCGACCGCGCCGCGCTGGGATCATCGCCATACGCTGCAGCATGCGCAGATGGCCGATGCCGGCCAGTTCCGCCGCCTGAAGGCGCTCGGCATGTGCGCCAACCTGTTCGCCAATCATCTCTTCTATTGGGGCGACGTGCACTACGCCCGGACCTTGGGCCCGGAGCGTGCCGAGCGCATGGATGCCTGCGGCACGGCGCTCAAGACCGGCGTGCCCTTCGCCATCCATTGCGACGCGCCGGTGACGCCGATCGGCCCCTTGTTCACCGCCTGGTGCGCCGTCAATCGCCAGACCGCGTCGGGCCGCACCCTGGGCGAGGCCGAGAAGATCTCCGTCGCCGATGCCCTGCGGGCCATCACCCTGGGGGCAGCGTACACGCTGAAGCTCGACGAGGAGATCGGCAGCATCGACGTCGGCAAGCGCGCCGACTTCGCCATCCTCGACGATGATCCGCTCGACGTGGCGCCGGCGAAGCTCAAGGACGTGCCGGTCTGGGGCACGATTCTCGGCGGCCGGGTCTTTCAGGCACCGCGCTCATGATCCTCCCCATTCAAATGGGGAGGTGCCCCGCTCATAGCGGGGCGGAGGGGTCACGAGCCACATCACGACTGGGGCTCATGACCCCTCCGCCCGCGCCAGACGCGGGCACCTCCCCCGATGACGGGGGAGGAGTGGGTCAACCATGATTCCCTTTACCGTCATCGGAGGTTTCCTGGGCGCGGGCAAGACGACCTTGCTCAACCGCCTGCTGGCCGGCGCCGCCGGCCGGCGCTTCGCGGTGATGGTGAACGATTTTGGCGCACTCGACATCGACGGTCGCCTGATCGCGCGCCACGGCGGAGATACGATTGCGCTGTCCAACGGCTGTCTCTGCTGCACGATCGGTAATTCGCTGGTCACGACGCTGTTGACGCTCCTCGAGACGCCGGACCGGTTCGACCATATCGTGGTCGAGGCCTCGGGCGTGGCCGACCCCGGTCGCATCGCCGACTTAGGGGTGATCGACGAACGTCTGCAGCGCGATGGCGTCATCGTCGTGGTCGATGCCGCCGAGGGGCGCGAGCGCGCGGCCGACCGGCGGGTGGCCGACACGATCGCGCGCCAGATCGCTGCCGCCGATCTGCTGCTTTTGAACAAGATCGACCTGGCCGAGGACCTGCCATCGCTGCGCTGCTGGCTCTCGACGCAATCGGCCGCGCCGGTGCTGGAGGGGCGGCATTGCGACGTGCCGCTCGACCTGCTGTTCGGCCTCGAACGCCGCGGCCGCGCCGGCGAAGCGGCGACCGCCGACGCCTTCCGGAGCTGGTCCTACGAATGGCAGGAGCCGGTCGAGCGTGCGGCGTTGCTGAAGATGATGCGCGACAGCGCCGTGTTGCGGGGCAAGGGCATCGTGCGCTTTGCCGATGCGCCCGACCGCCGGTCGATCGTGCACCTGGTCGGCAAGCGGCTGGATGTTGCCGAAGATGGGCCGTGGAGCGATACGGACGGATCGCGGCTGGTGCTGCTGGGCCTCAAGCCCGTGCTAGGGTCGCTCCAAAGGGAGTGAACTGAGATGGCCGGCAGATTGAAGGATCGAGTGGCGATCGTTGTGGGCGCGGGCTCGAGCGGCCCCGGCTGGGGCAACGGCAAGTGCACCGCCGTCACCTTTGCGCGCGAGGGCGCGCGGGTGATGTGCGTCGACCGCAAGCGCGCCGCGGCCGAGGAGACGGTCGGCCTGATCGCCAAGGAAGGCGGCGAGGCGATGGCCTTCGAGGCCGATTCCTCGCGCAACGCCGACGTGAAGGCCATGGTCGATACCTGCCTGAAGAAATGGGGCCGCATCGACGTGCTCGACAATAATGTCGGCATCGGCTCGACCGGCGGCCCTGTCGACCTCGCCGAGGACGAGTGGGACCTGGTGTTCGATGTCAACGTGAAGAGCTTCTTCCTCACCGCCAAGCATGTGATTCCGGTCATGGAGAAGCAGGGCGGCGGCGCCATCGTGAACGTGAGCTCGATCGCCTCGATCCGCTCGCCGAAGGGCGTGAGCTACATCGCCTACAATGCGAGCAAAGGTGCGGTGAACGCGCTCACCATGGCGATCGCCTCGCAGTACGCCGACAAGGGCATCCGCTGCAATGCGATCCTGCCCGGGCTCATGCACACGCCGATGATCGACTTCCTCGCCGAGCAGTACGCCAAGGGCGAGAAGGATCACAACCAGGCCTACGACAAGATGATCGCCATCCGGCACAAGGCCTCGCCCACCGGCAAGATGGGCACGGGCTGGGACACGGCCAACGCCGCGCTCTTCCTGGCGTCCGACGACGCGGCTTATGTGAACGGCCACCTGCTGGTGGTCGATGGCGGCATCACCACGCGCGCCTGACGATACCTATTCGATCGTGTCGTCGATCATGAGCTGAAGCTGCGGCGACAGGGTGAGGCCCAGCGCCTTGGCTGTCGCCGCATTGATCACCGTCTCGAACCGGGTCGGCTGCAGCACGGGCAGGTCCTGCGGCTTCTCGCCCTTCAGGATGCGGCCGACATAGATCGCGGCCTGCCGCCACGTGTCGGTGATGACGGCGCCGTAGGAGATCAGCCCGCCCTTCGTCACCTGCACGCGCGCATCCCACATGGTGGGAAGCTTGTTCTGCGTCGCGAGCGCGATGATCTGGTCGGCCAGCAGGAAGCCGAAGATCGGGTCGACGCTCACGACCAGCACATCGACGTTATCCTGCCGCATGGTCTTGAACGCCATGTCGACCTCGGCTGCCGTGCTGGCGTTCACGACATGCAGGTGCAGCCCCAGTGCCTGGACCGCCTGCTTCATGTCGTCGATCTGCCCGGCGGCGAGGGTGTTCCTGGGGTTCACGAGGAGGCCGACTTCGGTCGCTTTCGGCACCAGCTCGCGCAACAGCTCCATCCGCTTGGAGGACAACGAGGCGCCGATGAAGGTGGCGCCCGTGACATTGCCGCCGGGGCGGCTGAGGCTCGCCACCAGCCCGTCGGCGACCGGATCGCCTCCATAGGCGAAGACGATGGGAATGGTGCCGGTCGCGGCCTTCGCCGCGCGCGTCGGCACCGGGCCGCCCGTGGCGAAGATCACCGAGACTTTCCGGGCTACCAGGTCAGCGGCCAGCGCCGGCAGCTTGTCGACTTGTCCATTCGCCTCGCGGGCGATGACGGTGATGTTCTGGCCTTCGATGAAGCCCGCCTCCTTCAGCCCCTGACGGATGGCGTCGCGCGACCAGTTTTCCGCGTTCGCCGAGGTGAGCAGGCCCATGACCGGCGGGGACGCCTGTGCGGCTGCGATCGTCGGACAGGCGGCGATGCCGCCCATCAACCCGAGGAAATTCCGCCGTTTCACGCTAATCATCGGCCGCCTTTGCCGCTTCCTGCCGGGCCCAGTAGCGGAACACCAGGGAGCTCGTGAACAGGATCAGGAACAGGCGGAAGAGATGATGCGTGGCCACCATGGCGATCTCGATGCCGAGCGCGAGCCCGATCAGGCTCATCTCGGCGAAGCCGCCGGGCGCGTAGCTCAGGATCGTGGCATCGAGGTTGAGGCCGGTGACGGCGACCGAGATCTTGGCGAAGACCACGGCGACCATGATGAGGATCACTGCCGCGCCGACCGACGCCGCCATCTCCCTGTGCAGCTTGTCGATGGCGGCCCCCACGAAGCGGCAGCCGATGCCGGCGCCGACCACGACCTGCGCCGCCGCCACCAGCTCGCCCGGCGGCTTGGAGGTCGTGAGGCCTGACAGATGGGCGATGGCGCTCATGATCATCGGCCCCATCATGAACGAAGCCGGCAGCCGGAGCAGGCGGCCAACCGTGGCGCCGATCAGGCCGCAGGCGATCAGCACCGCGTAGTCGCGCCAGTCGTTGCCCGTGGGGCCGTGCACCATGTTGAGCACGCTGGTCTGCGCGCCGTTCACCAGCCGGTACCAGACGGGGATGGTCATCACGACGGTGAGGATGCGCAGCGCATGGGCGAGCGCGATCGCGCGCTCCTGGCCGCCGAGCGCGCCGCCCATGATGGTCATGTCGTTCAGTCCGCCCGGCATGGCGGCGAAATAGCAGGTCGGCTTGTCCCAGTCGGTGAAGCGGCGCAGCCAGAGATAGCAGAGCGTGGCGCCGACGGCGGTCATCGCCGTCACGATGACGAGGCTCTCCGCCCATTGTCCCATGCGCTGCACGAGATCGGCGGTGAAGCCCGAGCCCAGCAGCACGCCCAGGATGATCACCATGCCCTGGCGCAGCTGCACTCGCATGCCGATGCGCAGCCCCCCGAAGGCCGCCAACGTGGTGAACAGGCACGAACCCAGCATCCAGGCGAGCGGCATGCGCAGCCAGTTGAAGACGAAGCCGCCGACGCCGCCGATCACGATGGCGAGCGCGATCGGCCCGATGCCGTCATGGCCGATGATGCTCTTGCGCTCGGGCTTGAAGGGGAATTCCTTGGGACTCACTACCCGTCGCCCCGAGCGCAGCCGAGGGGCCTTGCCTCCGCGGGCACATCCGAGTTGATGGAGAGAAGGTCCCTCCACTTCGCGACGCTGCGCTCCGCTTCGGTCGGGACGACGGGACCAGTCACGGCGCGAACTGTTCCTTCAGGATACGCTCCTCGAGATCGTGCTCGGGGTCGAACAGCAGCGTGAGCTCGATGTCGCGCGCCTCGGTGACCGTCACCTTGACGACATTGGCGACGTCGACCGAATCAGCGGCGGCCGCGACCGGCCGCTTGCGCGGATCGAGCACGGTGAATTCGACCTCGGCATGGCGCGCCAGCAGCGCACCGCGCCAGCGGCGCGGCCGGAAGGCGCTGATCGGCGTCAGCGCGAGCAGGCCCGTGCCGAGTGGAATGATCGGGCCGTGGACGGAGAGATTGTAGGCCGTGGAGCCCGCGGGCGTGGCGACCATCACGCCGTCGCAATAGAGCTCCGGCAGCCGCTCCTTGCCGTCGACGGCGATGGCGATACGCGCCGTCTGTCGGCTGGAGCGGAACAGCGAGACCTCGTTGATGGCAAGCAGCTCGCGCTTTTGGCCGCGCGCGGTCGTGGCCACCATGCGCAGCGGCGTGAGCGCGATGCGCCGCGCCTTGCGTATCCGCGACGGCAGGCCCTTGGCCTTGTACTGATTCATCAGGAAGCCGACCGTGCCGAGGTTCATGCCGTAGATCGGCACCTGGCGGCTCATCAGCCGGTGCAGACTCTGCAGCATCAGCCCGTCGCCCCCCAGCACGACGATGGCCTCGGCTTCGGATGGCGGCACGTGGCCGTACAGGCGACGCAGTTCCTTCAGCGCCCGCTGGGCTTCGGGAGTTGTGTTGGCGACGAAGGAGAGGGCGGGCTCAGGCATCCGGACAGCATTTTCATTGCAAGAATCGTACTATAGCGGGCCTTGCAGGGGTTGCGTAAAATCGCTCCACAATAAACCGCGAGGAGGAACGCCATGGAACTGGTGCCGCTGGGCCCGGGATTCGGGGTCGAAGTCAGGGGCGTGGACCTGCTCGACGTCGCCACGGATGCCGACGCCTACAGGGATGTGCGTGCCGCCTTCGAGGAACATTCGCTGCTGGTGTTTCGCGACCAGTCGATCGCCGATGACGTGCAGGCGGCCTACAGCCGCGCCTTCGGGCCGCTCGAGCTCACCAAGGTCTCCTCGCTCGGCCAGAACACCTTCTATTCGCGGCTGACCAACAACATGAAGGGCAAGATCGTGCCGCCCGACCATCGCCAGGTGCTGGTCGCCAAGGCCAACGCGCTCTGGCACACCGATTCGTCCTTCAAGAAGACGCCGGCGCTCGCCTCGGTGCTGACGGCGCGAGTCCTGCCGAACGATGGCGGTGAGACGGAATTCACTTCGACGCGCTGCGCCTGGGAGCGTTTGCCCGCCGACCTGCAGGGCAAGCTCAAGGACGCCATCGCGACACACTCCTATGCCAACAGCCGCGACCAGATCCATCCCGACCTCGCGACCGAAATGGAGCGCAAGGCGCTGCCGCCGGTGCGCTGGCGCATGAACTGGCTGAACCCCAGCAACGATCGCCGCGCGCTCTATATCGCAAGCCACGCCTATGCGATCGACGGCATGGACGATCGCGACGCGCGTCAGCTCCTCGCCGAGCTGATGGACGAGACGACGAGGCGCGAATACGTCTACGTCCACAAATGGCGGCAGGGCGACGCGGTCATGTGGGACAACCGCGCCATGCTGCATCGCGGCCGGCCGTGGGACTATGCGCAGGAGCGCACCATGGTGCGCACGACCATCTCAGCGACCGTCGCCGACGGCCTCGACCACGTGAAGCCCGCCGTCGTGCACTAGCCGTTGCGCAGGCCGTGGACGGCCTGCGGCTCGGCGATGTCCTTCAGAACGTGACGCCCGATAGGCGTTGCTGTGCCCGGCGGCAGCAGCGCTGCCATCGCGGCCGATAGCACGACCGACTTGTCGAGCGGGCCGCACAGCTTCTCCAAGCGCGCCGCATAGTTCACGGCCGGACCGATCACGGTGAAGTCGAGCCGCTGGCTGGCGCCGATATTGCCGAACATGACCTCGCCGATATGCAGGGCGAGGCCGAAGCGCACCGGCGGCTCGTCGGCTGCGGCGCGTACACCGTTCAGCACGACCATCGCCTCGACGGCGGAGGTCGCGGCCTCGACGGCGTGCGCCGCGACCGCCGCACGGTCCGCCGGCGCCGGCACGGGGAAGATCGCCAGCATGCCGTCGCCCATGAATTTCAGGATCTCGCCGCCGGCCGACGTGACCGTGCCGCCCATGACGTCGAAATAGTCGTTGAGGAGCGCGATCACTTCGTCGCGCGGCAGCCTGTCGGAGGAACGCGTGAAGCCGCGCAGGTCGCAGTACCAGATCACCGCTTCGATGGTCTGGCCGTCGCCGCGCTTCACTTCGCCCGCCAGGATGCGCTGGCCTGCCGCGCGGCCGACATAGGCGTCGAGCAGATGGGTCGCGGTGTCGCGAAGCGAATGGACCTCGACCAGCCGCGTGAAGGCGAACTGCAGGAGGAACATGCGGTCGAGGTCGTTCGTCGAGAAGCCGCCGGGCTTGTCGGAGACCACGCTCAGCGCATCGACATGCCCGGTCGTGAAGAGCAGCGGCAGCGCCACGTAGTCGGTCGCGCCCTCGCCCTTGAGCTGGCGCAGCACCGGCGCCTGCGGCTCGACCCGATCGAGATGCACCCGCACGGTCTTCTGCTGCTCGAAGACCACGGGCAGGGGGTTGTCGCGATACTCGGCGTCCTGGTTGTCGCCGTGCGGACGGAATTCCGTCGCGACGCCCCGGCCGCGGCGCCAGAAGTAGGCTTTGCCGGCGAATTCAGGATGCAGGGTGATCTGGAAATAGGCGAGGCGATAGAGCGGGATGCCGGCCTGCACGAGCTGCTCGCCGGCGGCGGCGACCAGCTTGTCGGTCTCGACGATGCGGTAGGCCTCGGTAACGAACCACCGGGCCAGGGGATCGGCATAGACGCGGGTCGCGATGTCGTCGTCCATGCGGGGATCATATCATCGGACCGCGGGCCGCCGGACCCGCATCATGCGCGGGCCCGGAGGCCCGCGGTCCGCAAGACTACTCCGCGGCTTCGAGCCTCTGGTTCTGCTGCGCGGCGAGCTTGGCGCGGGCAAGGTCCTCGCCGCGCTTCTTGCTGACGGCCGCGCTGCCGCCCGCCGTCTCGGCGAACAGCGAGAGCTTGTCCATGTCTTCCTCGACCACCGGCTCGAGCGCGAGATCGCTGTACTCGTAGCGCTTGGGGTCGTTCTTGACCTTCTGGCCGATGCGCCAGCCTTGCCAGGCGAGGCGGGCATAGATGCGGATCTTCTTCCAGCTCTCGACGGCGAGCTTCCAATGGAACACGCCGATCGGCTCGATCGGCAGACCATAGCGACGGTCGCGCCGGTACTTCAGGCGCAGGATGCCGCCTTCCAGCGGATGGATGCCCTCGGCCTCGAA
>DATJWN010000370.1:0-2041 GCA_035501235.1 Reyranella sp.
AAACATCATCAGCGCGGCGAGGACGCGATGGTGCAGATCGCGCTCGCGCCATGCTCGCCATTCTCGGTGACGACCTCGCTGATGCGGCGGACTGCGGAGCTGGCGGAAAAGCTCGATGTCCGGCTGCATACCCATCTTGCCGAGACCGAGGACGAGAACAAATTCTGCGAAGAGATCCACAATTGCCGGCCGCTCGACTATCTCGAGCAATGCGGCTGGCTCAATTCGCGCACCTGGCTCGCGCACGGCATTTTCTTCAATGCCGCCGAGATGAAGCGGCTCGGCCGTGCGGGGACCACGATCAGCCATTGCGCCTGCAGCAACCAGCTGCTCGCGTCCGGCTGCTGCCCGGTCTGCGAGATGGAGGAGGCCGGTGTCGGCATCGGGCTCGGCGTCGATGGTTCGGCCTCGAATGATGCCTCCAATCTGATGCAGGAGGTGCGTGCGGCGTTTTTGTTGCAACGCTCGCGCTATGGCGTGCTCAAGGTGAGCCACAAGGACGCGCTGCGCTGGGCGACCAAGGGCTCCGCGGCCTGCGTCGGCCGCCCCGAGCTCGGCGAGATCGCCGCCGGCAAGGCCGCCGACCTTGCGCTGTTCAAGCTCGACGAGTTGCGCTTCTCCGGCCACGGCGACCCCGTCGCAGCAGTCGTGCTGTGCGGCGCGCACCGTGCCGACCGGGTAATGGTCGCAGGCAAATGGACGGTGATCGACGGCGCGATCCCAGCTCTCGACGTGATGGAGCTGATCCGCCGCCACGGCGCCGCGGCACGCGCGATGCAGGCGGGCTGAAAAAGCGACGAGCGGCACAAGCGAAAGGCCCGGACGTTGCCGTCCGGGCCTTGCTCCCATGGAGGTCCGCGCTGGATGGCTGTCGGGCCTACTTGCCCGGAATCTTGTCGTCGACGCCCTTGACGTAGAAATTCATGCCGAGGATCTGGCCGTCGGCCAGATGATCGCCGCCCTTGCATTCCACGTCCGTGCCGTCCTGCGCCTTGACCGGGCACTTGAACGGATGCAGCGTGCCGGCGGCGATCGCGGCCTGGGTGTCCTCGGCGAGCTTCTTCACATCGTCAGGCATGTTGGTGTAGGGCGCCATCTCGAACATCTTGCTCTCGAGCCCGCCCCAGGTGTCCGTGGACTTCCAGGTGCCGTCGAGCTCGGCCTTGACGCGGGCGATGTAGTAGGGCGCCCAGGTGTCCAGGATCGATGTCAGCTGCGCCTTCGGACCGAACTTGATCATCTCGGAGTCCTGGCCGAAGGCGAACTTGCCGCGCTCGGCGGTGACCTGCATCGGCGCCGGAGAGTCGGTGTGCTGCATGATGATGTCGGCGCCCTGGTCGAGCAGCGCCTTGGCGGCATCGGCTTCCTTGCCCGGGTCGAACCAGGAGTTCGCCCAGATGATCTTGACCTTGATGTTTGGATTGATCGTCTGCGCCCCCAGCATGGTGGCGTTGATGCCGGAGATCACTTCCGGGATCGGGAACGAGCCGATATAGCCGAGCACGCCGGTCTTGGACATCTTGGCCGCGATGATGCCCTGGATGTAGCGGCCCTGGTACCATTTCGACGAATAGGTCGACATGTTGGCGTCGCGCTTGTAGCCGGTGGCGTGCTCGAAATGCACGTTCGGATATTTCTTCGCGACCTTCAGCGTCGGATCCATGTAGCCGAAGGAGGTGGTGAAGATCAGCTTGTTGCCGGCGCGGACCAGCTGCTCGATGGCGCGTTCGGCGTCGGGACCTTCGGGCACGTTCTCCAGATAGGTGGTTTCGATCTTGTCGCCGAGCTCCTTGACCAGGGCCTGCCGGGCGAGCTCGTGCTGGTAGGTCCAGCCGAGGTCGCCGACCGGGCCGAGATAGATGAAGCCGACCTTCAGCTTGTCGGCGGCGTTGGCAGCGCCAATACTGCCCGCGAGCAGAAGCGCAGCTGCCGCCGCCAAAATTGTTTTCCTCATGATCAATCTCCAAACGTTCGGGGTGAAGCTTCTAGCTCCGGACATGGCGCCCCCATCGCGCAAGTCCGGAGAACGTGTTCAGCGGTC
>DATJWN010000371.1:0-5278 GCA_035501235.1 Reyranella sp.
CCGACACCGACACCGCGGTCGCCGTGACCAGGGTCGCCGCTGCGATCACCGTGGCACGCACGAACCGCACATTGACGCCGAGCGCCTTGGCCTCGTCATCGCCCAGAGACAGCACGCCGATGCGCCAGCGCAGCAGAGCTAGCGGCACGAGGCCCACGACCACCAGCGGCAGCACGATCCGCACATCCTCGGCCTTGATGCCGGCGAGACTGCCCAGCAGCCAGAAGGTGATCGCCGGCAACTGGTTGAACGGATCGGCCAGCACCTTGACCAGCGAGATACCCGCCCCGGCGAGTGCGCCGACAACGATGCCCGCCAGCACCAGCACAAGGACTTCGTTCTGGCTGCGCAGCGCGCGGGCGAGCGCATAGACCACAAGGACCGTCGCCAATCCGCCGGCAAAGCCCAGCGCCTGGATGGCGAGCACCGGCAGGCCGAGCAGGATGCCCAGCACCGCGCCGAAGCCTGCTCCCCCCGAGACGCCCAGGATATCGGGCGAGACGAGCGGATTGCGAAACAGCGTCTGGTACGAGGCGCCCGCCGTCGCCAGCGCCGCACCGACCAGCACGGCCGCGAGCACGCGCGGCAGGCGGATCTGGAACAGGATCGAATCGAGCGGTGTGGCACCGCCGCCGCCGAAGTGGCGGGCAATAGCCGAGATCACATCGCCGACCGGCGCCGGGTAGGGGCCGAGCATGGCGGCAAGCAGCACCGTGGCGAGCAGCAGGATCGCCAGCACGGCCAGGACGACGGCGCTCGCCTTGTCAGCCAGCCTTGCCACCGAGGAGTCGATCGATCTGGGCGTCGGTCACGGCGACACCATAGAACAGATCGAAGAAGGCGCGCGTATCGGCGTGCAGGTCGATCCCGGCTTCGTTGGGATAGAACTGCGCCAGCAGCCAGCGCAAGCCGATGAGGCGGTTGAGCGACGGCGGCGCGTCGATCCAGCCCCAGGGCAGGCTGGGCGCGAGGTAGACCTTGTTGTTGGCGACCGCCCTCACCTGCTCCCAGCCGGATTTGCTCTTCACGCCTTGGAAGAAGCGGCGGTCGAGGGTGACGACGATGTCGGGGTTCCAGGCGACGATCCGCTCGAGCGAGGCGTTGGCGATGTTGCCGCGTCCGCCCAGCCCTTCGGCCACGTTCACCGCGCCGACCCTCTCGATGATCTCGGTGTTGATCGACCCTTTCGCGCCGGTCTCGAGCCCTTCCGGCCCGCGCGCGAGATAGACCTTCGGCCGCTGGGCGGCCGGCACGCGTCCAAGCACGTCGTCGACGAGAGCGAAGGTCTTGTCGGCATAGGCCGCGAGCTCGGCGCCGCGCTGCTCGCGACCGAGGATCTCGGCGGCAAGCTTGAGCGAAGGCGCCGTGGCCGCGAACCTGCCGTCGATCAGGACATAAGGAATGCCGGTCTGGCTCTGCACGCGATCGGCCAGCGACACGAAGGTGCCGGTGGTCGAGCCGAAGTCGAGCACGAGATCCGGCTTGGCCGCGACCAGGCGTTCGAGGCTCACCGTGTCGCCGCGGCCGGTGAGACGGCCGGTCTCCGGCAGATCGCGCGCCGGCGGCGCCAGGAATTCCTTCTCCGCAGGCGATGGCTCGCGGATCCAGCCCGCCATCATGTCGCGCGCCAGCACATAGGCCAGCACCGAGGCCGGCGGCCCCGCGACGAACACCTTCGAGATCTTGTCGGGCAGCGTGACGGAGCGCTTGGCAGAATCGACGATGATGCGGCCGGCCGCGAAGGCGGGGGCTGCGGGGAGGCCCGCGCCCAGCAGCGCCAGTGCACGACGCCGGAGAAGCATCATTTGTCACCCACCTGGAAGTCGCCGGCTTGCGCCGGTGCAATCGGCTTGAAGAGCGTGCGATCGGGCTTGAGATCGATCAGCGGCGTGCCGTCCAGGCAATCGAGCCCGCGCACCGACAGCACGTTCCCCTCGACCTTCAGGAGCTGCACGATCGAGGTGCCGATGGGATTGGGCCGCACCGGCGTGCGCAGCGAGAACACACCGCGCCCGTTGCCGTCGCTCGCAGGCGCCTGAAGGGCAAGATCGCGCCGCGACTCATGCAGCCAATAGAGGACTTCCAGCCGCTCGAACTCGGCGACGCTGTGCAGCCCCTGTCCCAGGGCGCGAAGACCTCGATGCGACAGGTCGGCCCGTCGGGCCGCCCCTGGCGCGGCGTCTCCAGCCGACTGGTCCACGGCGTGTGGATGCGGCCGATGAAGTAGACGCCGGCGTCTGTCTTGTCGGGCAGATCGACCGCCAATTCTCCCGGCCGGATCTCGTTCAGGCGGACCATCGTCAGTCGTCGATGGCGACCATCACGTCCGAAGCCTTGATCACGGCATAGGCCGTGCCGCCCACCTTGAGGCCGAGCTCGTCGACCGCCTCGTTGGTGATCGAGGCGGTGACGGTGGTGCCGCTGACGTCGATCCGCACATGGGCGGTGGTCGCGCCCTTCTTGACTTCGACGATCCTGCCCTTGAGCCGGTTCCTGGCGCTGATCTTCACCGCTGCCTCCGTATGGCTATTCCCGCGGGAATATACCGGTATGGCGGCAGGCGGTCGAGGCAGCCTAGGCCGTGGCCAGTGCGGCAGCCTTCAGCTCGGCCGTGGTGAGGCCCTTGCCGTCCGGCCGCCAGCCCGGCGGCGCGAAGAGGAACTTCAGGGCCTCGCCCAACGAGCGCGCCGAGGCGAGATCCTTGGCGAGCCCGATCCACGGCTTGAAGTTGATCGCGATCGGATTGTAGGTCGTGACCGGCGTCACGAGGCCGTACTCGCACGGCTCGTCGGCGCGCTCCTCGACATAAGTGCCGAACAACCGATCGAAGACGATCAGCACGCCGCCGAAGTTGGCGTCGAGATACTCGGGATTGCGCGCATGGTGTACGCGATGCGCCGACGGCGTGTTCAGCACATATTCCAGCCAGCCGAGCTTGGGGATCCAGTCGGCGTGGATCCAGAACTGGTAGAGCAGGTTCAGCGCCAGCGCGATCAGGATCAGCGCCGGCTCGAATCCCAGGAAGGCGAGCGGCGTGTAGAAGATCATCGAGCCCGAGAACTTGCCGAGCCAGCCCAGCCGATAGGCGGCCGAGAGCGTCAGCTGGTTGGGCGAATGGTGGACCGAGTGCGTGTTCCAGAACCAGCGCACCGTGTGGCTGAAGCGGTGGTGCCAGTAGTAGAAGAATTCCATGCCGATGAAGAGCAGGAACACCGTGCCCACGCTGTCCGGCTGCAGGGTGAAGAGGCGATGGCCGTACGCCAGCTCGAACACCGGCGCCGCGAGGCCGAGGGGCGCGAAGGCGAGCGCGCGGCGGCCGATCACGTCACCGATCGAGGTGGCGAAAGCCTTCCAGTCGTAGGTGCCCCGGCTGCGCGACAACACCACGCCTTCCAGGATGGCGGTGGTCAGCACGATGGGGATCAGCATGGTGTAGAGCTTGACGGGATCGTACATGCGCGACGCTCCTTTTGCCGACGGGAGGCTTTCAATATATGAGTATCGCTCAGGTTTGATACTCGCCTTCGGGGGAGCCGCTCCATCATGGCCAAGTCCCGCCAACCCGTTGCAAAAAAACGACGAATTCCCCGCCAGAACCGCGCGGAGGAGACCGTCTCGGCGATCCTCGAGGCGGCGGCTCAGATTCTCGAGGCGGGCGGGCTCGCGGCCTTCACCACCAACGCCGTGGCCGAACGCGCCGGCGTCAGCATCGGCACGCTCTATCAGTACTTCGCCGACAAGGCGGCGCTGATCCGGGCGCTCGGCGAGCGCGAGACGCGGGCGACGTTCCGGAGCGTGATCGCGGCGCTGCAGGACGACGGCGACGCCCCCGAGGAGCAGCGCGTTCGTGCCGTGATCCGGACGGTGATCCACGCCTTCGGCGGCCGCCAGCGCGCGCGCAAGGCCGTCGTGCAGGCGGTGCTGAGCCAGAGCGGTGGCGCGATGCACCAGCCGATCGCCGATTTCGTCGCCGACCACACCTTCGCCCGCTTCGACCGCCAGCAGACCTTCGTTCTCTCCCGCGCCGTCATGGGGGCGATCCGGGCCGCCGTGCTGGAGGAGCAGCCGTTCCTGAAGAGCAAGAGCTTCGAGGACGAGCTGGTCCGGCTGGTGATGGCCTATCGCGCGGCGGTACTCGTCAAGTAACGGCAACGGAACGGCAATCTAGGCCGCCTAGGGTGGCGGCATGACCCTCCTCCGTCGCCATGCGCTTGGCCTGTTCGGCGCCACCCTGCTTCCCCGCTTCGCCATCGCCCAGGGCGACACACGGCCATCACTGACGATCGCCGTCCAGAAGATCTCGACGTCGAACACGCTCGAGCCCATGCGCGAGCAATCGAATGTCGGCCAGCGCGTCTTCTACACCTTCGCCGAGACGCTGACCGACCATGCCTGGACGACCGATCTCAAGCTGCAGCCCGGCCTCGCCGAGAGCTTCAAGCGCATCGACGGCCGCACGCTCGAGCTGAAGCTGCGTGAGAACGTGCGCTTCCACAACGGCGACTCCATGACCGCCGAGGACGTGGCCTTCAGCTTCGGGCCCGAGCGCATGTGGACCGGAAGCTCGGTCGACACACGCGGCATGTGGGTCAACGCCACACCCGGCATCGCGACCAAGACGCCGCCACCCGAGGCGCCCAAGATCGCGATGTCGGCCTATCCCGGCTTCGAGCGCATGGAGATCGTGGACAAATACACCGTGCGCTTCGTGAACAAGGTGCCCGACGCCACGCTCGAAGGCCGGCTGACGCGCAACTGCGGCGCCATCTTCTCCCACCGCGCCTTCGGCGAGGCGGCGACCTGGCTCGACTGGGCGCGCAAGCCGGTCGGCACCGGGCCTTATCGCATCGTCGAGTACAAGCCGGACCAGGAACTCCTGATGGAGGCGTTCGACGACTATTGGGGCGGCCGTCCGCCGATCAAGCGGCTGCGCTTCATCGAGGTGCCCGAGGTGGCGGCGCGCGTGAACGGGCTGCGCGCCGGCGATTTCGACTTCGCTTGCGACATGCCGCCGGACCAGATCGCGGCCATCGAAGCCAATCCCAAGCTCGAGGTCGTGGGCGGGCCGATCATGAACATCCGCCTCACCATCTTCGACAAGCATCATCCGGTGCTGAAGGACGCGCGGGTGCGCCGGGCGATGACGCATGCCGTCGACCGTCAGGCCATCGTCGATGCCCTGTGGAGCGGACGCACCAAGGTGCCGAAAGGCCTGCAATGGGATTTCTTCGGGCCGATGCTGCTCACCGACTGGGCCGCGCCGGCCTACGATCCGGCC
>DATJWN010000372.1:0-22802 GCA_035501235.1 Reyranella sp.
CGCGCATGCCGCCGCGAGGCCCCCCATGAAGGCCGACTGCTCACCTACCGGGCGCAGCGGCGCTTCAGACAGGTCGTCGATCTGACCGGTGAGCTGGCGCGCGATGCCGCTGGCAAAGAACAGCGTCAGGTCAGTGGCCGGATCGTTCGCCTGCGGACCCGTCTCGCCAAAAGGGGAGATCGTGACGATGACCGCTGACGGATTGATCCGTCGTAGCTCGGCAAAGTCAGACGACCCTTCCCGCACGATCAGATCGGCGCCGGCAACATCCTTGGCGACCGCCTTGCCCCGATTGAGGTAGGCCAAGAGCGTCGTCGAGGTATCCGGACCGATGCACGTCACCTCGGCGCCGACATCGGCCATCAGGCGACCGCAGACCGCAGCGGCCGCGCCCCCGCCAACCTGCACGACCTTGAAGCCGGACAGCAGTGTCATCACGCCAACGCGCGGTCGAGCACCTGCGCGACGTGAAGCGCGTTGCGATCGGTGCCGTCGGCAATCTGATGGCGGCAGGACGTGCCGTCCGCGACGACCAGCGAATTGGCGGCGGCCTTGCGCACCGCCGGCAGCAGCGAGAGCTCGGCCATGGCGATCGAGGCGTCATAGTGCTCGGCCTCGTAGCCGAAGCTGCCGGCCATGCCGCAGCAGCTCGAGTCGATCGGCTTGACCGTGAGGCCGGGCACCAGCGCCAGCACCTCCTGCACCGCGCTCATCGCGCCGAAGGCCTTCTGGTGGCAATGGCCGTGCAGCAGAGCTTCCTTCTGCTCCAGCGGCTTGAGGCCGAGCTTCAATCGACCCGCCTTCTTTTCGCGCGCCAGGAATTCCTCGAACAGGAAGGCATTCTCCGCCGTCTGGGCGGCAGCTTCGCCCAGGCCCAGCGCCAGGAACTCGTCGCGCAGGGTGAAGAGGCATGACGGCTCCAGCCCAATCAGCGGCACGCCCCGCGCCACGAACGGCGACAGCGCCTCGAGCAGGCGCTCCGCCTCTTCCCTGGCCTTGTCGACCTGACCGGTCGCGAGATAGGTGCGGCCGCAGCACAGCGCCCGCGAGCCGAGGTTCGGCCAGGCGACGGCAACCTTGTGGCCGGCCGCCTCCAGCACGCGCCGCGCGGCGTGAAGGATCTCGGGCTCGAAGTTGTTGGCGAAAGTGTCGGCGAAGATCACCACGGTCGCGTCCTCGGCATCGACATCGGTCGTCGTCAGGAAGGTGTCGCCACGCCACTTCGGCAACGAGCGCTCCTTGGCAAAGCCGAGCCACGGCTGCACCAGCCCCGCCAGGTTGAACAGCCAGGGCAGCCGCCGCGCGTAGGGTGCGATCGCCGGAAGATTGCCTATGAGCTTGTCCCGCAGGCCGAGCCCCTTGCTCATGCGGCGGGCCGATTTCACCTCGATCTTCATCCGCGCCATGTCGATGCCGGTCGGGCAGTCGCGCTTGCAGCCCTTGCAGCTCACGCAAAGATCCATCGCCTCGGCGACCTCGGCGGACAGCAACGCGTCCTTGCCGAGTTGGCCCGACAGGGCGAGCCGCAACGTATTGGCGCGGCCGCGCGTCAGGTGGACTTCCTCGCGGGTTACGCGGAAGGACGGGCACATCGTGCCCGCGTCGAACTTCCGGCAATGGCCGTTGTTGTTGCACATGTCGACGGCCTTCGCGAAGCCGCCGGTCGAATCGCCGCCCGTGCCAGGCTCGGTCAACTCCTCGGTGACGGGATTGGCCTGGACATTCCAGGCCGACCAGTCGAGCACGGGCTTGTAGGAGATCGTCTTGTAGTCCGGCTTGAAGCGGAACAGCGAGCGGTCGTCCATCTTGGTCGGCCGCACGATCTTGCCGGGATTGAGCCGGTTCTCCGGATCGAAGACCTCTTTGATCTTCTCGAAGGCCCTGGTGAGGCGTGGCCCGAACTGCCAGGCCACCCACTCCGAGCGCACCAGGCCATCGCCGTGCTCGCCCGAATAGGCGCCCTTGTATTCGCGCACCAGCGCCGAGGCCTCCTCGGCGATCGCCCGCATCTTGGCCGCGCCCTCGCGGCGCATGTCGAGGATCGGCCGCACATGGAGCGTGCCGACCGAGGCATGCGCATACCAGGTGCCGCGCGTGCCGTGCTTGGCGAACACGTCGGTGAGGCGCTGCGTGTAGTCCGCGAGATGCTCCAGCGGCACCGCGCAATCCTCGATGAAGGAAACGGGCTTACCGTCGCCCTTCATGGACATCATGATGTTGAGGCCCGCCTTGCGCACTTCCCAGAGGGCGGCCTGGGGGCCGGGCTCGGGCATCTCGACCACGCTGCCCGGCAGGCCAAGATCGCCCATCAGCTCGACCAGCCGCTTCAGGTCGGCAAGCTGTGCCTCGCGCTCCTCGCCCGCGAACTCGACCAGCAGGATCGCTTCGGGCTTGCCGATCAGCGCGGCTTCGATCACCGGCCGGAAGGCGGGATTGGCGCGCGCGAGCTCGATCATGGTGCGATCGACCAGTTCGACGGCGACCGGCTTCAGCTTGACGATGTGCTGCGCCGATTCCATCGCCTTGTAGAAGCTCGGGAAGTTCACGACGCCCAAGGCCTTGTGCTTGGGCAGGGCCGAGAGCTTGAGCGTCAGCCGCTCGGTCACGGCCAAGGTACCCTCGCTGCCCACCAGCAGGTGCGCGAGGTTCACCGAATTGTCGGTCGTGTAGGGCCGCTCCGACTGCGGGAAGAAGATGTCGAGATTGTAGCCGCCGACCCGCCGCAGCACCTTGGGGTACTTGGCGGCGATCTCTTCCTGCTCGGCGACGGCGAGGGCTGCGATCTTGTCGGCGATGGCGCGCACCGCGGGCTGCATGTCCTCGGGCCGCTTGGAATCGAAGCGCGCGCGCGTGCCGTCGGCCAGGATGGCGTCCAGGGCCGCCACGTTGTGCACCATGTTGCCGTAGCGGATCGAGCGGCTGCCGCAGCTGTTGTTGCCGGCCATGCCGCCCAGGGTGCATTGCGCCGAGGTCGAGACGTCGACCGGATACCAGAGGCCGTGCGGCTTCAGCCAGGCATTGAGCTGGTCGAGCACGACGCCCGGCTGCACATGCACCTCGGCGCGGTCCTTGTCGAAGCCCACGACGTTGCGCATGTACCTCGAGAAATCGACGACCAGCGCCTGCCCGACTGTCTGGCCGCACTGCGAGGTGCCGGCGCCGCGCGGCAGGATGGCGGCCTTGGCGTCGCGCGCCACGTCGAGCGCCAGCGCCAAGTCCGTCTCGTCGCGCGGAATGACCACGCCGGTCGGCTCGACCTGGTAGATCGACGCATCGGTCGAATAGCGACCGCGCGAGGCCTTGTCGAAAAGCACGTCGCCCTTGATCGTGCGACGCAGGACCTGCTCCAGCGAGCTCATGCGTTCATCGTCTCCAACACGGCCTGGCGCTTGGCATGAAGATGCCGCACCAGCAAATCACGCAACTTCGTTCCATTGCGCGCGGCGAGAGCGTCCAGCATTTGACGATGCTCGTCGACCGCCTGGTCCCACTTGCCGCGCACGAGGTTCGAGCGGAAGCGCAGCGCGTGCAGGCGCGCGTTCAGCGTCCGGAAGGTCTGGGTCAGGATGGGATTGCCCGCGATCGTGTTGATGCGATCGTGGATCGCACGGTTGACGCGATAGTAGTTGGGAAGATCGTGCCGCGCGTGAGCTGCTTCCATCTCCGCCTGCAGTGCCCTGAGATCGGCGAGATCGCCTTCCGTGACGCGCTCGACGGCCAGTTCACCCGCCAGCCCTTCGAGCGAGGCCATGACGTCAAAGGCGTGCCGCACGTCATCCCGCGACAGCGCGACCACCTGTGCGCCGCGATTGGGGAGCTGCACCAGCAACCCATCGGCCGCCAGCATGCGGAAAGCCTCGCGCAGCGGCGTGCGCGAGACGCCGAGCTGTTCGCTCAGCTCCCGCTCGTTCAGCCGCGCGCCCGGCGCCAGCACCCCTTCAATAATGAGTGCGCGCAGCCGCTCCGCCGCAGCCTCGGGCAGCGTCAGGCGAGCAATCGGGAGGGTCGAACCGTCCATGTAGAAGTACCTCTGGACTCATTCTGGCATGTTGTATACAAAATGCAAGTCCGCGCTCCCGCGGAGGCCTTCAAGGAAACGACCATGCGGCTCAACTCTCATCCCAGCGGACGGCACTTCCTGCAGATTCCCGGCCCCACGAACGTGCCGGACCGCATCCTGCGCGCGATGGATCATCCGACGATCGATCACCGGGGACCGGAGTTCAATGCGCTGGCCAAGAAGGTGCTGCGCTCGGTGCGCCAGGTCTTCCAGACCAAGCAACCGGTCATCGTCTATCCCGCGTCGGGCACCGGCGCGTGGGAAGCGGCCCTCGTGAACACGCTCAATTCCGGCGACCTCGTGCTGATGTGGGAAACTGGCCACTTCGCCTCGTTGTGGAAGAAGATGGCCGACAAGCTCGGCATCAAGTCGGAGTTCATGGGCGGCGACTGGCGCAAGCCCGCCGATCCCGCCGCCATCGAGAAGCGCCTGAAGGAAGACACCGGCCACACGATCAAGGCGGTGTGCATCGTGCACAACGAGACCTCGACCGGTGTGGTGAGCGACATCTCGGCCGTCCGCCGCGCCATCGATGCCGCCAGGCACCCGGCGCTGCTGCTGGTCGACACGATCTCCTCGCTGGGCTCGATCGACTATCGCCACGACGCCTGGGGTGTCGACGTCACGGTTGCCGGCTCGCAGAAGGGCCTGATGCTGCCGCCCGGCCTCTCCTTCAACGCGGTCAGCGAGAAGGCGGTCGCAGCTTCCAAGAGCTCGAAGATGGCCAAGGCCTTCTGGGGCTGGGAAGAGATGATCGCGGCCAACGCCAACGGCTGGTTCCCCTACACGCCCGCCACCAACCTGCTCTACGGCCTGAACGAGGCCTGCGACATGCTGCTGGAGGAAGGGCTCGACGCGGTGTTCGCGCGCCACACGCGGCATGCCGAGGCGACGCGCACCGCCGTCAATGCCTGGGGGCTGGAGATCCTGTGCAGCGATCCCAAAGCGTACTCGGGCTCGCTGACGGCGATCATCATGCCCGAAGGCCACAATGCGGATGATTTCCGCAAGGTGGCGCTCGAGAACTTCAACCTTTCGCTCGGCCAGGGCCTGACCAAGGTCGCGGGCAAGGTGTTCCGCATCGGCCACCTCGGCGACTTCAACGACCTGATGCTGATGGGTGCGCTCGCGGGCGTCGAGATGGCGCTCGGCCTCGCCAAGGTGCCGCACAAGACCGGTGGCGCGCAGGCCGCCCTCACCTATCTCCGCGACACGGCTCCCGGCGCCCGGCACGCCTGATGAAGCTCTTCGTCACGCCGGCCTCGCCATGGGTACGGCGAGTGCGGGTGTGCATCCTGGAGCTCGACATCGAGGATCGCTTCGAGTTCGTCCAGACGCGCTGGCCGCACGCCTGGGGCACGCAGACCGTCAGGATGCCCGACGACTTTGTGGCCGCGACGCCCGTGATGCGCATCCCGGCGCTGGTTGCCGATGACGTCACGCTCACCGACTCCCACGCGATCTGCGATTACCTGAACGGCACGTTCGGCGACCATCGCCTGCTCGCCGTCGACGGGCCAGCACGCTGGCAGGCGCTTGCGATCAACGCGCTCGCCTGCAGCATCATCGAAGCCCAGATCATGCGGCGCGCCGAGCTGCTGCGCACCGGTTCCGACAAGTCGAGCGATTTCATCGCCAAGATGCGCGACCGCGAGATGCGCTGCTTCGCGGCCCTGGAAAAGGAACTGCCGAAGTTCGGTAACGCGTTCGATCTCGCCCAGATCACGACGGCGGTCGCCTGCGGCTACGACGAATGGCGCTACGGATCCGACTGGCGCAGCGCCGCGCCGAGGCTTGCTGCGTGGTACGACAGGATGGCCGAACGGCCGTCGCTCAAGTCGACTGAGCCGGCCGAAACGCCGCAACGCTAGAAGATCAGGCCGCGCGGCTTGGCGTCGGGGTCCAGCGGCCAGATCGGGCGCTCGACCTTGGTGTAGGCGATCTTGGCCGGGTTACGCTTCAGCGGACCGTTCGAATCGACGTAGATCACCTTCTTGGCGATCGGCCCGTAGGCCGCCATGAAGTGATTGGTTGACTTCACCACCACGATCTTCTTCTTCGCGGGATCGATGCCGACGTTGGTGAACAGCTCCAGCCCCAGCGCCTGGGTGCGGTTGTCGATCAGCACCACCTCGACGCCCCCGACCCGCACCGCGGCGCAATTGCCGACGGACACTTTCGTCGGGCCGAAGCTTTGCAGGGCGTCGCGCTTCAGGCCGATCACCTCGACCTCGGCATCGACCGGCTCGCCCGAGGTGACGGCGATCTTGCCGCCGAAGCGCAGGCCGATTCTGGCGCCGAGGCCGGCATCGAAGCAGATGCGCACCGCGATGGGGTCCCAGATCGGGCCGATGCAGGCGTCCTGGACGTCGGTCGCGATCAGGTGCTTCAGGATGTCGGTATTGTCCGACGGCGCGCCGCCGCCGGCATTGTCGGCGGGATCGGCGATCACCACCGGCAGGTCGTTGAAGGCGACGCCTTCGCCGACGCCGCCCTTGACGTCGAGATAGGTCGGCGCGGTCCTGCCGCGCAGCGACACCAGCTCCTCGCCAAGCTTCGTCGCGAGAGCATCGGCCTTCTTCTTGTCGCCGTCAGCGATCACCAGCACGCGCGTGCCGATCTCCGCCACGTCGCCATAGGGAAAGCAGTGCGCGATCGAGACCGAGAGGATGCCGTCCTTGCCCTCCATCGCCTTGATGCGGTCGACCAGCCCGCGCATCGGCTGGAGCGTGGTCGGGTAGCTCTGGATCTGGCGGCAGTCGTAGACCGACATGACGGGCTTCACCTTGCCGCGCAGCGTCGCGAGCACGAGATCGAGCACGTCCTCGGCCCGCTCGACCACGTCGGTGTGCGGGAACTCCTTGTAGAGCACGACGATGTCGGCCTTGGAGAGCCGCTTCAGCGTGAGGTGGCAATGCGGGTCGAGCTCGACGCCGATCACGCATTTCGGCCCGACGATGGCGCGGCAGCGCTCGATGATGTCGCCCTCCACGTCATCGTAGCCGTGCGCCACCATGGCGCCGTGCAGACCGAGCAGCAGGCCGTCGACCGGCAGCGCCGCCTCGAGCTGACCCAGGATCTCGTCGCGCATGAATTCGTAATCGGCGCGGTTGGTCGTGCCGGCAGGACTGGCGGCGAAGCAGCTGCCCTCGATCAGCTCGAAGCCGTCGGCCTTGGCGCGCGCGCGGCCGACGAACAGCGGCGCCGTGCACATGCGCGGCGCGTCGGTCGGATGCTCGCCCGGCCGGTAGAACACGCTCTCGCGATAGTTCTCGAGGCTGGTCGGCAGCGGCGAGAAGGTGTTGGTCTCGGTGGCGAGCGTGGCGGTGAACAGGCGCATGGCAGTCCCTCAGGGAATGGGCAGGGTCTCGCAATGCCCAACGATCGCGCCCGGCGTCGTGAGCCAGATGTCGTTGCGATGCTCGGCGATGTGGCGCAGCGCGCGCTTCAGATGCCGCAGCCGGTGCGGCTGGCCGACGATGTAGGCGTGCAGCGCCACGCCCATGACCAGCGGCCGTGCCATCGAAAGCTCGCGCATCTCGTCGAACTGATCGACGATCATGTCGGCGAAGTCGGCCGCATTCTCCTTGCGCGCGACGATGGCCGGGATGTCGTTCAGCTCCTGCGGATAGGGCACCGCCATGATCCGTTTGCCGCCGCGACAGCGGAACCAGATCGGCTGGTCGTCCATGCACCAGTCGAGCAGGTAGCGATAGCCCGCCTCCGCCAGAAGATCGGGCGTGGCATGACTGTGCGAGATCCAAGGGCCCAGCCAGCCTTCGGGCGCCTTGCCCTCTTCCTTCGCGATGCGCGACGTCGCATCGGCTATCAACGCACGCTCCCCCGCCTCGTCGAGCGTGCCCTGGCGCTCGGCATTGGTGCGGCCATGGCCCACGATCTCGTCGCCCCGCGCGCGGTGGGCCGCGATCAGCTCGGGCGCGTAATCGTACATGGCGCTGTTCACCAGAGCCGCCATCGGCAGCTTCAACGCATCGAAAGCGTCGTGCAGGTACCAGGCGCCGACCCGGTTGCCGTAGTCGCGCCACGCATAGTTCAGCACGTCGGGCTGCGGCCCGCCCGGCGCCAGCTCCGCCCCCAGCCCCTCCCCGAAGGAGAAGTGCTCGAGGTTCAGCGCGAAATAGACGGCGAGCCGCTTGCCCTCCGGCCAGGAATAATCGGGCCGGCCGCGCAGGGGGGCGTAGTCGTAGCGCTCGTGGTGGCGGAGCTTCATCGCTCCAGCGTAGCATCAAATCCGAGCGATGATCGCCACCGGGCCACCGCCGGCCGGGCCCTGATGTTCGGCGCCGCCCGAGACATAGAGCATGGTGTCGCCGATCGCGCCCGCCAGCACGCCGCCCACCAGGGCTCGGGCGTGGCGGGTGGAATGGATGTCGCTGTCGTCAAGCATGGTGTGACGCCGGCCGCGGATCTCGCCCGAGGGGGCGGCTTCGGCCTTGGCCAGCACGGCGACGGTCTCGCCGCCGAGTCCTGACAGCACCCGGCGCGCCGCCTCGGCGTCGATCGCGTCCTTCATGACACCGTGGCCGATCACGAGGTCGCCCGCCCATCCGGGCGCGTTGCCCAGCACCACGATCTCGTTGCGCAGGAGCTCGACGCCGGCCGAGGTGCTGGCGACGCCGGAATAGAGCGACCAGTCAGTGCAGATGGCGGCCTCGGGCGCCTGCTTGATCTCGCCCAGCGCCAGGCCGACGCCGAGCGCCGAAGCGCCCCGCGACAAGGCCATCGAGTGATAGGTGTCCTCGGTCGCCGTCCGCTGGCCGCGCTTCGCGGCTTCCTCGATCCGCTCCTTGGTGAGCAGCGGGCATTTGATCTGCACGAAATGCACGTCGCCCGGCGAAGCGATCGCCGCGCCTTTCATCGCCGCAACCACCGCCTTGGCGGTCTCCTCGATCTGCGCGGCGCGGCCGATTTCCTCGGGCTTGAAGGCGCGCGTGAAGCCGGTGCCGATGGCCAGCCGCTTGGCCGTGGCGGTCTCTGCGGTCTCCTCGACGCAGAACACCAGGATGTGCGGCGACAATCCGCCTTCTGTGCCGCCGGACATCACGACCGCGACTGGCTGGTCCTTGAGCAGCAGCTTCAGCGCCAAGGTGGCGTAGCCGCGGGTGAAATCGTTGACGCAGCCATTGCCCTCGGTCTTGCCGACGATGGCGACGATGGTCGCGGGATCGATCTCGCCGCGCTCGATGGCGGCGGCGAGCGGCGCGGTGTCCTGCGGCCCCGCCGTCGGCAACCGCAGCACCTTCGCCCGGCGCGCCATGGTCAGGCGGCTTTCCCGGCGTCGCTGCCGTGGCGCTCGCGGCGACGGCGCACGATGGTGAAGGCGATCAACGCGATCGCAATCACGAGGAACGACACGGTGGTGGTCACGGTGCCCAGCGCATAGAGCACCGGCGTCGTGATGTTGGTCGTCATGCCGTAGATCTCGAGCGGCAGCGTGTTGAAAGTGCCCGCGGTGTAGAGGCTGCGGGCGAACTCGTCGTAGCTCAGCGTGAAGCCGAACAGACCGACGCCGATCAGGCTCGGCAGCACGATCGGGATGACCACGAAGCGGATGGTCTGCCACGGCGTGGCGCCGAGATCGCGTGCCGCTTCCTCGTAGCGGCGGTCGAAGCGGTTGAACACCGCGAGCATGATCAGGAGGCCGAACGGCAGGGTCCAGGTGAGATGCGCGCCGAACGCCGAGGTGTACCAGGCGGGATCGATATCGAGCACTCGGAACAGGAGCCCGATGCCGAGGCTGATCAGGATCGAGGGCACGATCAGGCTCGCGATGGCGAGATAGAAGATCACGGACGCGCCGCGGAAACGGCTGCGGAAGGCGAGCCCCGCCGAGAAGGAGAACACCATGGTGACGATCATCACCACGACGCCCAGGATCAGCGAGCGCTTCAGCGCTCCGGAGATGTCGCCCACCAGCTGGGTCTCGAACAGGTTCTTGAACCAGTGCGTCGAGACGCCGGTCATCGGGAAGGTCAGCTGCCCCTCCGGCCCCTGGAAGGACAGCACCGTGATGGTGAGCGTGGGCCCGTAGAGGAACAGCACGAACAGGGCGAAGAATGCCGCAAGGAGCCAGAAGGCCGGGCCGCGTCTGCCGTTCCTCACCTCACAGCTCCTTGCGGATGTCGACCACCCGCATCATGCCGGCCACGATCAGCAGCACCACGATCAGCAGCACCACGGCGTTGGCCGCGGCGGCGGGGTACTGCAGCAGCGACATGGCGTTGGCCATCATCAGCGCCACCGAGGCCGAGAGGCCGCCGCTCATCATGCGCACCGTCACGAAGTCGCCCATCACGATGGTGACGACGAAGATCGAGCCGATGGCGATGCCGGGCTTGCACAGCGGCACGATGACGTTGAACAGCGTCTGCCAGCCGCTCGCACCGGCATCGAGCGCGGCCTCGAGCAGCGAGCGGTCGATGCGCATCATCGAATTGAAGATCGGCACGACCATGAAGAGCGTGTAGAGGTGCACATAGACCAGCACGACCGAGAAGTTCGAGTAGAGCAGGAACTCCAGCGGCTGGTGGATGATCCCGATCTTCATGAGCGTCATGTTGGCGAGCCCGTTGCGGCCGAGGAACGGGATCCACGAGATCATGCGGATGACGTTGGAGGTCCAGAACGGGATGGTGCAGACCAGGAACAGCACCTGCTGCCACGTCGTCGAGCGGACATGGAAGGCCAGGAAGTAGGCCAGCGTGAAGCCGATCAGCAGGGTCAGCGCCCAGGTGATCAGCGCGAACTCGACGGTCTGCAGATAGGTCTGCCAGGTGACCGAGGAGAAGAGCAGCTCCTCGTAGTTCTGGGCGAGGAAGGCCGGGATGATCGAGGTCGTGTTGTAGTCGAAGAAGCTCACCACCACGATCGTGGCGATGGGAATCACCAGGAAGACAAAGAACACCGCGGCAAGCGGCGTCACCTGAAGATACGTGGTCCAGCCAGTGGTGCGCATCGACGACAAGAGGGCGCCGCCGGAACGGCGCCCTCGCCTTTCATCGTTTAACGGACGTTACGCGGCGATGAAGGAGTTCCACTTCTGGACCATGTAGCGGTCCTCATCCATCACGGCGTTCCAGCAGGCGACCGCGCCCATGCGGTCGTAGAACGAGCCGCCGTCGCGCACGGTGCCGGCCTTCTCCATGACGGCGCCCTGCGGGCTCTTGATGTCGCCCTTGGCGGGCTTGCCCTCCATCCAGAAGCCCCACTCGTCCTCGCTCATGTTGGCCTTGGCCGTCTCGAGCACCGCCGAGTAGTAGCCCTGGCGGTTGAGGAAGCCGCCGACCCAGCCGGACAGGTACCAGTTGATGTAGTCGTAGGCCGCCGCGAGCTGCGAGCCCGACAGGTGCTTGGCGATCGCGAGACCATCGCCCCACGAGCGGTAGCCTTCCTTGAGCGGCTGGTACTTGCAGGCGACGCCCTTGGAGCGCACTGCCGCCACCGCCGGCGACCACATCGACTGGATCACGACCTCGCCCGAGGTCATGAGGTTGACCGATTCGTCGAAGGTCTTCCAGAAGGCGCGGAACTGGCCTTCCTTCTTGGTCTTGATCAGGAAGTCGATCGTCTTGTCGATCTCCGCCTTGGTCATGTTGCCCTTGTCGCCGTACTTCATGACGCCGGCCGACTCGCAGATCATCGCGGCGTCCATGATGCCGATCGACGGGATGTTCAGGATCGAGGTCTTGCCCTTGAACTTCGGATCCAGGATGTCCTTCCAGTTGGTGATCTCGCGGCCGACCAGGTCCGGGCGGATGCCGAGCGTGTCGGCGTTGTAGATGGTCGGCACCATCGTGAACCACTGGGTCTCGCTCTTGGCGAAGGTGGTCGAGTCGGCCTTCTCGACGAAGCCCACCGTATGCGGCGCCGTGCCCTGCGCGATGACGCTGTCGGGCTTCAGCTTGCCGGTCTTGAAGATCGGAACGATCTTGTCGTAGTAGGTCAGCTTCTTGGTGTCGAAGGGCTGCAGCACCTTCGCCGGCCAGATCTTCTTGATCATCCAGTATTCGATGTCGGCGACGTCGTAGGAATTCGGCTGAGTGACCGCGCGCTGCACGCAGGCGTCCGAATCGAGCGCCGTCATCTGGATGGTGAAGCCCAGGTCCTTCTTGGCCTTCTCGGCGATCTCGTTGATCGCCGACACGCCCGTGCCGAACTGGCGGAGCACGATGTTCTGTTTGTTCTGGGCCCAGATGGTCGGCGCGCCGACGACGGTGCCCAGAGCTGCAACGCCTGCTCCCTTGAGCAGCTTGCGACGTCCGACATTCACTTTACGAGCCATGATAGCCTCCTGATGGTTGCTCCCCTATCGTCCGAGGACATGTACGTCCCCGGGCATCCATGACACCGTGACCGGCTGGCCCGGCGCGACCGGTGTCGCATCGAACCGCTGCTCAGGGATCACTGCCGACAGCGGGTCCAGCCCCGCGACATCGATGCCGACCTGCACTGTGGCGCCGAGATACTCGACCGAGCGCGTGACTCCGGCGAGCGAAGAGGCGTCGGTCGGCGCCGTGCCCGGCACGACCATCATGCGGTCGGCTCGAATCGCCACCATCTCGCCGTCGCCCTTCGCCCGCGCAACCGCTGCCGGCAGCACATTGTGGCCGCCGATGAACTTCGCCACGAAGGCCGACGCCGGCTTGTTGAAGACCTCGCGCGCCGAGGCCGCCTGCTCGATCTTGCCGCCGTTCATCACGACGACCAGATCGGCCAGCGCCATCGCCTCGTCCTGGCTGTGCGTCACGTGGATGAAGGAGATGCCGAGCCGCGTCTGCAGGCCCTTCAGCTCCTCGCGCATCTTGATGCGCAGGAAGGGATCGAGCGCGGACAGAGGCTCGTCGAGCAGCAGCACCTGCGGATCGGTGATCAGCGCGCGGGCCAGCGCCACGCGCTGCTGCTGACCGCCCGAGAGCTGGGCCGGCAGGCGCTTGGCGAAGGGCTCCATCTGCACGCGTTTCAGGAGATCGAGCGCGCGGGCGCGGCGCGTCTCCTTGTCGACGCCGCGCATCTTCAGGCTGAAAGCCACATTGTCGGTGCAATCAAGGTGCGGAAACAGCGCGTAGCTCTGGAACATCATCGCCGTGCCGCGCGCGGCGGGCGGCAGATGGGTGATGTTGTCGGCGCCCAGGATGACGTCGCCCTCGCTCGCCTCCTCGTGGCCGGCGATCATGCGCAAGGTCGTGGTCTTGCCGCAGCCCGAGGGGCCCAGCAGGCAGCAATAGGAACCGGCAGGAATCTTGAGATTGATCGAATCGACCGCCACGGTCTCGCCGTAGCGTTTGGTCAGGGCCACCAGTTCGATATCGGGCTTTTTCGCCATGGCCGCGAGGAAGCAAGGCCCGTGCCAGCACTGTAAAATAGATGGGGATGGACGGAACGTTTGGCGCATGTCTTGCTGGCCCTCGGCCCAAGGCAAAAGAGGAGACGTTTCATGCGGTTGATCGGCGTCGATGTCGGGGGAACGTTCACCGACCTGGTCTATGCCGACACCGAGGCCGGCCAGACCGGCGTGCACAAGATCTCGACCACGCCCGACGATCCCTCCCGTGGCGTCGTCGACGGCCTGATGGCGCTTTGCGACAAGTACGGCATCCCGCGCGAGACGATCGACGTCGTCTTCCACGGCACGACCATCGCCACCAACGCCATCCTGGAGCATGACGGCGCCGTCACCGGCATGATCACCACCGGCGGCTATCGCGACATCCTCCACATCGGCCGTCACCAGCGTCCGCAGCACTATTCGATCATGCAGGACATCCCCTGGCAGGACCGCCCGCTGGTGAAGCGCCGCCATCGCAAGACGGTGAAGGAGCGGCTGGTGCCGCCCAAGGGCGCGGTGCTGGAGCCGCTCGACGAGCCGGGCGTGCGGCAGGCCGTGCGCGAGCTGAAGGAGCAAGGCGTCCAGGCGATCGCCATCTGCTTCCTCTTCTCCTATCTCGACCCGGCGCACGAGGCGCGGGCGATGGAGATCGTGCGCGAGGAATATCCCGAGTGCTTCGCCACGACGTCATCGTCGGTGTCGCCGCAGTTCCGCGAGTTCGAGCGCTTCACGACGACGGCGATGAACGCCTTCGTCGGTCCCAAGGTGCGCAACTACGTCACCAAGCTCGAGAACGACATCGAGAAATCCGGCTTCAAGGCCGATCTCCGCATTATGGCCTCCAACGGCGGCGTGGCGACGCCGGCGATGGTGGCCGAGCGGCCGGTGCTGACGCTGCTGTCCGGTCCGGCGGCCGGTGTGATCGGCGGCGATTGGGCAGGCGGCCTCTCGGGCAAGCGCAACCTGATCACCTTCGATATCGGCGGCACCTCGGCCGACATAGGCATCGTGACCAACGGCGGCTTCGGCGAGGCGACGGCGCGCGACACCTGGATCGCGGGCTTCCCGGTGCTGGTGCCGATGATCGACGTGCACACGATCGGCGCGGGCGGCGGCTCGATCGCCTTCGTCGATCAGGCCGGCGCCTTCAAGGTCGGTCCGCGCTCGGCCGGCGCGGTGCCGGGCCCAGCGGCTTACGGCCGCGGCGGTACCAAGGCCACCGTCACCGACGCCAACGTCGTGCTGGGCCGTCTCGATCGCGGCAACTTCCTGGGCGGCTCCATGTCGCTCGACGAGGTGGCGGCGCGGCGCGTCATTGGCGAGCTCGCCAAACAGCTCGGCATGAGCGAGCGCGAGGCGGCCGAAGGCGTGATCACGGTCATCAACGCCAACATGGCGAACGCGATCCGCTCACGGACCGTCCAGAAGGGCATCGATCCGCGCGACTACGCGCTGGTGGCCTTCGGCGGCGCGGGGCCCCTGCACGGTGCCGAAGTCGCCGACATGCTGGGCATCCCCGAGACCATCATCCCACCCCATCCCGGCATCACGTCCGCCGTCGGATTACTGATCTCCGACCTGCGCTACGATGCCATCCGCACGTCGTTCCAGGTCTCGGGCGCCGCCGATCTCGCCCGCATCAACGCCGACTTCGCCGCTATGGCCAGGGAGCTGGCCGACCGCTTCACCGCCGACGGCATCGATCTTTCCAAGGTGACCTTCGAGCGCCGCGGCGATCTCCGCTATGTCGGCCAGGGCTACGAGCTGCGCGTGCCCTTCCCCGAAGGCACGATCGACGAAGCGGCTCTCGCCAAGGCCTTCGAGGCCTTCCACGAGGTCCATCGCCGCGAATACGGCCATCACTTCGCCGATTCGGCGATCGAGATCGTGAACCTGCGCCTCGTGGGCGCCGCCAGCGCCGCCAAGATCGCCAAGCCTGCTGCGGGAACGGCGAAATCGCTCGCCGCCGCCAAGGTGCGCGACGGTACCTGCACCTTCCGCGTCGGCACCAAGCTCTCGGATTATCCGACGACCTTCTATCGCCGCGACCTGCTGCCCGTCGGCGAGCGCATCGCGGGCCCCGCGATAGTGCTGCAGATGGACTCGACCACCGTCGTGCCGCCACAGCACAGCTTCTCCGCCGATGCCGCCGGCAACCTCATCATCCGGAAAGCGGATGCCTAGCTTTCCCATCATTCCGATGAATTGTCCTCTCCGCCCGCGAAGCGGGGGGAGAGGAAGGGGACCCACGCGTCAGCGTGGGGAAGGTGAGGTGGGTCTTCTTGCCCGCCCCATCGATATCCCTTCTGCAGCACGCGCCACCTCACCTACCCGTTGCATCGCAACGGGTCCCTTCCTCTCCCCCGCTACGCGGCGGAGAGGACAAAGAGGAGAATGCCCATGAGTACCGCCCCACTGCGCCAACCGGCCTTCAAGCCCGACCGCATCGACCCGATCACGACCAGCGTCATCCAGGGCGCGCTCGAGAACATCGCCGTCGAGATGGGCTACAAGCTGATGCGCATGAGCTACTCCTCGATCATCCGCGAGTCGGAGGATTTCGGAGCGGCACTGGTCGATGCCGAAGGCCGCGGCCTCGCCGAGAGCGCGCAATCGACGCCGCTGCAATCCGGCCCGATCCCGGGCTATGTGCGCGGCGTGCTGCGCATCCTGAAGGAGCGCGGCGACACGTTCCGGCCGGGCGACGTCGTCATGCACAACGACGCCTATTCGGGCGCCAGCCACGGCCCGGACGTGGCCTTCATCGTGCCGGTGTTCGTCCAGGGCAAGCTGATCGGCTTCGCGGCAACGACGGCGCATCATCTCGATATCGGTGCGCTCTCGCCCGGCTCCTGCGGCATCGTCGAGGCGATCGACGCCTACGCCGAGGGCCTGCAGTTCAAGGCGATCAAGGTCTATGACCGCGGTGTGCGCAACGACGCCGTCTGGCAGATCGTGCGCGACAATATCCGCGCCTCGGATCTCGTCGTTGGCGACATGGATGCCCAGGTGGCGGCCGCCCGCATCGGCGCCGAGCGCATGGTCGAGCTGGTGGAGCGCTACGGCGTCGAGACCTTCGACCTCGCCTGCGTGGCGCTGATGGACCATGCCGAGCGGCTGATGCGGCAGGCGATCGCCAAGCTGCCCGATGGCGTCTATCGCGCCGAGACGGCGATCGACGGCTATCTCGACAGCCCCGACGCCAACAAGAAAGAGCTGCCGATCGTCGTCACGATCACCAAGAAGGACGACAGCCTTGTCGTCGATCTGACCGGCACCGCGCCACAGGTGCCCGACCGGCCGATCAACATGCCGCTCGAGGGCACGGCCGACATCGCGATCTGGCTCACCATCCGCTCGGTGCTGCTCGATACGGAGATCCATGGCCACATCCCGGTGAACGCGGGCCTGATCCGGCCCATCACCATCGTGGCGCCCAAGGGCTGTCTCGCCAACCCGACCTTCCCCGCGCCCACCATCGCCCGCTTCTGCCCCGGCAATCAGCTCGCCGACACGGTGATGAAGGCGCTCTCCGCCGCCATGCCGAACAACGTCTCGGCTGGCATCGGCAACCTCAAGGTCATCGCCTTCTCCGGCCTCAAGAACGAGACGCACTGGGTGCACATGGAGATCTTCGAGGGCTCCTACGGCGGCCGCCAGGGCAAGGACGGCATGGACGCCGTCGACACGCTCTACGCCAACACCCGTAACAACCCGATCGAGGACATCGAGACCCACCTGCCGCTCCGCGTGATGCGCTACGAGCTGCGCGAGGACGTGGCGGGTGCCGGCAAGTGGCGCGGCGGGCTGGGCTCGGTGCGCGAGTTCACCTTCCTCGACGATGGCGGCGCCTCGGTCGAAGGTGAAGGCCATCGCTATCGTCCGTGGGGCTTCCTCGGGGGTGGCGAAGGCATGCCCGCCAAGCTCGACCTGGTGCAGGGCGGCGCGGAGAAGGCGCTGCCCTCCAAGGTGCCGCACATGAACATCGCCAAGGACGGCCGCTTCATCTGCTACGGCCCGGCCGGCGGCGGCTACGGCAATCCGCTGGAGCGCGACCCCAAAAAGGTCGCCGACGACGTGCTCGACGGCGTGATCTCGGTCGAGACGGCGCTCAAGGACTACGGTGTTGTGGTGTCGGCCAAGGGCGTGGTCGATGCGGCGGCGACGGAGACAGCGCGCAAGGGGCGGTAGCTCGCAACCGCAACCTGACTCTAAGGCTCCTTGCTTTGGCGAGCCTTCAATTGGCGAGCGTGATGCGCTCGCGATCGCTTGAATACCTTGTCTGCAGGAATATCGGATCGCGGATCCGACAACGATTCGTCGACCCGCTTCTGCAGCCAGTCAGCAACTGTCGCCTTCCCGTGATTCAAGGTTCGTAATCCCTCACACCGGAGTCTTCGGCAAGACCATACTCTCTTGCACGTCTGTATCCAACAGGATACACATCCAAACCATGATTAGCCTTGTCCAGTCCGCCAGCTTTGCGCAGTGGCTGACGAGGTTGAAGGACGATCGCGGCAGAGCTCGAATCGTGGCGCGCCTGCGTTCGGCGTCGTTCGGCAATTTCGGCGACTGCCGGCCGGTCGGCGAAGGCGTTTCGGAGATGCGGATCGATGTCGGCCCGGGCTACCGGGTCTATTTCATGCGGCACGGTGCCACGACGTACCTGCTGCTCGCCGGCGGCGACAAGTCGACTCAAAGCAAGGACATAGCCCGCGCGATCGACATGGCGCGCTCCCTGAGGGAACAGAAGAGATGAAGACCACCTTCAAACCGTTCGACGCGTCGCGCTATCTCGACAATGGCGCCATCATCGCCGAATACCTCACGGCCGCCGCCGAGGACTCCAACCCCGAGGTGTTTCTCGCCGCGCTCGGCGATGTCGCCAAGGCGCTCGGCATGGCGGAGATCGCGCGCGCATCGGGCCTCGGCCGCGAGAGCCTCTACAAGTCTCTGGGCGCCGGCGCCCATCCCCGCTTCGAGACGATCAGCGCCATTCTGAAGGCGCTGGGCGTGCGGTTCGAGTTCGTGCCTGAGCCTCGCGCTTCGCGGAAAGGGCACCTCGCGGAGGGGCGAGCCGCGTTCAAGCCGGGGAGGAAGGCCAAAGTCAAAAGCCCTGCCGCCAAGCGTCGCTGACCGCAGCCAGGCGATCGCGACTAGCGGGTCACCAAAGCGGTTCTATCCGATCCGAAGCCGCTCTAGCATGGCGACATGAGAGCTCTCATCGCCCTGCTGGTCCTCGTGGCCAGCTTCGCTCCGGCCGCCGCGTCGGCCGCCGGCTTCGAGGAGGAAATCGTGGAGCGCCACAACGCTTTGCGTGCCCGCCATGGCGCCTCGCCACTGCGGTGGAGCCCCGACATCGCGGCCTACGCCGAGGCCTGGGCCGAAGAGAACGCCCGCACCAATCGCATGCACCATCGCTCGGAACACAGATACGGCGAGAACATCTTCTGGGTGAGTGGCGGGCCGCTGCGGGCGACGACGGTGGTCGATGCCTGGTACGGCGAGATTTCCCAGTACAACTACAACAACCCGGGCTTCTCCATGAGCACCGGCCACTTCACCCAGGTGGTCTGGCGCGGCAGCAACTACATCGGCTGCGGCCGCGCGCGGACGCAGAGCGGCGGCACTTATGTCGTGTGCAACTACGATCCGCCCGGCAACTTCGAAGGCCGGTATCGCGCCAACGTGTTGCCGCCGCGCTGAGTTACCGCCCGACGATCGCGACGAGCACGGCAGCGATGGGCGGCGCGGCGAGCAGGATCGCGATGTTGAAATTGCGCGAGGCGCCGAGGTCGGCGGCCGTCTCGAGCACGGCGACCGTCGGGTCCTCGGGATCGTAGTGGACGATCGCCGATGCGTCGGGCGGGTATTTCGGCGCGACCTGATCGACGACGCGCGCATCGCTGATGCGGCGTGGACCGAAGAAGACCCTGTCGCCTTCGTAGTCGGTGCCGCCGACCCGGTAGGTGTAACGTGCCCGGGCGCGATAGTAGCTGTTGGCGTAGCCGCCGGTGACCCACAGGAAATCGCTCGTCCGGATCCTGGCCGGAGCGGTCGGCCACGACTGGCTGGCCTGCGCCTGTGCCCGCTCCTGCTTCGTGCGGGCGAACTGATAACCGGCAAAGGGGAAGCACATCGCACCCACGAGGCCGAAAGCCTCCAGCGGTGACAGGTTCTGGCCGACGAACTCGAAGCCGGGCCCGAAGCCGCCCAGTATCTTGGCGATGGAAATGGGTACGATCAGGCCCACGATGGGCAGAACGAACGTGGCGGTTTGCCAGAACTTGACGGGGTCTCGCATGGCGACGTGGCCGATCCTAGCGGCCGTGGCTGGGAATTGTCTTGGCGATGGCGATGGCACGCGAACAAAGCGGAGCGGTCGACGAGCGACAGAACACCGTCGAAGGCACCCGCGAGGTCCTCACGGTGGAGGAGGGACAATCCAAGCACCTGCTTCCGAATTCGACCCTCCGAAAGTGAGCCGCGGGCTTTTCCGCAGGGAGTATGCGGGGAAGACCCTGCGAGACCATCTCGGGCGGCCCCACCCGGGGGGTGGTGAGACTTGAGACTCTTGGCCTGAAATGCATCCCCGCTTGAAACAAAGGAGTCTCATGCCCTTGAGACTCGGCGGGGAGTCTCAGCTTCATTGTTACCCCCGGGGACAGGCCTTGCGCCGCCCGCCCCGACTCCTGATATAACCGCCTCGAGGGGCCGGTGTGGGCGGAGCAGTCGCCAACCCGGTCAGATCCGGAAGGAAGCAGCCGTAACGAATTCGCTTCGGGTCATGCCGGTCTCTCACCCGTAACTTCCGCGCGCGCCGCCGGGGAAGCCGGGCGCCCGGGCGCGACGACCGCCGGGCTTGAGAGGGGCCACGGCGCGCTCTTGGGTCGGGACGCTCGCCATGCCGGAAGCCGCCGAATCGCTTCCCTACAGGGTCCTCGCCCGCAAATACCGTCCCGTCGACTTCACCACGCTCATCGGCCAGGAAGCGATGGTGCGCACCCTGCGCAACGCCATCGCCACGGGCCGCATCGCGCATGCCTTCATGCTCACGGGCGTGCGCGGCGTCGGCAAGACCACGACCGCCCGCATCATCGCGCGCGCCCTGAATTGCGTCGGCGCCGACGGCAAGGGCGGACCTACCGTCGATCCCTGCGGCGTGTGCCTGCATTGCAAGGCGATCGGCGAGGATCGCGATGTCGACGTGATCGAGATGGACGCCGCCTCCCGCACCGGCATCGACGATGTGCGCGAGCTGATCGAGGGCGTGCGCTACCGCCCGCAGGCCGCACGCTACAAGGTCTACATCATCGACGAAGTGCACATGCTGTCGGACAAGGCGTTCAACGCACTCCTGAAGACGCTGGAAGAGCCGCCGCCGCATGTGAAGTTCGTCTTCGCGACCACCGAGATCCGCAAGGTGCCGGTGACGGTTCTGTCGCGCTGCCAGCGCTTCGATCTCAAGCGCGTGCCGCAGGACGTGCTGGTCGAGCATTTCGGGAAGATCGCGGGCGAGGAGAAGGTCGAGATCTCGCCCGAGGCGTTGGCCCTGCTGGCGCGCGCCGCCGACGGCTCGGTACGCGACGGCCTCTCCATGCTCGACCAGGCGATCGCCCATGGCGGCGGCGTGGTCGATGGTAGCCAAGTGCGCGACATGCTGGGCCTCGCCGATCGCAGCCGCGTGCTCGACCTCTTCGAGAAGACCATGCGCGGCGATGCCAAGGCCGTCGTGGCGGCGCTGGGCGAGATGCACGATGGCGGCGCCGATCCGGTGATCGTGCTGCAGGACCTGCTCGAGCTGACGCACTGGGTGACGCGGCTCAAGGTGGCGCCGGATGCCGCGAGCAATTCGGCCGATTCGGAACGCAACCAGGGCCTCGCCATGGCCCAGAAGCTCACCATGGCCTCGCTCACACGCGCCTGGAACCTGCTGCTGAAGGGCCTGCAGGAGACGCTGCATGCGCCCTCGCCCATGCGCGCGGCCGAGATGGCGCTGATCCGCCTCTGCTATGCGGCCGACCTGCCCTCGCCTTCCGATGCGATCAAGGCGCTGCAGAACGGCGCGGCCGTGCCCGTTTCCGGCGGCGCGCCGGCACCGCGCGGCGGTGGCGGCGGCGGTGCGGCGGCGCGTCTCGCCACATCGCAGCCCGCGTCGGCGGTCGCGGCGCAGCCGGCGCCGGCGGCTTCGGCGCCCAACCCGAAGAGCTTCACCGAGGTCGTGGCGCTGTTCGAGACGCGGCGCGAGGCGCGGCTGGTGCACCACCTGATGCACCACGTCCACGAAGTGCGCTGCGAGCCGGGCGTGATCGAGTTCCGGCCCGAGCCCGACGCGCCGGGCGACCTTGCCGCCAAGCTGAGCGCGTCGCTCTCGCAATGGACGGGCCGGCGCTGGCTGGTGTCGGTGGTGCGCGCGGAGGGCAAGCCCACGCTCACGCAGCAGAAGGCGGCCAATGCCGACACGCTGCGCGCGCAGGCCGAGGCCAATCCGACGGTGCAGGCGATCCTCAAGACCTTCCCCGGCGCCAGGCTCGACGCGGTGCGGCGCAAGGGCGAGGAGGCCTCGATGCTGGCCGGGCTCGGCGGCGATGGGCCGATGGGCGAGGAGGCGCCGCTGCCCGAAGAGTATCCGGCCGACGACGACATTCCTGAAAGCGAGTACTGAATGTTCGACAAGCTCAAGGACCTGGGCGGGCTGATGCAGCAGGCCCAGCAGATGCAGGCCAAGATGCAGGAGATGCAGGCCGAGCTCGAGCGGCTGGAGATCGTCGGCAGCTCGGGCGCCGGCATGGTGAAGGTCACCGTCAACGGCAAGAACGAGACGCGCAAGGTCGAGATCGATCCCTCGCTGTTCAGGGCCGAGGACAAGGGCGTCGTCGAGGACCTGATCGTCGCCGCCTGCAACGACGCGCGCGGCAAGGTCGAGCAGAGGGTGCAGGAGCAGATGCGCTCCATCACCGGTGGCCTGCCGCTGCCGCCGGGGTTCAAGCTCTGATCCTTCGATGACCGGTCCTGAAATCGAGCGGCTGATGCAGCTGCTGGGGCGGCTGCCAGGATTGGGGCCGCGTTCGGCGCGCCGCGTGGCGCTGCATCTCCTGAAGAAGCGCGAGGTGCTGATGCAGCCGCTGGCGGCGGCACTCGCCGATGCCGCGCGCGCCATCAAGCCCTGCTCGACCTGCGGCAATCTCGACACGGTCGATCCCTGCTCGATCTGTGCCGATCCGTCGCGCGACCAGGGGCTGATCTGCGTCGTCGAGGATGTCGGCGACCTCTGGGCGATGGAGCGCGGCAAGATCTTCGCCGGCCGCTATCACGTGCTGGGCGGAACGCTCTCGGCGCTCGATGGCATCGGGCCGGACGAGCTCAACATCGCGGGACTCCTGCGGCGCGTGCAAG
>DATJWN010000373.1:0-20982 GCA_035501235.1 Reyranella sp.
TCGGCATCATCGCGCTGTTCATCCTCACGAGCCTGGTCATCGTGGAGGCGACGTTCGAGGACACCGTCATCGTCGAGCCGGTCATCGTGCCGAAGGCCTTGGCGGAAGCGGGCTACGACGGCAAGGCGGTCGCGCAGAAGCTGGTGGCGCAGGTCGGTCGCATCAGCCAGGAATCCTCGAGCTCCCGGCAGAAGGTCGAGTTCGGCGGCGAGAGCCGCTTTGCCGATGCCGCGGCGATACGGGTGCCGTCATCGGAGCTCAGCCTCAGGTCGCTCGTGACGTTGCTGCGGAATTTCCTCGACATTCCCGACAACCGCATCACGGGCGAGCTCACGCTTGCCTATCCGGGTGAGCTCAACGCGGCGCCTCAATTCACGCTGGCGCTGCATTTCGTGAATGCCGGCAAGCCGAGCTTCTACAAGCCGCGGCAGAGCCCGAACATCGACGAGCTTATCGAGGCGGCCGCGCACGACGTCGCCGAGGAATACGATCCGGTCGCTCGAGGCGCCTACCTGCTCGACCTCAGCAAACGATCCTCGCCGTCGGACAAGCCCCGCGCGACGGAAGCGGCCAGGGAATTCGACGCGATGATCGGCCGTCTGCTCGGCAAGGTCGACGACAGGACATTGCCGTGGATTTTGAATCTCCAGGGCCTGCGCCTGCAACATCAGGGCAAGAGCCTGGAGGCCCACGAACTGCTCGAACGAATACTGCGGGAGTACCCGACCTTCGGCATGGGCTACGCCAACGCCGCCGATGCGCTCGAAAGGGGAGCTCCGATGGCCGCCTCGCGGGATGTCGAGCTGCGGCAGCGCAACCGCGACGAGGTTGCGCTGGAGTACTACAGGCAGGCGCTGAGGTTCGCCTCCGGCTACGCCGTCATCCACAACAATATCGGCGTCTATCTCGTGCGTCGCGAGCGAACTCTCGAGGGAATCGAGGAGTTCAGGAAGGCAGCTCAGCTCGACCCGAAATACGCTCCTGCCCAGGCCAATTGGGGAATGGCGCTGGCAGTGCTGGCGGAGAAGAAAATTCCATCGCCCAAGGAATCGATCGAGCCGGAGGAATTGTGCGAAAGGCGATGGATCCTGCCCGATGCCTCCCGGGAACGGCTGATCGAGGCCGTGGGCAAGCTCCGTCGGGCGAGCGAGCTCGATTCCCGATGGCCGGACATCTACAGCAGCTGGGGCGAGGCCCTCGTGAGGCTCGCCGATCCGTCCAGCCGGACCTTCAGGCCCGAGATCGAAGCGGCCATGGTCAAGCTTCGCGAAGCCCTTCGGATCAGGGACACCTTCGCGGAAGCCTCGCGCAATCTGGGGTTCGCCTACGAGCGGCTCGGAGAGAACGCCGAAGCGACCAGGTGGTATATCAAGGCGATCGGGCAGGACCCGAAGGACCGAAAGACTTACAGAGGTTTGGGATGCACGCTTCCCAGGCTCGGGACCGGCGAGGCGAGAATGGCCTTCGACGCAGCCTATGAAGATATAAGGGAGCTGAATGCCATACCATGAACGGTACGGATTTCTCAGTCGGCGTGGCGTGTTCACCGGCGTCGGCATCCTCGCCGCGACATCCGCAAAGGCCCAGCCGGTGAAGATCAGGCTCGGCACGGCCACGCCTGGCGGCGGCTTCCCGGTCTACGGCGATGCCTTCATCGCTGCGGTGAAGACCGAAGATCCGACACTCGAGATCGAGCCGGTCAACACCAAGGGCAGCACCGAGAACGTACCGCGGCTCGAGGCGGGAACACTCGACATCGCGCTGGTGCAGGGCGAGGTCGTGCACGAGGCGCTGGACGGCATCGGCCGCGCGCCGGCGAACCTCAGGATCCTGACGGCGATCTATCCGACGGCCGGTCTGTTCATCGTGAAGGGCGACAGTCCCCATCGCAAGATCGCCGACCTGAAAGGCCGGCCGATCGCCTGGGGCGCGGCGGGTTCCGGCCTGGTGATCCTCGGCCGCTACGTGATGGACGGGCTCGGCCTCGATGCGGTGAAGGACTTCCAGCCGGTCTATCTCGAGCGCGCGGGCGATGGGCCGGCGATGGTGCTCGACGGCAGGGTGGCGGCGCTGTGGGGCGGCGGCATCGGCTGGCCGGGCTTCAAGGCGGTGGCGGAGAAGGGCGGAAGATTTCTTGCGCCCGACGCCTCGGAGATCGAGCGCGTGCTGGCCAAGCACAGGTTCCTGAAGCCGATCACGCAGCCTGCCAACAGCTATCCGAACCAGCCGGCGCCGATCCCCTCGGTCGGCTCGTGGAGCTTCGTCATGGTGCGGCCGTCGCTCGACGCGGCTGTCGTGTCGCGACTGGCGAAGGCGCTGCATCGGGCCGAGGCGCATGCCTCGGCGCAGATGGCCGATACGTCGGCGAAGAACACGCTGGCCGCGGTCACGAGTCCGGCGGTGCTGCATCCGGGCGTGCTCGCTTATTACAGGCAGGCGGGATTGATGCCGTAACCTTGAGCCCCGGGCGACGTTCTATCGAGGAACCGATGGAAGGAGCGACCCATGGACAAGAAGCAGAACGGCGTCGAGGGCGAGGGCAGCTACAGCGGCACGCGCGACTACAACGAGCGCACCGCAAAGTTCATCAAGGACGGCAAGGTCGACAAGGCCGCCCGGGAAGCCGGACGCGCCATGGACTCGAAGGAAGCCGCCGAGCTCAAGGCCGCCGAAGCCAAGGGCAAGGCGGGCGACATTCAAGGCAAGAAGTAACCGGACTTTCCGGCATTTCCGCCGTCCAATCAGCAGTCGCTGCTGGCAGGGGGCGAGGTGAGCAGCACGGCCTTGGTCACTTGGGCCGCGATCTCGGGGTGCATGCGGATGCCCACGATCTCGCCGCCGTCGCCGACCAGCGCGCCTTCGATGTAGCCCGCATCGTTGTTCATCTGGAACGCGGCCGAGGCCACGTTCATGGTCGCAAAGCGCGGACCGCCATCCTCCTCGTCGCCCTGGGCGCTGCGGCGGCGGGCCATCTCGTTTGCGGCGCGATTGAGGCTGGAGATGAAGGCGTGGAACTCGGCGAAGTCGGCCACACAATCGATAGTGTGTTGCTGCTCGTCGACGAACACCATCACGCAGCTGCGCCCGTCGGCGCTGACGCCGAGATGGAACTTGTTGAGAATGCCGGTCGGTTCCTGCTGCATGACGGCCTCCATCGTGATCCCTACAACGGGCCGTCCGCGAGTTAGTTCCGCCCTGTGACTCGACTCCCCGTCATGTCCCGAGCGAATCGATGAACTCTGCCAGCGCCACGTCCTTCGCGCTGAAGCCGCCGGCGTCGTGCGTCGACAGCGTGATCTCGACCTTGTTGTAGACGTTCGACCATTCCGGATGGTGGTCGGCCTTTTCCGCGGCCATCGCGATCCGGGTCATGAAGCCCCAGGCCTGGTTGAAGTCGGCGAACTTGAAGCTCTTGTGGATGGCGTCGCGGCCGGAAACCTCGCTCCAACCCTCGAGCTTGGCCAACGCGTCGCTGCGCGCCGTGCCGGTCAGTTTGGCGGTCATGGCTGTTCCTCCTCGTGATGGCGTGAAGCTTGCCTGACAAGAGGATGGGAGCCTAGGCTCGCCCGTTCAACAGGAGGCCTTTCGTGAAAATCACCCGCCGTAAAGCGCTGCTTGCCGCGCCGTCGCTCGCCCTTGCCGCTTCGGCGCCCGCGCGGGCCGAGAAGGCCGCCGACAGCCTCCGCATCCAGTTCGTCGACGCCGTGCCCAACGTCGACATGTATTTCAACAGCCAGCGCACGGGATTGATCCTGGCCCACCAGGCCTGGGACATGCTGGTCCATCGCGATCCCTCGAATTTCGAGATCAAGCCCTCGCTCGCCACCGACTGGAAGTTCGCCGATGCCAGCACTTTGGATCTCACGATCCGGCAAGGCGTGAAGTTCCACGACGGCAGCGGGCTCACGCCCGACGACGTGGTCTACACCCTCACCATGGCCTCCGATCCCGCGAGCAAGGTGGCGACGCCCAGCAATTACGCCTGGATCGGCAAGGTCGAGAAGACCGGCGACTGGACCGTGCGCATCAACATGAAGAAGCCGACGCCGGCCGCTTTGGAATATCTCGCCATGGTGACGCCGATCCATCCCAAGGCCTATCGCGAGAAGGTCGGGCCCGAGGGTTTCGCCGCCAAGCCGGTCGGCGCGGGTCCGTACAAGATCGTGAAGAACGACCAGGGCAAGCAGGTGATCTTCGAGCGCTTCGAGGAGTACTGGAAGGACTCACCCAAGGGACGGCCCGCGATCAAGACGCTCGACGTGCGCTTCGTCCCCGATCTCGCGACCGAGGTGACCAACCTGCTCGGCCGCCAGGCCGACTGGATCTGGAACATCAATCCCGACCAGATGGCGCAGATCAACAAGGTGCCCTACCTGCAGGCACATCAGCAGGAGTCCATGCGCATCGGCTATCTGTCGATCGACGCGGCCGGCCGCTCGGGCAAGGACAACCCGCTCACCAAGCTCAAGGTGCGGCAGGCGATCTGGCACGCCGTCAACCGCAAGGAGTTCGCCGAGAAGCTGGTGCAGGGCGGCAGCCGCGTGCCGCCCGCGCCCTGCTTCCCGAGCCAGTTCGGTTGCGATGCCGCGGCCGCGGTGAAGTACGACTACGATCCCGCCAAGGCGAAGGAGCTGCTCAAGGAGGCGGGCTATCCCGACGGCTTCGAGATCGAGATGGTGACCTACGTGCAGCCCACGACCTGGCCCGCGGCCGTGCAGAACTATCTCGCCGCCGTCGGCATCAAGGCCAAGATCACGCAGCTCCAGGTGGCGCCCGCGATCCAGAAGGCGTGGGCGGGGCAAGCGCCGCTCTACATGGGCAGCTGGGGCAGCTATTCGATCAACGACGTGTCGGCGATCATGCCGGTGATGTTCGGCAAGGACGCCAAGGACAACTACTCGGAGAATCCCGAGCTCGAGAAGCTGATCGCCGAAGGCGGCGCCACCGCCGACAAGGACGCCCGCGCCAAGGCCTATTCGGCGGCCGTCAAGATCGCGACCGAGCAGGCCTACTGGCTGCCGATCAACACCTACGTGAACGCCTACGCCTACGCCAAGGACCTCGACTTCAAGACCTACCCCGACGAGCTGCCGAGGTTCTACTTCGCGAAGTGGAAGTAAGTCTCCCGGGACCGCGGGCCTCCAGGCCCGCGTCATGAAGCATGAGCGGGCCTGGAGGCCCGCGATCCGGAAGACTAAGGCACCAGCAGGCACTCCACGCCGCCGCCGTCGCGCGCTTTGAGCGGCGGCGTCTCGATCGCGCAGCGCGGCTCGGCGATCGGGCAGCGTGGGTGGAAGCGGCAGCCGGTCGGCATGTTCGCCGGATCCGGGAGCGTATCGCCGAGGCCGACATCGGGCACGCCGAGGCCGGGCTCGGGCGTCAGCACGGAGGCGAGCAGCGCCCTGGTGTAGGGATGCTCGGGCTTCTGGAAGAGGCGTTCGGTCGGCGCGGTCTCGACGAAGCGGCCGAGATACATCACCGCGACCTCGCTCGCGACATGCTCGACCACCGCGAGATTGTGGCTGATGAAGAGATAGGTGAGGCCCAAGTCGTGCCGCAGCTCGGCGAGCAGGTTCAGGATCTGGGCCTGCACCGAGACGTCGAGCGCGCTGGTCGGCTCGTCGCACACCACGATGCGCGGGCGCAGCACGAGGGCGCGGGCGATGGCGACCCTCTGGCGCTGGCCGCCCGAGAGCTCGGCGGGCAGCCTGCGGCCCATCTCGGCGGTCAGGCCGACGCGCGCCAGCATCTCGTCGACGCGCCGGGCGATGTCCGCGCGGCCGAGATTGCCCTGCGCCACCAGCGGCATCGCCACGATGTCGCGCACCTTCGCGAGCGGATTGAGCGAGGAGAACGGGTCCTGGAACACCGGCTGGATCAGCCGCGCCCGGGCCTTGCGGTCGAGATCGAGCAGCCTCTGGCCCTCGACCGTGATGTCGCCGCTGTCGGGCGTGAGCAGGCCCAGGATCAGCCGCGCCAAGGTGGACTTGCCGCAGCCCGATTCGCCGACCACGCCCAGCACGCCGCCCGGCGGCACCGAGAACGACACGTTGTCGACCGCCACGACCGTGCGCTTGCCGGCCTTGAAGGTCCTGGCGATGTGACGGACGTCGATGGCGGTCATGTCAGCCGGCAGAGGAAGTCATGCGTCGGGCCGGCTCGATGGCGCGGGATGGTGAGCGCACAGGTCTCGTCGGCGAAGCCGCAGCGCTCGCGAAAGGCGCAACCCTCGAAGCCGGGACCGATGCGCGGGACGGTGCCCGGGATCAGGCCGAGCGGCTGGTCGCGCTGGACCTTGCCCGGCACCGGCACGCAGCGCAGGAGCCCTTGCGTGTAGGGATGCTTGGGCGTCGCGAACAGCTCGGCCGTCGGCGCGCTCTCCACGATCTCGCCCGCGTACATGACCGAGACGTGCGTGGCGACCCTCGCCACGACGCCGAGATCGTGCGTGATCAGCAGCAGGCCGAGACCCAGGTCGCGCTGCAGGCCTGCGAGCAGCCGCAGGATCTGCGCCTGCACGGTGACGTCGAGCGCCGTCGTGGGTTCGTCGGCGATCAGGAGTCGCGGCTCGCACATCAGCGCCATGGCGATCATCACCCTCTGGCGCAGGCCGCCCGAGAGCTGGTGTGGGAACTGGCCCAGTCTCAAGCCGGGGGCGGTGATGCCGACCCGTGCCAGCAGATCGGCCGCGCGATCCGTCGCCACGCGCTGGCTCGCTTTGCGATGGCGGCGCAGCACCTCGGTCATCTGCGAGCCGATCGTGTAGGCGGGATTGAGGCTGGTCATCGGCTCCTGGAAGATCATCGCCATGGCATCGCCCCTGAGGCGCGACATGCTGCGGTCCGACAGGCCGAGCAGGTCCTCGCCCTCGAAGGCGAGCTTGTCGGCGCGCCGCCTGCCATTGCGCGCGAGCAGGTTCATGACCGAGAGCGCCGTCACCGACTTGCCGCAGCCCGATTCGCCCACCAGGCAATGGGTCTGGCCGCGCTCGACGGTGAGCGACACGCCGCGCACGGCCTCCGTCGCGCCGAAGGCGATGCGCAGGCCCGCGATCTCGAGCAGCGCGCTCACGCATCGCTCCGCATGCGCGTACCGAAGAGATCGCGCAATCCGTCGCCCAGCAGGTTGATGCCCAGGACAAGCACGAACAGCGCCACGCCCGGGATCACGATCACCCAGGGGCTGAAGAACATGTAGTCCTTGGCCTCGGCGATCATCAGCCCCCAGGAGGGCAGCGGCGGCGGCACGCCGAGGCCGAGGAAGGAGAGCGTCGCCTCGAGCAGGATGGCGAGGGCGATCTCGAGCGTCGCGACGACCACGAGGTGGCTCGCGATGTTGGGCAGGATCTCGCGCGTGAGGATGCGAAAGCGCGAGCAGCCGGCGCACCAGGCGGCGTCGACGAAATCGAGCCGCCGGACCTGCATGGTGGTCGAGCGTGCCACGACGGCGAAGCGGTCCCACAGCAGCAGGCCGAGCGTCAGCAACAGGAGCAGCATGGAGCTGCCCAGCAGGCCGACCACGGCCAGCGCCACCAGCACGACGGGGATCGACAGACGCGTGGTGATGGCGAACAGCACGGCATCGTCGACCCGGCCGCCCATGAAGCCGCCCAGCACGCCCAGGGTGATGCCGATCAGGCCCGAGACGAGGCTCACCGTGACGCCGATCAGCATGGAGATGCGGCAGCCCAGGATCAGGCGAGAGAGATAGTCGCGGCCGAGCGGGTCGGTGCCCAGCAGATGGTCGGGGTTGCTGCCGTCCATCCAGAACGGCACCAGCAGGCGGTTGGGGATGTCCTGCGCGAAGGGATCGTGCGGCACGAGCAGCGGCGCGAAGATCGCGCAGAAGGCCGCGACGCCCACGATCGCCGCTCCCAGCCAGGTGCCCGCCTGCCGCCAGCCCCTCTTCATGCCCATCGCTTCATGCGCCACGGAGCCTGGGATCGAGCACGGCGTTCAGCGTGTCGGCCAGCATGGTGAGGGCGACGTAGATCACCGCCAGCACCAGCACGACGGACTGCACCACGGGGAAGTCGTTCTTCTGGATGCTTTCCCAGGCGAGGAAGCCCACGCCGTGCAGGGCGAAGACCTGCTCGATCACGATCGAGCCGCCCAGCATGAAGCCGAGCTGCACCGCCGCGACCGCGACCACCGGAATCGCCGCGTTGCGCAGCGCATGCTTCAGCAGGATCGAGGCGCGGCTCAGCCCCTTGGCGCGGGCGGTGCGGATATAGTCCGCCGCCATCGCCTGGATCATGCCGGCGCGCGTGAGGCGCGTGAGCGCCGGCACGGCGGAGAAAGCCAGCACCACGCCGGGCATGATGTAGCTCTCCCAGGAATCGGTTCCGGAGATCGGCAGCCAGCCGAGCTGCAGGCCGAAGGTGATCATCAGCAGCAGCGCCAGCCAGAAGGAGGGCATGGCCTGGCCGAGCAGCGCGATCAGCTGCACCACGCGATCCAGCGCCGTGTTCTCGTTCACCGCCGCCACGATGCCGAGCGGGATCGAGAGCAGGAGCGCGATCACCAGGCCGGTGAGGCCGAGCGTCAGGGTCACCGACATGCGCTCGCCGATCAGCGCGGCCACCGGCTGCTTGAAGAAGAAGCTTTCGCCGAGATGGCCGGTCATCGCCTGGCCCATCCAGTCGAAGAACTGCACGACCAGCGGCCGATCGAGCCCGTACGCCTTGCGCACGGCATCGACGTCGGCCTGCGTGGCGCTGGGGCCCGCGATGGAGATCGCGAGGTCGCCCGAAAGTCGTGTCAGCACGAAGGCCAGCACCATCACGGTGAGCGCGACGAGCAGCGCCACGATCAGACGGCGGACGAGAAAACGCAGCATGTCGATGCGAGCCTAGAGCGGTTCCTGCGGGACGACCATGCGAATTGCGCGCCAAGACGCGCCGCGACGATGGGACAAAGAGGTGAACAATCCGCTGCGACGGGCTCTTGGCGTGCGCGGCGCGCTCCTATATGGGGGAATGATGCCGGTCTTCACCAATCCGCGGCGCACGCCTGTGTTCGGCAAGGCGCCCACCTTGGAGGACATCGAGGCGATCGCCGCCGAGGCTCTCGCGACGATCCCGGAAGAGTTTCGCCGCCACGTCGGCAACGTCCGCATCCAGGTCGACGACTTTCCCTCCGAGGAGGTCGAGAAGACGATGGAGCTCGAGACGCCGTTCGACATCCTCGGCCTCTATCAGGGCGTGTCGATGATGGAGCGCGGCGCAGGCCACGTCGCCAACGACATCGACCGCATCTTCCTCTACCGCCGGCCCATCCTCGACTATTGGTGCGAATCCGACGACGAGGACCTGCCGCACATCGTGCGCCATGTGCTGATCCACGAGATCGGCCATCACTTCGGCCTCAGCGACGACGACATGGATGCGATCGAGGCCAGGGCCGAGGAAGAATCCCGCCGCGTCCAGCCCGGCGCCTGAGCGGTCACTTCAGCAGATCGAGCAACTCGGGCCCCGGCGCATAGAGCCGGACCCTGGCGCCATCGCGTTCGCGCACCAGGTCGAGCATCTCGGCGGGGATCGGCGCACCGAGGCTCGTGGTGGCGATGTAGGCGCGATAGAGATCGTCGTTGCCATAGGCCCCGAGATTGGCCTGCGGATAGCGCCAGCCGCCGACCGTCTTGCCGAGCGCAGGGCCCTTGTCGTGGAGTTCGGCCGCGGCGTCGGCGATCCCCTGGGCGATGGCCGCTCGCTCGCCCTCGCTGAAGGCGCGGATGTCGAAACGGTGGCCGGGATGAAGATGCAGGTCGGCCAGGTCGGCGAGCAGGTTCCGGTCGCGTTCGCCCAAGGCACATTCGCCCAGCATCGCGAGGCCCGCCTCGAAGAGATCGAACCGGTCCTCGCGCTTGGGGGCGGGCCAGTCCGACCGGGGCTCGGGCGGAGCATAGGTGCGGTAGCGCATCAGTTCGCGCGTCTCGAGAATGCGCCGCTCGTTCCTCTGGTCGGGCGTTTCCAGCATCAGCGCCGAAAGCAGCCGGTAGGCTTCGGCGAGATCGTCGTCATCGTCGGCGGCGAAGGCGATGTGGATCCTGAGCCACACCGACTTCGACGGCGCACGCACACGCTCGACCTCCCGCGAGGCATCGCCGGTCCAGGCCGGGCCCACGATCATGCGCGGCTTGGGCGCGGCGCCGGAGAGCCGGCTGCTCACATGGGCGAAATTGTCGGTGAAGGGATCGAGGAACGCCGCGCTGTAGAATCGCTCGCCCATGTCGGGCAGCGTGAGGAACATCGGCTCGTCGCCGAGATCGAGCCAGGCCGAGGCCTCGAGCATGCCTTCGCGCGGCTCGGGCCGGCGGGCGAGGGCATTGAGCTTATGGCCGAGCTCGATCGTGTCGGTGAAGCGACGGGCGTACATCTCGTAGAGCGGCCGCAGGTACAGCGCCGCGCGCCGGGCTTGCGTGCGCAGGTCGGTCTTCGGTTGCGCGCGGGCGCCTGTTGCGAAAGCGAGGCCGCCCAGCAGCGCCCAGCGCCGCCTCATGCCGCCCGCTCGCGGGCGAGCCGCCGCTGCATCACGAAGGCGGCGGCCTCGCGCCAGGGCTCGATCGTCCAGAAGGAGCGCGCCCGGCCCGAGGGCGAGGCGAGCACGAAGACGACGGCCCCTTCGAGCGGCTCGGGCCGGCGGCCGTAGGGCAGGGACTTGGTCGCCGTGGCGAGCTGGGCGGCATGCTTGCTGGTGAAGGCGATTGCCGCCGGCCGGTATTTGCGCAGCTTGGCATGCAGCGACCGGGTATCCATTGCATGGGCACTGAGTTCGTGGTCTGAGCCGACCTCGGTCTTGTTGAGATCGGTGAGCCCCAGCCGCCAGGTCAGCAGCTCCGGATAGCGTTGCGGCGGCAGGCGCTCGCCGGTCAGGCCGACGGCGTGCAAGGTGGCCCAGAAGGCATTGCCCGGATTGGCATAGTAGGCGCGCGCCTTGTACGAGGCGGGGCTTGGGGCGGTGCCGCAGAACACCAGGTCCAGGCCGGGCGCCAGCAGGTCGGGCACAAGGGGCTTGCCGCTTTGCATGGCGGCTGATGATGCACGACGGCCGGGCGCGGGCAACCGAATGGAACCGGCGGCGTTTGTTCAGCCATGAGCGCGGCGTTCAATCTCGAGGAGGAGGATCGCGCCGAGGCACGGGCCGTGGTGCTGGTCGTCGAGGACGAGATCCTCGTTCGTCTGACGATCGCGGCTTACCTGCGCGATTGCGGCTACGAGGTGCTGGAGGCCGGCCACGCTGGCGAGGCGATCCGCGTCCTCGAGGCCGGCCTGCTCGTCGATGCGGTCTTTTCCGACGTCAACATGCCGGGCGGCATGGACGGCTTCGGCCTTGCCGCCTGGATTTCCGCGCACCGGCCATACGTCAAGATCATGCTCACATCGGGCCATCCCAGGAACCTCGCCGACGAAGGGCCATCGGTGCTTGCCAAACCCTATCGTTATGAAGAAGTGGCACGGCGGCTGGACGAGCTGTTGAAGCGCTGAGGTCCGGTCGGGGGCCTGCGCGGTTCCCTTTGGTCGCAGGCCGCTCTAGTCTTTCCCGGAATGGGCAGGGGAGCGCGTTCAATTGTGTGTCTCGCCGCGTTGATCGCGGCGATGCTCTTGTCGTGGCAGGCGGGCTTCGCGGCGCCGCCCGCCGGCAGTGGCGCTCCCAATGCCTCGCCGCCCGCGGCCGAGGTGCATGCCGCGGTCGCCAAGGTCTATGGCTGGGGTTCGGGCTATCAGCGCACCTTGCCGGACACGAAAGTCGAGCCGAAGCCGCCCGAGGAACGCCCTCGGCGCACCTTCCGGATTTCCGGCGATTTCGGCTCGTTGGCCTATGTGGTGCTGATCGGGCTCGTGGTCGTGCTGGTGGTGGCGCTGGCGATGGGGCTCGCCAGCGGCGACTGGAAGTGGCTGCTCGCGCCCGGTTCCGCCAAGCCGAAGGCGCAGACGCCGCCCGCCGTGAGCCGCGAGCGGGCGCAAGAGAGCCTGCACGAGGCCGACCGCTCGGCTGTCGCGGGCGATTGGGGCAGCGCCATCCACATTCTGCTGCTCACCAGCATCGACCTGCTGCGCCGCAGGGTCGGCCAGGACGTGCCGGCGGCGCTCACCTCGCGCGAACTGGTGGGCGTCGCCCGGGTCGACGATCAGCGCCGCGGCGACTTCGCGGCGCTGGTGCAAGTGGCGGAGCTCTGCCATTTCGGCGGCCGTCCCGCCGACAAGGCGCTCTACGATCGCTGCCGCGCGCACTATGAGCGGCTGTGGGGCACGCCGCCTGAAAGTGTGCCCGCGTGAGCGTTCAGGAGCCGCAGCTCTTCAGCCCGCGCACGCTCGTCGGCCTGATCGGCGTCGGCGCCGTGGCCTTCATGGTCATGGCGGGCCTGTTGATCGCGGGCGACACCGATCGTTGGAAGCGCGTGAACAGCGCCTCGGCGGGCTCGAAGTCGGCGGTCGGCTATCGCGCCTTCATCGAGGTGATGCGCGAGCTCAAGATCCCTCTCGGCACGCCCGAAGTGAACGAGGTGCGCCGATCGTCGCTGCAGCTCGTGCTCGATCCCAAGGGCCCGCGCGAGCTGCACGCCATCCTGGCGTCCTCGATCTGGCGGCCCATCCTGGTCGTGCTGCCGAAATGGCAGGCCTATGCGTCTTCCTTTGGCGACGAGACCGTGGCGGTCAAATTGCGCGACGCCAGGGAAGTCGAAGCACTGGCGCGTGAGGTGTCGCCGGACATCGAGATCGTGCGGCCGGCACAGGCGGGCCCTTGGCGGGACGAGGCCTTCGAGGGCGCGCCAACCCTGCGCGAGCCCCAGCTCGTGCGGTCGCCCGCGCTCTGCCCGCTGGTGTCGAGCGAGCAGGGCATCCTGATCGGGCGGTTGTGCAAGAAGCCGTGGATCATCGTGCTGTCCGACGCCGACCTGATCGCCAACCACAATCTATGGCGCGACGACAACGCGGTGCTCGCGATCAGCGCGGTGAGCCGGCTGCGCAACGGCAGCGGGCCCGTGATCGCGCTGGAAGCCGTGACCGTGGCGCCGCCGTCGCCCAGCATCTGGAAGCTCGCCCTGTCGCCGCCTTTCGTGCTGATCACCTTCACGGCCGCCATCGCGGCGCTGGTCGCGCTCTGGTCGGCTGCGATCCGCTTCGGCCCGCCGGCTAAGGCCGAGGAGGCCGAGCGGCCGCCGGGCGTCATGCCGTTGATCGAGATGGCGGTGCGCCTGCTGCGCATCGGCGTCGATGGTGGGCGCCTGCTGCGCCGCTATGCCGATCTCATGACGGTCGATCTCGGCCGCCGCCTGCATGCGCCGCACAGTCTGCTGAAAGTGGCCGAGATCGGCGCCTGGCTCGACGCCACGCGGCGCGGCGGACGCGCGGGCGTGCGCTATGCCGATCTCGCGCTCGAGGTCGAGGCGGTCGAACGGCAGAAAAAGCCCAGTGCCACGGCGGCGGTCGCCGCGGCTCTGCGTTTGCATGGATGGCGGGAGGATCTTCTGAATGGACGTTGAACCCCTGGTCGCGCTGCGCAAGCGCGTTGGAGAGGAGGTCGCCAAGGTCGTGGTCGGCCAAGGCGAGGCGATCGACCTCATCCTGGTGGCGCTGCTGGTCGATGGCCACGTGCTGCTGGAGGGCGTGCCTGGCGTGGCCAAGACGCTACTGGCGCGCACGCTCGCGGCGACCCTCACGCTCGACTTCCGGCGCATCCAGTTCACGCCGGACCTGATGCCGGGCGACGTGATCGGCGCCAACATCTTCAACTTCCAGACCAACGCCTTCGTGCTGACGCCGGGCCCGATCTTTTCCCAGCTCCTGCTGGCCGACGAGATCAACCGCACGCCGCCCAAGACGCAGGCGGCGTTGCTGGAGGCGATGCAGGAGCGCTCGGTCACCATCGACGGCCGCGGCCATCCGCTCGGGCCGCCCTTCATGGTGATCGCGACCCAGAATCCGATCGAGCAACAGGGCACCTATCCGCTGCCCGAGGCGCAGCTCGACCGCTTCCTGTTCAAGCACCGGCTCGACTATCCCTCGCGCGCCGAGGAGCTCGCCGTGGTGACGCGCCACAGCGTCGGCACGGAACTCGCCGACCCCATCATCGCGGGCGTCCAATCGGTGATCGATGCGCCAAGACTCGCCGAGCTCAAGGCGATCGTGCACGGCGTGCAGCTCAAGGAAGAGATCGTGTCCTATGTCGTCGACCTCGTGCGGGCGACGCGCGAGCATCCCTCGCTGCAGTTCGGCGGCTCGCCGCGCGCGGCCACCATGCTCGCCTCCTCGGCGCGGGCACTGGCGGCCTTCGAGGGCCGCGACTTCGTGATCCCCGACGACGTGAAGCGTCTCGCCCAGCCCGCGCTGCGCCATCGCCTCGTGCTGTCGCCGAGCGCGGAGATCGAGGGGCAGAGCGTCGACAGCGTGCTCGCCCAGATCGTCGAGCATCAGGCAGCGCCTCGCTGATGCAGCCAACCCCGCGCGCGCTGCTGCTCTTCGCCCTCACGGTGGCGGTCGCCGTGCCGTGGGTGCTGGCGTTCGGCCGGTGGTGGGAGATGGGCGCCGTGCTGTCGCTCACGGCTTTGCTGGCGCTTGCCGTCGACGGCGCGCTGGCGCCGGGCCGCCGCCGGGTGACGATCGACGCCCGGGTGCCTGACCTCATTTCCATCGGCCGTCCGGCGCCGCTCTCGGTCGCGCTGTCGACGGGCCGCAATCCCGGTGGCCGCTGCTCGGTCCTCGCCGAGGTGTCCGGCCCGATCCAGCAGCCGGCCGTCGCCTCCGTCGGCTGGTCGGCGGCGGGCGAGGCTTTCGCCGAATGGCCGCTCACCGCCCAACGCCGCGGCGAGGGCCGGCTGGAGCGTATCTGGCTGCGCTGCACGGGACCGCTCGGGTTGATGGCAGTCCACAGCCGCTACGAGATCGGCAAGGCGATCGCCGTCACGCCAGATATCGCCTCGGTGCGGGTGGCGGCGCTGAACTTCGCCCAGCGTGACGCGCTGTTCGGCCAGAAGGCGATGCGCCAGCAAGGCGAGGGCAGCGAATTCCGGGCGTTGCGTGAATACGTGCCCGGCCACGACCATCGCTCGCTCGACTGGAAGCAGTCGGCCAAGCATCGCAAGCTGATGTCGAAGGAGTTCTTCACCGAGCGCAACCAGCAGATCGTCTTCGCCTTCGACTGCGGCTACCTGATGAGCCAGCCGCTGGGCGACGCGCCCCGCCTCGATCATGCGATCAATGCGGGGCTCCGCATGGCCCATGTCTCGCTGCTGAGCGGCGATCGCGTCGGCGTGTTCGGCTTCGACAGCCGCGTGCGCGCCTTCGCGCGCCCCATCGGCGGCACGGCCAACTTCTCCCTGGTCCAGCGCCAGATGGCTCGCCTCGCCTATCGCGCCGAGGAGAGCAATTACACGCTCGCCCTCATGGACCTGATGGGCCGCCTCGACCGGCGCAGCCTGATCGTCGTGATGACCGATTTCGCCGACACCGTGGGTGCCGAGCTGATGGTCGACAATCTCAGGCGGCTTGCGGCCAAGCATCTCGTCCTGTTCGTCGTGCTGGCCGACCGGCAGCTCGCCCAGCTGGCGGCGGCGCGGCCCGAGACGTTCCAGGGACTCGGCCGCTCGGTGTTCGCCCAGGATTTCGAGTCCGAGCGCGAGGTCGTGCTGCAGCGCTTGCGGCGGCTCGGTGTGCAGTGCCTGCAGGCCGATCCCCAGCAGCTCGGCGTCGAGCTGATCAACCGCTACCTCGATATCAAGCGACGGGACATGCTCTGATGGCGCTCGAGCTCAAGAGCACGCAGTTCCGGCGCGAGCGCGAGGGCACCTGGCGCGAGCTCGAGAAGCTCGTCGAGCGCGCCGAGAAGAGCGGCGTGGAAACGCTCGACGGCGCCAGCCTGACCCGCCTGCCGACTCTCTATCGTGCCACCCTCTCGAGCCTGTCGGTCGCGCGCGCCGTGTCGCTCGACCGCAACCTGCTCGACTATCTCGAGGCGCTCTGTGCGCGCGCCTATCTCAGCGTCTACGGCGTGCGCGAGCGGCCGGGCCCGCTGCTCGCGGCCTTCTTCGCCTGGCGCCTGCCGATGGCGGTACGCGCCGCCTGGCGCCACATCGCCGTCTCGACGGTGGTGATGATCGCAGGGGCCGTCGCCGCCTGGTGGCTCACGATGAGCGACCCGACCTACTATGGCTCCTTCATGGGCGGTATGGAGCAGGGGCGCAATTTTCAAAGCACGCCCGAGCAATTGCGCGAGCAGCTGCACCACACCGCGTCGGGCGGCCAGCTCGGCGCCTTCGCGGCCTATCTCTTCTCCCACAATGCCGGCATCGGCATGCTGAGCTTCGCGCTGGGCTTCGCGCTCGGCGTGCCGACGGTGGTGCTGATCTTCTACAACGGCCTCACGCTCGGCGCTTTCGTGGCGCTGTACCAGAGCAAGGGGCTGCTGGTCGAGGTGGTGGGCTGGCTTTCCATCCACGGTCCGACCGAACTCACCGCATTAGTTCTGGCCGGAGCGGCCGGACTGAAGCTCGCCACGGCGATCCTCTTCGCCGACCGCGAGCCGCGCCTCGCCCGGCTGGCGCGCGACGGCCGCGACGCCGCGGTCATCGTCATGGGCGCCGTGCTGATGCTGCTGATCGCGGGCCTGCTGGAAGGCATCGGCCGGCAGACCATCCTCGGCACCTTGCCGCGGATGATCCTCGGCTGGAGCGTGTGGGTTGCCATCGTCGCTTATTTCAGCCTCGCCGGCCGGGCGCGCCGATGACGGACGCGGCGATCCCCCTTCCGGCAGGCGGCAAGATGATGCGCAGCGTGGTGACGCCCGAGGGCGTGGCCGTGCACATCAAGCTCGCCACGCTCGGCGAGCGGTTCTCGGCGCTGATGATCGATTTCCTCATCCTGGTCGCGACCATGGTCGCGCTCGCGCTGCTGTCGCTTGCCGTCGGCGGCTATCTCGGCTGGACGGCCTTCGTCCTCCTGCTATTCCTGCTGCGCGCCTTCTATTTCAGCGGCTTCGAGCTCGCCTGGAACGGTCGCACGCCCGGCAAGCGCATGACCTCGCTGCGCGTCATCAACCGGCGCGGCGGCCCGCTCACGCCCGCCGCCGTGATCGCCCGCAACCTGATGCGCGAGGTCGAGCTCTTCGTGCCGCTGTCGCTTGCCCTCTCGGCCGGCAGCGTCGGCCTGTCCGGCGGATGGACGTGGCTCGCGTCGATGATCTGGGTCGGCGTGCTGGTCTGCCTGCCGATCTTCAATCGCGACCGGCTGCGCGCGGGCGACATGATCGGCGGCACCTGGGTCGTGGTCGAGCCCAAGCCAGTGCTGTTGCCCGATCTCGCCGAGGCCGAGCAAAATCGCCAGAGCGTGCGGGAGACCGAAGCCTATCGCTTCACGACCGAGCAACTCGACGTCTACGGCGTCAAGGAGCTGCAGGTGCTGGAGGATGTGCTGCGCTCGGGGAGCGCGGCGTCCTCCGAGGTGCGGCACGACATCGCCGAACGCATCGCACGCAAGATCGGCACCAGCCCGCCCATTCCGAACGATCTCGAGACCACGCGCTTCCTCGAGGCCTTCTATGCCGCCCAGCGCCGGCGCCTGGAGGCGGAGCTGAGCTTCGGCCGCCGCCGCCGCGACAAGTTCGACAAGGTCAGTCGAACACCGACGCGATCTGGTTGATGTCGGCGCCTTCCTTGTCGCGGCGCAGGTAGTAGTAGAGCGTGGCGACGACGCAGGCACCGAAGGCGTCGGTGAAGGTGTTGATCACCCAGTCCACAATGGTGAAGGCCTGCAGGTCCAGGCCCTTGAGGACGCCGACAACCAGGCCCAGCACCCAAGCCGCCGCGATGGTGAGGAAGTGGGCCACGATCAGGACGCCGAACACACGCCAGCGGCGGTCGCGCGTCAGGTCGGCGCTGCGGCCGAGCGCGCCGGTGACGCCGGCATTCTCGATGGTGGCCGCGGGGATCGCCACGGCCCAGACCACGGAGAGGATGATCCCGGGAACGAGGAAGAGCATCGAGGCAGCCAGGACGGCGACGCCCGAAAGCAGCGCGACGCCGAGCGCCGCGCCGAAATGGCCGAAGCCCGTCGACAGGCAGTCGCCGACCGTGACCTGCCGCCCGCGCAGGGTCTGCAAGGTGCCGTAGACCAGCGTCACTGTGACGATCTGGGAAACGAGAAGCGTCACCGCCAGCTGGAGGAACAAGGCCGCGAGAGAACCGGAGTCGTCGAACCTCGTCGCGCTGTCTCCGGGCACGAGATAGGACAGGATCAGGTTGGGCAGCGACGCAACCAGCGCCGTCGCGCCGAAGGGCACGAGATTGCGGCCGAGCGCGCCCGCCGCGGTCTCGATCACCGACCCGATATTCCAGTCGGCGCCGGGACCTGCGATGTCGGGAGTGGCTATGTCGCGCCCCTCAGTCGAAGACCGACGCGATCTGGTTGATGTCGACGCCTTCCTTGTCGCTGCGCAGCGAGTAGTAGAGCGTGGCGAGCAGGCAGGCATAGAAGGCAAGCGCGACGCCGCCCACGAGCCACTGGACGAGGCCGAAGAGGCTGGTGTGCTGCAGGACGAGTGTCGTGACGGTGCTTCCCGCCATAAGGCCGATGATCCAGAAGATGATGAACTGGATGACGCCCACGATCAGTCCCGCGACGAGGAGGACGCCGAGGATGCGCCACCGCCGGTCGCGGGTGAGAGCGCTGCTGCGGCTGAAGGAGTCCGCCACGCCGGTTTTCTCGACCACCGCCGACGGGACGGCCACCGCCCACCACAGGAGCACCAGGACGCCGGGCACGATCAAGAGGACGAAGCCCACGGCCAGCGCGATCGTGTAGAGGATGCCTACGACGAAGGCGACGCCGAGCCGCTTGAAGCCCTCGGACAGGCATTCGCCCATCGCGACCTTGCGGCCGCGCAGCGCCTGCACCGTGCCGTAGATCAGGGTGACGTAGGCGATCTGTCCGAAGGCGATCTGGACGATGTTCTGGAAGAAGGAGAGCGGCAGGACCAGCCGGAACAGCAGCGTCGGCACCGTGAGCAGCAGGGCCGTGCCCGCGAAAGGTACCAAATGGCCGGTGAAGACCGAAAAGGACATGCTGAGCACGGACCCGACGGTCCATTGGCGTGAGCCGCCTGCATCGATCGCTGTCATGCCGAGATCTCCCCTCTCTTCACGCGCGTTCTGCGAAATCTAGCACGAACGGATTGTGGGAAACGTTGACTCTCGCAAGGGGGCTTTTCACCTTGGAGTCGCAATTGGGAGGAAACGAATGGCGACGATCGACCCGGCGGACGAGGCGCAGCTCCTGGCCACCATCGACCGCTGGATCGCCCGCGAGGTGGCGCCGCGGGTGAAGGAATATGACCATGCCGACAAGTGGCCGGCCGAGATCGTCGAGCAGATGAAGGAGCTCGGCCTGTTCGGCGCGACCGTCTCGCCGGAATATGGCGGGCTGGGGCTCCCGGCCACGACCTACGCCCAGATCGTGATGAAGATCTCGGCGGTGTGGATGGCGATCACCGGCATCTTCAACTCGCACCTGATGCTGGCGCTGGCGGTCGAGAAGTTCGGCACCGAGCCGCAGCGCCGCCACTGGCTGCCCAAGTTCGCGAGCGGAGAAGTGCGCGGCGGCCTCGCCCTCACCGAGCCCAATGCCGGCACGGACCTGCAGGCAATCCGCATGACGGCGCTGCGCGACAACAGAGGCGACTACATCATCAACGGCACCAAGACCTGGATCAGTAACGGCATCGAGGGCTCGTGCTTCGCGCTGCTGGTCAAGACAAACCCCGAGGCGAGCCCGCGCTATTCGGGCATGAGCCTGTTCATCGCGCCCAAGGGGCCGGGCTTCACCACGGGCCGCAAGCTCGAGAAGCTCGGCTACAAGTCGATCGATTCGGGTGAGCTGATCTTCGACAACTATCGCATCCCGGCCGATCACCTGATCGGCGAGGTCGAGGGCCGCGGCTTCACCCAGGTCGCGGGCGGGCTCGAGCTCGGCCGCATCAACGTGGCGGCGCGCGGTGTGGGCATCGCCGAGGGCGCGCTCAAGCTTGCGACCGACTATGCGCAGCTGCGCCAGACCTTCGGCAAGCCGATCATCGAGCACCAGGCGATCGCGCTGAAGATCGGCGAGATGGCGACGCGCGCCCGTGCGGCACGTCTCCTCACGCTCGATGCCGCGCAGGCCTTCGACCGCGGCGACCGCTGCGACATGGAAGCGGGCATGGCCAAGTACTTTGCCTCGGAGGCGGCGCTGGAAAACAGCACCGAGTCCATGCGCATCCACGGCGCCTACGGCTATTCCAAGGAATACGACATCGAACGGCTCTATCGCGACGCGCCCCTCACCTGCATCGGGGAGGGCACGAACGAGATGCAGCGCCTGATCATCGCGCGCCAGTGGGCGCGGCGGTCGGCGGCATGAACAAGCCGCTCGAAGGCATCCGCGTCCTCACGCTCGAGCAGTTCGGCGCCGGGCCCTACGGCACGATGTTCATGGCCGAATTGGGCGCCGAGGTGATCAAGGTCGAGGCGCCGGAGGGCGATCCCTCGCGGCAGGTCGGGCCCTATAAGCTTGGGCCGGACGATAGCGAGTATTTCCAGGCCTGGAATCTGGGCAAGAAGAGCGTGACCATCGACATGAAGTCGAGGGGAGGCCGCGCGCAGTTCGAGGCGCTGGTTAAGGGCGCCGATTGCGTCGTGAACAACATGCGCGGCACGCAGCCCGCCAAGCTCGGCATCGACTATGCGAGCCTGAAGCATCTGAAGCCCTCGATCGTCTGCCTGCATATCTCGGCCTACGGTCGCGGCAACGAACGTGCCGACTGGCCAGGCTACGACTTCCTGATGCAGGCCGAGGCGGGCCTGATGGAGCTGACGGGCGATCCCGCCGGCGCGCCGACGCGGGTGGGCGTCTCGCTGATCGACAGCATGAGCGGCCTCACCGGCACGGTCGGCCTGCTCGCCTGCCTGCTGCGCGCCAAGACGACCGGGCAGGGCGGCGATGTCGACACCTGC